>JAQZDA010000042.1 GCA_028751075.1 Euryarchaeota archaeon Ods02 | reverse complement strand
TAGGTAGGTTGCTTCGCGCTCTATCGTAGGCGAGGTACGCACGCGAGGTAAGGCTTTCCTGACATGGCTGCGTAAGCTCTGTATGCACGAGAGACGCGAGCTCGACGACGTCGACCGGGCGATCCTTGAGACCCTCTTGGGGGATTCGCGGACTCCGTACAGTGAGATAGCGGAGGAGGTGGATATGTCGCCGCCGGCGGTCTCTGACAGGGTGGAGAAGCTGAAGGAGGACGGCGTCGTCCAGAGGTTCACCGTCGACGTAGACCGCGGGATGCTGCAGGGAGGCAGGCAGCTGTTCGTAGAGGTCGAGGCGGAGCCAGGTCAGGCGACTGAGGTATACCGTACGCTAGCGGAAGCGTCCGAGGTCGATCACGTCTTCCGGCTGGTGGACGGGCGCGTCGTCGCCTACGCGGACGTCTCCGCCGACGACCTCACGAGATGGTTGGCGGAAGCTGTCGACCTCGACGACGTGATGGGGTACGACGTCTCGGTGGTGGAGGAGTACAGCTGGACGCCGGGCGTGGGAGACGTGGATTTCGCCCTCGACTGCGTGGTCTGCGGCAACGAGGTAGGCGGTGACGGAGTCACGGAGGAGTTCGACGGCGACGCAAAGGACTTCTGCTGTCCGTCGTGTCTCGCTCGATACGAGGAGGAGTACCGTGAACGGAGAGAAAAAGCGGACTAGGTCCCCCTTTATCGGTGTCTCGACTGGCTCATCAGCTGTTTGGCTACAGCTCCCTTCTGCCTACGAGGTAGCCTGCGAACGCTAGCGGTGCGAACACCCAGAACAGAGCCGCCGCCGCCAGTACAGGCGTCGACAGTCCGGTCTCCTGGAGCACGGCTGCGAACCCACCGGCGCCGCCTGCCTCCAGCGTCGACAGGACGAGGACACGGTACACCGTCGCGGGGTTGGAGACGACGCTCGCCGTCAAGATCCATTCGGGTAGGCTGTAGAACGATATCGCGGCGAGCGACGCGAGGTCGTGCAGCAGGACGAACCACAGCCAGACGGCGAGCGCGGCGCCGAGGGCGTGCGTCTTCTCCTGGAAAGCGCTGGAGACTAGCGCAGCGAGCGACAGGAACGCGACGCCGACGGCGGCGGTGGCTGCGACGAAGCCGAGGTAGGCTGCGGCGACGTCGACTCCGAGGCCTAGGACGAGCAAGGCGCCGCCTGCCGCGTATCCTACGACGACCGCGGAGACGAACACTGCGGTGCGGCCGAGCCAGCAACCCCAGAGAACCTCGGCGCGAGTCAACGGTAGTCCGTACATCGAATGCAGCCAGCCGGAGTCCTCGTATCCGACGACGACGCCGTAGCCGAGCGCGAGCGCTGCGAGCGGGACCACGTAGACGGAGAGGTTCGTCAATCCGGTGACTATCCCGTCGAAACCCTGCGCTGCGACGTCGGCGGTGCTGAACAGTACGTAGCCGCCTGACAGCAGGGCGAACAACAGTGTGAAGGCGGCCGCCCACCGGCGGCGGACGGTGACGCGGCTCTCCGTGGAAGCCACCTTCAGCAGCCCGAGGGACTTACTGTCGCGCAGGCTGTCGGCGGTGGCGTCGGCTTCGACCTCTTGCTGTCCGTGTTCGTCGGAGGTCCCGCCCGCCATCTATAGTTCCCCTCCTGCTTCGACGGCGTTCTTGAAGGCGTCGTCCAGCGAAAGCGGCTGCGACGCGTCATCGTCGGTGCGGAGCTCGTCCACCGTGGCTTCATCCCTCACCCTTCCTTCGTGAAGTATCGCAGCTCTGCCGCAGAGCTCGGCGGCGGTCTCCATACGGTGGGACGCCAGGACGACGGTGGTGTCTTCGACGACCTCACCGAGGTAGCTGTGGAACTCCTGGATTCCGAGGGGGTCGAGTCCGCTGATGGGTTCGTCTAGCAAGAGTACCTCGGGGCTGTGGAGGATGGCGACGGCTAACCCGAGTCGTTTCTTCATCCCCGTGGAGTAGCCGTTCACCCTTCGACGGGACTCCCCGGTGAGGCCGACGGTGGCGAGCGCTTCCTCGACGTCTCCCGCCGTGGCTCCCCGTACGTCGGCGTTGAACTCCACAACCTCTTTCCCCGTGAGTTCACCGGGGAACCCCACTCTATCGGGTAGGTAGCCGACGAACTCGCGGACGCCGCGTCTGGCTTCGACGACGTCTACGTCTCCGACGCGTATGCTGCCTGAGTCCGGACGGCCGTGTCCTACAAGCAGCTTCAGCAGGGTGCTCTTGCCTGCACCGTTGGTGCCGAGCAAGCCGTAGGTCTCACCCGACGGTATCTCGATGGAGACGCCGTCGAGCGCGGTGACGTCTCCGTATCCTTTTCTCACGTCCTCTGTCTCTATCTTCATCCGCTGTCACCCGTCATCTCGTCTCCGTGGCCGGTGCCATGCTCGTCACCGTGGCCGTGATCTTGACCTTCATCTTCGTGTCCGTCATCGTGGACGTCGTCTTGGTCGTGCTCATCATCCTGTCCGTGTTCGTGACCACCGTGTTCGTGGTTCTGGCTATCTTCGTGGTCGTAGCCGTCAGTGTGTTCGTGGCCTTCTTCGTGCTCGTCGCCGTAGTCTCCGTGCTCGTGTCCTTCGTCGGCGTCGTGGTCCACGTGGTGTTCCACCCCGTGATCCTGCTCCACGTCTTCGATTGCTGCGGGGTTGAGTCGGCGGTCGGTGGCTTCGGCGACGCTGCGCCAGTCGTGCGGCGAAGTCTCCATTGGCGAACGGTCGGTGACCCCCGGTGTGTCCCACTGGGGGAACGTCGACTCCGCCAGCCGTACGGCGTCGAACGCGGGGCTGTCGGCGTAGACGTACGCCTCCGGAGTCTCCCGCAACATCTGTTCGACGGCGCCCGACGGCCGATGCATGACGTCGCTGTCGCCGTCACCGGTGAGGTCGGCGGCGCGGCCGTCGCTCCAGTAGTTACCGCTCCAGCTCTTGTCCTCCGTCGTCGTCGTGTACACCTGCTGGAGGTTGTAGACGAAGCTGTTGCCTTCCACGGACTCGTCGCTGCTTGCGGCGGTGTAATGCACGCCTACGTCGTTACCCATGAAGAGGTTGTCGTGGAAGTCGTTCCGGTGGGAGTTGTAGACGTAGATTCCGTTGACGTTGCCGACGAAGGCGTTACCTTCGACCGTGGTGTCGTCGATGCCTTTCACGAGCATGCCGTGTCCGCTTCCGCCGTGGTTGGAGACGGCGAGGTTGTCAGCTATCCTGAGATCCTGGCTCACCATGAGGGCGAAGCCGACTTCGTTGTCGAAGGCGACGTTGCGCTCCAAGCGGCTGTCGTCGGTGTACATGTAGTGGACGCCGTACCTGAGGTCCCGCATCACGTTCTCCGACGCATGTACGTCGGTGGACCAGGAGTAGTAGACTCCGTCCCTGACCGTGGAGACATGGTTCCTGTGTATCTGTGTGCCTTCAGTCTCCCAGAGATGGACTCCGTTGCCGCGGTTGGGTTTCGTGACGTCTTCCCTGCCGGAGATCGTGTTGTTCTCCACGACGACGTCGCTGGCTCCGTCTATCCAGACTCCGAAGGTCACGTCGGTGAGCGTGGAGTTCCTGACCTCGACCCGGTCTCCGTCGACGTAGACGCCGCTGTCCTCCGCACCCGGATCGAAGCCGCTGTTCCGTATCCAGAGGTTCTCGACGACGACGTCGTCCGCCTCTATCTCGACGACGCGTCCTTCCCCGACTCCGTCGACGACGGCGCCGTTGCCGTCGCCGCGGACCACGACGTCGGACGTGTCGACGACGACGCGTTCCCGCCACACCCCTGATACTTCTACTGTGTCTCCGGCTTCGGCGGCGTCTACCGCTTGCTGCAGAGACTGTTTCTCGACGCCGTCGACCGTCACAGCTGGCTCGGTATCCCGTGGTTCTTCGTGATGGTGGGGTCGGAGGTGTTCGACGAGCTCTGCGTCCACTGCTTCGACGATGTTCTCGGTGTCCTCGAACTCCGTGACCTCGTCGCTGGAGGGTGACGCCGCGGCCGCGGCCGCCAGCAACACGGCTGCTACAGCTACGAAGCCTGCGGCGTACATCCACCGGTTGTCGGAGTTCAGCTCTCGCACTTCATCCCTCTCCCTTTGACAGACGTCGTCTGAAACCTTTCAGTTTTTCCACGGTGTTGCCGGGGGCTGCGATCGCGAGTCGCGGTAGCTCCGCCACCGAGGCGTCCGTGTCTCGCAGGAGGAACGCGAAGAAAAGCAGCGCGAACGCTGATAACGCGACGTATCCACCTGTCGCGGGCTGACTGAACCCATCGAGGTTCGCGACCTCGTACGGTCCGATGACCGGTGGCGTGAAGGAGTCTACTCCCCTTAGCTGTGCGTCGGGGTCGAGCGTGTGACCCGCCTGATACAGCCTGTACTGCACCCAGGCGACTGCGGCAGCTCCGAAGACGACGACGGCGGTGAAGACGCGCCCGAGTGTCTGGGCGATAGAGCCCTCGGGTTTCAGTCCAGCGTACAGGGTCGCGAGTGCGACGGCGGCCAGAGCCACGGGTCCGAACACCCATTCCGGAGTCCTTATGGAGGTGTGGTGGACGTCGAAATGTGGTTCTATCAACACGGGGTCGGGGTAGTAGAACCCGACGTAGCGGTTGAGGCCGTGTACCTCCTGCCAGTCACCACCTAAACGCGGGTAGCTGTAGACCTCTACCACCAGGGTGAAGGGGTACTGAGGTGCGTCGATGGTTATCTTCCACACCGGTAGAGCTATCACAGCTACGAAGAGGACTGCAGAGGCTACGGCGAGCGCTCTCCTCGCTTCCTTCAGCTTCGCTATCCGCTGCCTCATCTTCTCGGTCCTCGTGGTTTAGTTCTCATGTACTGTCTTCCATCTTCGGTGTTCGAACCGTGTTTCCCGGGCTATGCCATTTCCGACGTCGAGGGTTTCCACCAGACTGTATCCTGGCTCTTCCGCGACTCCATCACCTCACCTGACTTAGTCAGGAAGTGAGGTGTCGTCAGTCAGCTGGTTCGACCAGCAGCCTCGACCTCATCTCGAGATGGAGTGCGCTGCAGAAGTACGCGCAGTAGAACCAGTGCACTCCGGGCTCCGTGGCTTCGAAGGTGACCTCTCGGGTCTCCTGTGGCGCGATCTTGAGGTTGATGTCGTAGTTCGGGATGGCGAGCGAGTGCAGGATGTCGGGTGTGGATTCGACGTTGGTGGTGGTGATGGTGACGGTGTCGCCTTCCTGCACGGTGATGTCTTCGAACCCGAAGTGGTTCCTCTGGTTGTGCATCTTGATGTGGACCTCGTCACCGTCGCGGATGATCTCGTTGTCGTCGGAGCTGATGTACTCCTTGTCGGGCTGGTCCTCGCGGTCGTACACCTGCGTTGGGTTCAGCTTGTCGGCGCTGACGATGCTGGCGTCGTGGGGTTCAGGGTACGCCGGCGTGTCCTTCACCAGCTGCATCCCTTCTTCGTCGTCTCCGATGTATATCAACTGGTCGTTCTCCGGATGTACGGGTCCGACGGGCAGGAACCTGTCCTGCGAAAGCTTGTTCAGCGACAGCAGCCAGTCGCCTTCGGGGTCTGCGGTGTAGCTCTCGCTGGCGATGAGGTGTCCGGGGTTGTAGTGGACGTCTATCTTCTCGATGACCGCGGGGGAGTCACCGTCACCGTCTTCGGGGTAGGCTTCGACGGCTGCCTCGATATCCCATTTCACGACCTGGCTGTCGACGAACAACGTGGTGTAGGCGTGTCCGCGGCCGTCGTACGCTGTATGCAGCGGCCCGATGCCGAGGTTGGGTTGGCCGACGATGGCGTCTGCTGGGTCGTCGACCTCACCGAGTGCTTCGATGTCTATTATCGTGGTGGTGGGGTCTAGCTTGCCGCTCGAGATCGCGTACTTGTTGTCCGGGGTGACGCTGACGCCGTGAGGGTTCTTCGGCGTCGGTACGTATCTGACGATGGGGCGGTCGCCCTGGTTGAGCGGGCTGTCCTGTGTTCCGTCGAGGACTCTGACGCCGTTTATCATCTCGTACTCGCCGTCTTCGATGGCGTCCCAGATGGCGGGGATGTCGAACGCCTTCGTGTGCTGGCGGTCGTCCCGGGTCATCTCGGCTTCGTTGACTCCTCCTTCGTCGTTGTATCCCGTGGAGAAGAACCACCGTCCATCCTTGCTTCCGTCTCCGTTGTCGAGGTTGCCGTCGACCTCCACCTGCCACTCGACGTTCATGGTCTCGGGGTCGATGGCTGTGCAGACGCTGCCGTACTCGTCGGGGTCGTCGAGGTCTCGTCCGTCGTTGGGTATGGGGACGCGGAACTCGCCGACTCCGAAGATCAGCTCTGTGTCCGGTAGCTGTGCGCAGGCGCCGTGGACTCCCTGGGTGTTAGGTATGTCGACGATTGCGTCGGTCTCGAAGTACTCGAGGTCGATACGCGCCATCCTGCCGTTGGCTTTGTCGTTGATGTAGGCGAAGCGGCCGTCGTAGTCGTTGTCGGTCTGCGACAACCTCGGGTGATGGGTGTCTCCCCAGGTGTAGCCTCCGGAGTCCTCGAGCATCTCCCTGGTCTCCTCGTCGTATCCATAGCCTCGTGCGGCTTCGGTGTTGAAGACCGGGATACGCATCAGCTGACGCATCGACGGGATCCCGTATACCCGTACTTCGCCGCTGTGTCCGCCGCTGAGGAAGGCGTAGTAGTCGTCGTGTTCGCCGGGTGGTACGTCTGCTTCGGCGACGCCTCTCCTCGTCTGTCCGTTGTCTCCGTCGAGTCTATCCAGGCAGCCGGTGGTGGCGCCTGCGAGACCCAGCGAGCCGGCGGCCATGAACTGTCGGCGACCGAGGTCGAGCTTCGGTAGCTGAAGACCGACCTCCTTGTCCTCGGGTGGTTCGGCGTCCATCTCTTCGAGAGCGGTGCGGATCTCGTCCTCGTGTTCCACGATGGACTTCGCGACTGACTGTTGATCTATCTCGGATTCGGGTTTCTGTTCTCTTTCGTCGGGATAGTCGGATTCTTCTGTCATATCCTACAACGTTGTAAACTTGGTCTTACTTTTACTTTACGTGGAAAGGTCTTTCTCAAAGCTCGGGAACACGGGCGAACATATCTGGGTAAATATGTATACCGGACGGTGAAGTCCCTACCACGGCCGTCGGTAACAAGCCGCAAGACCGACGGGGGGTCAGCGATGCAGGCAAACAACGATGCTTGTTCATCCAGCTCGCTCCTGTCGTCTTTGTCGTTACCCTCGTCTGTGTTTCTACCCTGTACTCGAACGACAGAGATAACAACCGTTCACGGCCATCACTCCAGTATGTTCGACCGACTTGACGGAGATGTCGACCCCTGGAAAGCTGCCGTGGTCTGGTTGACGGCGGTGTTCGCACCCGTCGCAGTCGTCGCCGTGGGTGCTCTTTTGCGTCCGGAGCTCGTGTACGACGAGTTCGTCTGGCGGTACTTCGTCGGACCCATCGACGCGGCGTCACAGGGCGTCCGTGAGGTCCCGCGTGAAGGTGTGACGTCTGCGGACGGGTACACCGCGGTGTCGCTGCCGGTGTACATCTACTACATGTTGCTGGGCGTCGTCGCCGCAGTCGGCGTGCTGGAGTACTTCGACGCCGGTGACTCGATGGCGTTCTTCTACGCCATGGTGCCGTTCGCGTTCCTCGGCGGCGCCGCCCGGGTGCTGCAGGACGCCGGAGCGGTGGAGCCGCCGGTGGCGTACCTCTTCGTCTCCCCGGTGATCTACTTCTCGATGTTCTTCTTCACCGTCGCCATCTTGGCATTGGGGCTGGAGCTACGGGATCGGGGCGTGGTCGAGGACTACGAGCGACCGGTGGCGGCGGGTGGACTACTGGCTTTCGCCGCCGTAGCTGCGTACCTGGCTTTCTACGGGGCTACCGAGGCGGAGTTCGTGTTCTGGGTGCCCGTCGCCGTCGCCGTCGCCGCCACGCTCACTGCTGCAGTCGTCTACTTCGCAGTCGACAAGGCGGCACCCGTCGTCAACGAAGCCACGGGGTTCGCGGGAGCCGTGGTACTCTGGGGGCATCTCGTCGACGGTTTCTCCACCGTCGTCGGCGTCGAGCACCTGGGTTACGGCGAGAAGCAGCCTGTGTCCCGTATGGTGATAGAGGTCTTCGGAACGGCTTACGCCTTCGTCGCCGTGAAGATAGCTATCGTGCTCCTGATACTGTGGGCGTTCGACACCCGGTTCTTCGACGACTACCGCCGCACCCCGTACATCCTCCTGGTCGCTGTGTTAGCGGTCGGCCTGGGCCCTGGCACACGTAACACGCTCCGGATGATGCTCGGCATCTGACGTACTGGCCTGCGCCATCTGATTCGTTCCGGGCTTCAGGTGTCTACAACGACGGGTTCCGGTGACTCGGTGTCCGGTCGACGACCCAGGGTGAGCAGCCGTTCCGTCAAAGTGAGGTCGTCGTCTGCGGGGCTGTCTTTCTCCTTCCGAAGGTACTCTACGTGGACGTCGTCGTCCTCCGTCGCCGTGAACCGGACGGCGTTGAGCTGATAGGTGGGGTAGAACACGGGTGGCAGGCGGCCGGCGATGACATCGATTCGATGCAGGCGTTTCAGCCAGGTTCCCGTGTTCACGAGGTATCCACCGTCTACCTCTCGGGTCTTCGCGCGGTGTGTGTGGCCGTAACAGAACACCACTTTCTCCGGGTCGTTCCGGAACAGCTCCTCCGCGTGCTTCCTGTAGGGTTTCTCGGGGTCGACCGTTAGGTCGGTCTCGAACAAGCCGAACCGTTCGACGGTGCGGCGTATGTCCCTTATCATCAGAGCGATAGGTATCGCAGTGAGGGTGAGGAGGGCTACGACGATGAGGTTGAGGTAGAGCAGGATGTACGCGGTCTCTCCGACGCGGCCGAACAACCCGAAAGCCGCTTCGGCGGTGTCGGCGGGTAGCGACCACACCCCTGCGACGTCGAGGGCGGCGAGGCCGGCGAGCACGAGGCTGACGTTGAACAGCAGGAGGAACGGCAGGAAGCTGTACCTGAGTGCGGGGTGCATCTCGACGTAGAAGTACTTGCTGGCGAGCCAGTTCGGCATCCGCTGCGTCGGCGTCACCGCCTGTACGTCGCTCAACCAGTCGAACTTCCCGTGTTTCGAGAGCTTACCTGCGCGGCTGGTGACGTGGGTGTTGTAGTAGTACCCGAGTGGCGTGACGTAGGGGTTGCCCCAGTCGGGGACGTAGTTGTTGGGGTCCTGCTGGTTGCCGTGTTCGAAGTGCACGACGCCGTCCCCGACATCTCGCTCGATAGACTGCTCCTGCACGACGTCGACGTTGTACTCCCTGAACCGTTCCCTGTACTCGGGGTACGCCGAGAGCTCGTGGTCGTGGTTCCCGGGTATCAGGGTTATCTCTATGTTCTCGCCGGTGGCTTTCAGCTGCTGGAAGATCTCGCTGTAGTCTTCCTCGAGCACCTCGAACTTCGCGGGTCCGTCTACGTCGGTGAACTCCCAGAGCCCGAAGGCGTCGCCGTTGACGACGAGCTCGGCGTCTTCCTCGGTGTCCTCGAGCTCCTGCAGGAGCTCCATCAGCTCGTCCTCGAAATCGACCTCGCCTATCTGTTCGTCGCCTCCGATATGCAGGTCGCTGACGACGTAGATAGCGCGGTCGCCGTCTTCCTCGGTCATCTATCCGTAGATGTCTCGCTTGGGGGATATCGTTTGCCCTCCCACGTCGGTCAGGCGGCGTCGCCGCGTTCCCGCCGACGCTCCTGCATACGCCTGCCCTCCAGAACCTCCCTCCAGTCGTCCCGGATGGGTCCGTAGGCTTCGTGAAAGACCCACGCGATCAACAGCAGCAGTCCCGCGGCCTCCGGCAGCAGTATCGCAGGCGCTTCGAGCAGCGGGCCCTGATACCCTCGGAAATACACGACGCCCCAGACGAGCCACGCCGCCTGATGTAGGGCGCCGAACGCGATGGAGACAAGGCCGTGGGTGACGTGGCCTTCGTAGACGTTGCCGGCACCGTAGACGTAGAAGGCGACGGTCACGAGGCTGAAGAACGTGAGCCCGAGAGCGAGATGTGCGGCGTAGTAGTCGAGGGTGACGAAGCCGAGGAGGAACATACAGAACACACCTATCCAGAGGCAGGCGACGCCGGCTTTCTCCAGGAGGTTGTTCGCGGTGAACGCGAGCACGAGGCCGAACGGGAACGCGACGACGCCGACGAGCACTACGGTGCCGTTGAACACCCAGGACGCGACTCCGTCGGCGACGCCTAGATGGCTGAAGCCGTGGTCCACCGCGTTGAACTCCGGCGCGAGCAACGCCGCCAGCGCGACGCCGACGACGCCGACGACGGGTGCGGCGACGCCGCACGACAGCATGAAGCCGCCTGGTAATCTAGGTTTCATGTCTCGTCGTTAGAACCGCTGCCATATAAGCGCTACACCTGCTGTACCGGAGCAGCTGAGCGACCTGGTTCTCACCCCGATGACGTCGATGTTTCTCCGCGAACTACAGGACGTCCGCGGACTACAGAACGGCGGATATCACGGCGAGGACTACGAAGATTATCACGAGCCACTTCGCGATGTTCCAGCTGAGTCCCGCTATCCCGCCGGCTCCGAGGACTGCCGCTACGACGGCGAGCACGAGGAAGAGCACTGCGAGTCCGATGAGGTCGCCGCCGAACTGCATTGGATCGAGCTGCATCGATGTAGCGGCCGTGGTGACGAGTCGGCTGCTCAGGTAACCGTACGTCATGACTCCGTGGAAGCCTCCGTTACCTCTGCTTCCGGAGAGTTCTCGACCACGCTACGTATTCCCTTTACTGCGTTCTGTTTGCTCGTGTATCCCTCGCCGCCGTCGGCTATGACCTCACCGTTCCGATGCCGGAGTCGCCACCGCCACTCTTCGGCGCGGTCACGGTAGAGCTCGAACCGCGCCAGCGACTCCGTGCCGTCGGCCGCCGCCACCTGTCTCGGCTCCTCAGCATCACCACGTACGCCCTCGCTCTCGAGGTCTCGGGGTTCCACGTCGGTTGCGGGCCACTCCAGCTCGAGCTCCAGGCTCACCTCGTCGTCCTCTTCCTCGAGCTCTATCTCTAGCGAGATCTCGTCGGGTACGGCTACGTCGACGGCGTCCGCGTCCGGGCCTATCCGGATCGAGCCGGCGAGACCGCCGTCGACGACCCCGTTCAGTACCTCGGCTATGTATTCCCGACCGCCCGTCGTCTCGTGTTCGTACTCCGATGGTCTATGTTGCTCCCCTGTATCAGCCATACCCATCCCTACGAAACCGCTGGGATTACAGCTATCCCCTGAAACACCAAGCAGTTGATTCCATCCCCGCCGTAGAACCGTATCACAGCTGCCGTAGAACCGTATCTACTTCGCCAGCTCGGTGACGAGAACCTCTAGATCCGGGTAGCTCTCACCGTTCCGGTAGACCCAGGCACCACGGGTGTCGACGCCGTTCCCGAGCGCCGACAGAACCAGCTTCCTCAACGCCTCGTCGAACTCGGCTTCCGTCGTAATCTCCCGTTCTCTTTCTTCTGACATGGTGTGGTGTGGACGGCGGCATCCGCCTGAGTCGCCAAGCCCTGTTCGGCGACCCAGGTTCTCGACCGCGTCCCTGTGTTATCCGTGTACTGTGTACGCCGGCTGAAGGGATAGGTGTGCCCTTTTCCTTGGTACACCAAGGGTCCTCTGTCTACGTCCTCAGGCAGGCTTTTACGACGTTCGTGCGAAGACTTCACAATGGCCGTCATCGTCGACCTCACGCTCCCCTCACAGCAGTTCGAGCTCGGCCGCATCCTCGAGATGGAGGAAGACACGAACGTGGTACTCGAGACCATGGTCCCCCTGGGGGAGCGCACGGTGCCGTTCTTCCGCGTCCACGGAGAGGAGAACGAGTTCGAGGAGTCGGTTCGGAGACACGTTGCCGTGAACGAGGTCGACGTCATCAGCACCCACGACGGCGAGGTTCTGTACGCGCTGGACTGGGACGTGTCCGGCGACACGTTCTTCGGGGGCCTGATGGAGGCGGATGCCAACCTGCTGGAGGCGCGTGGCGTCGCCGCGACGTGGTCGTTCGAGCTCCGGTTCCCCGGCCACGACGGTCTCTCTGCGTTCCAGAACCACTGCACCGAGCACGACGTCCCGATAGACGTGAAGCGGCTGTACAATCCGACGAAACCCGGCGCAGGCCCATGGTACGGACTGTCGTCGCCGCAGCGTACAACGCTGTCGCGGGCGGTGGAGTCGGGGTACTACTCGCTTCCCCGGCAGATCTCCACTCAGGAGCTGGCTACCGAGTTCGGGGTCACGGACCAAGCCGTGACCGAACGGCTCCGTCGAGCCATCTGCAACCTCGTGACCAACACCCTGCTGGTAGAGGACGAAGAATAACGACACACCGACCGTAAACGTATAACCAACTTGGCTGGCCAAGCAATCGCTGTATCCCCGTAGGCTGCCTCATATGAACCATGGCACAGTCAACACGAGGTGGGCCACTAGCATCGATATACGAACACCGTATAGGAGACGCAACCAACGCGAACGAGGTCATGGGATACTGGATGTTCCTCGTCGGCGTCGTCCTGGGGTTCCTCGGACTCGTCACGTACTACATGACGGAGCCGGCGTCGATGGGACGTGGCGTCGGATACGCGTTAGCCGCGATGGCGCCCGCGCTCCTGATGTCCGGTGCAGTCCTCAGGTTCCCGCTCCGGAGGATGGCGACCTTCCTCGTCGCCGTTGGGCTCTTGGTGACTTTCGCGGCCATCGCCTGGTTCCTGTCCATCTTCCCGACGGGATGGTCGCTGACGACCGGTGACTCCACCGTCATCATGGCGTACGTCGGCGGACTCGCCATCATAGGAGTCGCAGGAAGCATCGTCCCTCTGGCGACAGACCCACGCGACGCCGCCGTCGACGCAGCGAACGAACGAACCGACGCCGCGAACCAGCGCGCGGACTCCGCCGAACACCGCGCCGACTCAGCCGAAGAATCAGAGAGAGCCGCAGCAGCCGCGTCCGATACCGCGCGGAAGAACGCCGCCGACAAGTCCCGCGACTCCCAACGAGCTGGAGCCGCACGGGAGGAAGACCTCGAAGACGAGATCGAAGAGCTCACCGCAGAGATCGAGGGCATGGAGGAGGACGACGCCGACGTCAAGTCCAGCAAAGCCAAGTTCGAGCTGTACACCGGCAAGGACGACGAATGGAGATGGAGGCTCGTCCACCACAACGGCAACATCATCGCCGACAGCGGAGAAGGCTACAGCTCGAAAGCCAACGCCAAGAAAGGCCTCGGCAGCGTCAAGCTCAACGCCCTCGGCGCCGAGACCGACGAGCTCTAACTAGACGAACTCTAATCTTTTGAAAACCGTTTCCTGCAGACGCTACCGACTGTAAGAACCTTTTTCCAACACGTTGGAATCAACCCCGATAGTGACCCTGAACCAACGGAGTCAACAGGTCGTTACTTATCCGGCGATAGATTTCCGTGACAGAGTCAGTCGTACGCTCCTTCCCTGTCGGGTATCTCTCGGACGAAGAGCTCGTCGTCGTTCCTTGTCCGCGTCGATCATGACGCGGTAGTCTCCGACGCGGAGCCGGTAGTAGGGCTGTCCGATGAGCCGGGTTAGGTAGTGACAGGGGAGGTCCTTGATACTGTCGAGTCTCTTTATTATGGCGTTCCCTGGTGTCGTGTACGGCGTCTTCAAGCCACCCGACGGCGCGTTCGGAGTAACCAAGATCCGTCACGGTTCAGTACCGAACTTCTCCTTTACCTCCTCGTGCGAAAGAGCATCCTCTCGGTCGACCGATTCCACGGCTTCGAGAGCTTCGTCTGAGAGCGCAGATGCGACCTCCGCGCGATATCGGCCTCGGCCAGAAGCGACGGGAACAGCTCGACCAGAAAAAATAGCCCAAGCCAGAGATAAATCGACAAGCCAAGGGCCGGATTTGAACCATGGTCACTTCGGCGCTCCGCGCGCCTTCGTTCACTGGTTCGAACCGGCCTTGGCTTTCTCTCGCGTTCGCTCGCTCAAGCCAAGGGCCGGATTTGAACCGGCGGTGGGCGGCTC
>JAQZDA010000049.1 GCA_028751075.1 Euryarchaeota archaeon Ods02 | reverse complement strand
GTCTCCCCGTAGGCGTACGCGGAGTCCTTGCCTCCGCTCCAGGACGTCACAGTCGACATCGTCGACACGGACGAGCTCCAGCCTAAAGTAGAACTGGATTCACACGGTAGAACCGGATTACCCGCCATGTCGCTTCCGGAACCCCCCCCCATCTCCACAGCCTCCCCTATCCCCCTGAATATTTATAACGATGGCTGGCAATTATCCGGCGATGAACGAAGGCAACGAGGGAGAGCAGGAGTCAACGGCGGAGCAGGCTTCGGCGGAGAGCTCCAGCGACTCGTCCACGGAGCACGAGTCCACGGCGACTTCGGATTCACCTGAACCGGATGCATCTGAAGGAAGTGGGAGCGACGGCGACGATGTCGAAGGCGGAAGCAGGAGGCTAGAGTGCGACGGCTGCGGTGAACCCGTCTCGCTAGACGACAGACGATGCCAGGAATGCGGTGCAGTGCAGTTCACCTCGATTGCGAACATACGGAAGTACGGAGCTCTCGGAGCCGTCGGATTGGTTCTGACGTTCCTGTTCGGGAGAGCCACAGTTCTCGCGCTACCGCCGACAGACATCCTCAGCTTCTTCATCCTCCTAGTGATGGTGGCTATCGCGTTGATAGGTCCGATACTCCTCGCTGTAGCCGGTCTCGGCTACAGGAGACGGAAAGAAGTCCAGTCAAGCTAAGATATCCTCCACACATCCTACGGGGACACCGGATGCCGGCAGCTTCTACCTGCCGAACCGTCGTTCAGTGGAGCGGTAGTCGGACACCAGGGACTCTACGTCACCTCGCTCTATCTCCATCCAGGAGCTCAGGAAACGTACTTCGCTGTAGACGGACTCCCAGACCAAGCTGTCGACGAGGTGGTCTCGTCCGGTGACGACGAACAGATCGGGTTTCGCTCCATCCATGTAGCCGTCGACGAGGGCTTCGTCGACGTCGAAAGCCGAGACCCTGCCTTCGGCGGCGTCGACCGCGAGCTCGCGTACGGCGTCGACGAACTCCGCCCTACCGGACGACGCCAACACCCTGCAGTCGACGTCACAGCAGCTGAAACCCTGTTCCTCCACCGAGTTCTCCGCTGAGCCAGCACGAACCGAGACCGTCAACCTAGAGACGCTGTAAGGCGACAGCCACCCGGCGACCCGTCGAACCCCCTCGAGTCCGAGCCGTCGATGGTCTCGTGGATCTACGGAGAAAGCGACGTGATCCAGCCCTGTAGACCCGTCCATCGGAATAGTAAAGTGAGCTTACCCGACATAAAGAATGCTATCATGCGCTATAGCGGAAGCGGCAACCATGCATCAGCTTCCTTCGCCGTCGCCGCAGCCGTCGTATACCTCGCCGCAGCCGCTGTCTACCTCCAGGGACATCTATCATGGGAAGCCGTCGACGTCGTGCACGCGGCCCCTCTGTTGTTGTTCTCCAGCGTGAACGCCGCCGAACGCCTACAGGGACCCGCCGTCAAGAGGTTGTCTGCCGGTTCAGCTGCATTCGTCGGCGCAGCTGCTTTGATCCTGCCGTCCACCGCCTCCAACCTCTCGCTGGCGGCTGCGGCAGCCGTGGTGTTAGGAGGGGAAGGCCTCGGATGGTTTCGACGGCCCGGAGCAGATGACACAGCATCCTACACCGTATCCTACGTCGTCGGCGGTTCAGTCGCCGCGGCAGCGGTTGCGGCGGCGTCACCTGACTTCGGCGCAGTGGCTCTCGCCGCCGTAACCGCGGTGTACGTCGCCGCGACCCTGCGTTCGCTCGACGTACACGTGTTCTGGTTGGTGGCGGCAGCCGCTGCCGCAGCCGCAGTCGCTTCGACCGCGCCAGTTACGCCGTCACCTGTAGAGGTCGGCGGCGCGGCCGCGTTCACGCTGGCGTTGGCTGCGGCGACGTACTACGCCGACGTTATGACCGTCGACGGCTCCCTGGCTGGCGGGTTCCTGTCGTTCGTCCTGCTCGTCACCGGTGGAGTCGAGTGGTTCCTCGTGCTCGCGGCGTTCGTCGCGTTGGGAACCATCTGCACCAGGTACCGTTCGAAGGAGAAGACGGAGCTCGGGTACGGACACCACGCACCCCGTGGCTTCGGGAACGTCGCAGCCAACGGCGGAGTCGCCTTCGCAGCAGCCGTGGCTTACGCGTTCATCGTGGGATGGGACGTCGGTGGCGCGATGCCGCTGACGGCTGCTTTCGCCGCGTCGCTCGCCACAGCCTCGGCCGACACCGCGTCCAGCGAGGTAGGGGTGGTTCACGGTGAACCCAGGTTGATTACATCGTTGGAGCCGGTGGAGCCAGGTGTCGACGGAGGAGTTTCACCGCAGGGTGAGGTGATAGCGTTCGCCGCTGCCTCCGTGATAGCCGGCCTCGGCTTCATCGTCGGTCTCTACGGCGCGGTCGGACTGGGAGCAGTTACTGTAGCGGGTTTCCTCGGCTGCAACGTCGACAGCCTCCTCGGTGCGACGCTCGAAGAACGTCTTCTCTCCAACGAATCCGTGAACCTGCTCTCCTGCGTCTCCGGCGCCATAGCAGCAGTCTTGCTCTTGTCGGTCATCTGACCTGGATGTACCGACGACGAGAACCTGTATACCTCTATCTGTCGTAATCTCTACGTCATGACCCACGTTCTGAGTCATCACGTAGACTGAGTTAGTTTTTTGATGGGGCGCTACATCCGTGTGGTATGATGGAGGTCAGAATCGAAGGCTTCTTGGTGGGACTACAGGGGGAAAGCCATGTCTGACGGAGGAGGTAGACGCGCTCTCGTCACCGGCGCCGGCGGCTTCGTCGGCACCAAGCTCGCGAACGAGCTCGCAGCCACGGGTTACGACGTCCGAGGAACCGACCTCCGCACCGCCGACACCTCGGAGCTCAGCGAAGACATCGAGTTCGTAGCAGCCGACCTCACGAAACCCGACGAGATACGGGAAGCCGTCGAAGACATCGACGTCGTCTTCCACACCGCGGCGTTGTTCAGCTACAGCAGCCAGCTCGACTGGAGCGTCTTCGAACGCGTGAACGTCGACGGAACCGAGAACCTCTGCGACGCCGTCCTCGACGAAGGAGTGGAGAAGGTCGTACACTGGAGCACCAGCGGAGTCTACGGAACCCCGAAGGACGAGCTCCTCCCCGTCACCGAAGACCATCCGAAGAACCCGAAGTCCAACTACGACCTCTCGAAGTGGCTTCAGGAGAAAGCCGTGATGAAGCTCCACCGGCAGCACGGCGTCAACGTGAAAGCCCTACGACCGGTCCCCATATACGGACCCGGCAGCACGTACGCCGCGGGACAGGTCTTCCTAGCAATCGCCCGCGGCTGGCTGAAGTTCTACCCCCTCTACATCGACCACAGGTTCGCGTTGATACACGTCCGCGACATCGTACGCGCCGCAGCCTACCTCGAGGACCACGGGGAACCAGGGGAAGCCTACAACGTCGTCGACCACCAGGACTACACGATGAAACAGGTTATGCGGTACACCGCATCCGTCGCCGACCAGACCATCGTAGGTCTCCCGGTCGGCGAACGCGGGTACAAGAGCCTAAGCAACCTAGACGTCGTCGTCCCCTGGATCGAGAAAGCGTTCCACGCCGCAGGCCTCGACCCCATCGTAGAGAAAGACAGCCTGTTCTACCTCAAAGGCAACTACTGGGTCGACAACCAGAAGCTAGTCGACACCGGCTTCGAGTTCGAGTACCCCGACTACCGCGAAGGCGTCCGGGAGACCATCGAGTGGTTCAGAGAAGAAGGTATGATCGACTGACAGCGACCCAGGTCACTCCCACTCCCTGCCGACGTACTCCTCACCCTCTCCACCCTCGAAGTACTCGTCCATCTTAAGCCAGGCATACTTGAACGCCCACGCGTACACCAGCGAAAGCACGAACAACGTCGCTAGATAAACCGCGAGCTCGGCGGACTCCGCGGGAAAAGGGTAGCCTGCGAGAGTGGCTTTCCCCGCGTTCAACAGCATGAACCCCAGGGTGGCGAGGAAGACCTTCGGCGTGAACAGCTTCATACCCCTCGGTTGGGCGGCGGAGGAAGTAAATCCAGGGATTCACCGCGATCCATCGAACAGGTCGCCTAGGTCGCCGAACACTTTAGGGCTCGGTCACGGTAGAATGAACAACAGTGACCAACTCGAACGACGAGCTAAGCCACTGGGGCTGGGGTGAAGTAAATGAGATGCCGTCGCGTGAGAGGAAGGAGGAGCTGGCGGAGATGGCGGAGGCATTCCTAGGTTTCCCCGAAAGAGAGGTTCTTGAGCCGACGGCGCTGGAGGAAGCCGAGGTACCTCCTCCGGAGATAGAGGCATCCATGGATTTCTGCAGCAGCAGCCGCGTCGACCGCGTACACCACACCTACGGCCGCGGGTACCGCGACCTCGTCCGGGGGTTCCACGGCGACTACACGTCGGCGCCCGACGTCGTAGCACGGCCCAGGTCGGAGGAGGATGTCCGGAGCATGCTCGACTGGGCAGTGGAGGAGGACGTCGCAGTGGTTCCTTACGGCGGCGGAACCAGCGTCGTCGGCGGCGTCGAATGCAGCGACAGCGGCTACTCCGGCGTCGTCAGCCTCGACCTCCGGAGGATGGACGAGGTCGTGGAGGTCGACGAGACGTCGTGGTCCGCTCGCATCCAAGCGGGTGCGACGGGTCCGGAGATAAACAGCCAGCTCGAGAGCCACGGATTACATCTCCGTCACTACCCCCAGAGCTACATCTACTCCACGCTTGGCGGCTGGATCGCTACCCGCGCCGGCGGCCACTACGCCACAGTCTACACCCGAATCGACGACTTCGTCGAAAGCACCCGTCTATTGGCGCCGGACGGCGAGATACAGACCCGACGGCTGCCGTCGACGGGTGCGGGACCCGACCCCGACAACCTCGTGCTCGGCAGCGAGGGCGCCCTCGGCGTCGTCACCGAAGCCTGGACCCGCGTCGAACCCCGACCCGTCTACCGTGCGAAAGCCGAGGTAGAGCTCCCGAGCTGGAGCGACGCCGTCGAAGCCTCCCGCAGGGTCGCGCAGTCGGGGTTGAACCCCGCGAACCTCCGGGTGCTAGACCGCGAGGAGGCGGTGCTGAACCAGGTGGCGTCGAAACCGCTGATGGTAGTAGGTTTCGAGAGCATAGACCACAGCGTCGAAACCAAGCTAGACCGCGCCGTCGAGATAGCGGAGGAACGCGATGGAGAGGTCGTGTCGCGGGAGGTCGACGAAGGCTCGTCTTCCATGGGAGCCGGAGACAGTGAGGGCTCTGGTGACTGGCGCAGCAGCTTCTTCGAGATGCCGTATCTCTTCAACGCGCTCGTCGGCGTCGGTGTGCTCGTCGATACCTTCGAGACGGCTTTACCGTGGAGCCGGTATCCCGCGTTACACGAGGATGTGAAGTCACGTG
>JAQZDA010000026.1 GCA_028751075.1 Euryarchaeota archaeon Ods02 | reverse complement strand
GTACGCGCCCGTCGCCTTACGCTCACCTTCGTCGTTCACCACGTACAGGCCGCCGCTTTCGACGACCTCGACGGCGTCCGCCACCGAGACCTCCTCCGCCGAACGCCAGACCTCGCTGCCGTCCTCAGCCACCGCTGCCATCTCACCGTCGGCGACCCTGAACTGATGCTCCAGCAACCCCTCGTACACGCTTCCGAGATGCCGGGTGTCGAGGTCACCGTAGTCGGCCAAGACGTACCGGCCTTCCTCGTTCTCCGTCGTCGACAACCTGTAGATGACCTCCGCGAGACAGCGGTCGCTGACCTCGTTCTCCGCGAGGAACTCATGTGACTCACGGTCGAACAAACCACCGTTGTACGGTGGTATACCGAGCTCCTCCTCGCCTTCATCCACCAGGCGGAACAGGTTCTCCAGCCGGCTCCACATCCTCGTGCTACGCCGACTGTACTCCTCGGTGAACCCGCTGTCGTGTTCACCTATCTCCTCGTGTATCTCCAGCCGCAACCGGTCTAAGCTGAAGTTCTCCTCGTACTCCTTCACAGCCTGACTGCCTTCAGGGTGGATGAGGCCTCGACTCTCCGCGTACAGGACGAACATCAGACGATACAGCAGAACCAGGGACTGGTTCTTCAGCTCGTCGAGCGCTTCCTCGTCGTCGGAGCTGATGTCGAGGTCGTTGGCTTCCATGAAGCCACGGCCAAGCACCCGTAACGCGGTGAAGACGTTGTCCTGGAGATCCTCACCGAGCTCCTGCGCCGCGGTCTCGCTCTCGCTCCAGACGCTGTCGAGGAAGCAGGATTCGTCGACCAGTCTGAACGCCTCCGGCCGGAAGAACAGGTAGAAGTACTTGAAATCCTGCAGCTCTCCGCTCTCCAGCAGCTCCGGGAGATCGACCTCGTAGTAGGTCTCCGTCTGGTAGTCGTGAGTGCCGTACAGCCGCCACTTCCGACCGTTCGTCAACACACCCCACCGGATGTTGTCCGGCGTGTTCCCGAGATAGTGCTTCACCTGCTGGCTGGCGTTCCAGTAAGCCCGGTCTTCGTTGTACCTGGCGTCGAACTCCGCGTCCCACTGCTTCGCCTCCATCACCGCGACCGCGCGCCTGAACACCTCGGTGTTGTCGTCGCTGCGTATCGCGTCCTCCGCCGCACTCCTGCGTTCCCCCTGACTCTCGAACAACAAACCGTCGACGAACCCGTGTTTGTCCGGCAAGCTCGCCTCCTTCTGCACCCCGAAACCCACGCGCTGCAAGACCTCAGCTATCCAGTTACCTACGAGATCGTCCTCGCTCTGACCGCTGACCACCGAACCCTCCTTCCGCCACAGCTCCTGCAGCTCGTCGAACACCTCCCTGGCTTCTTCGTCACACTTCCACTCCTCGCGGTCCCGCAGACGTTCGTCGAGGTAGTGCGTGGAGAACAGATTGGAGTTCGTGAAAGGCAGCTCCTCGAGTGTGGCTTGAGGCATCTGAGTACGGCGAAATCCATCGCCGTAGATTAAATAACTAACCGTTCTAAAGAGATGTTCATGAAGCAGCTCATCCAACCAGATAGAGCTCTGAGCTGGAGGGCTCGTTAGATGTCAGCCGACGACGTGATAGAGACCGCTGAAGACAAAGGAGAGAAGGTGATGGTAGGAATGACCCGGTTACTCGGATTCCTCATATTGTGCGGGGCAACCTTCCTGGTTCTGAACATCACGCTGAACAGAGAGCACCGTATTCACGAGAGCGTCCGACTATGGGAAGCCCTCCTTACTTTGGTCGTAGGTCTGATAATGACGGGTAACAGAGAAACTGCTAAGAAGCTGATCAAGGTCTTGAAGAAAGCCAGATAGAAACAGAAATGCAAGAAAGTGTTCACTGGTTACGTCATTCCCTCGCTAGGATACTTGATTCCGGACTCCCCGACAGCTTCTACGGAGTCTATAGACTGACAGATACCGAGTACATAGGAACGATCGAGGCAGACGTGGTAGATGTCCGCGAACTTATCACCGACTGCTCCTATTCGTACAATCTAGCATCGGCCAAGAAACTCCATCCCGAGACGTCGAAGCCCGATGATGGCTCGTACAGAAGGCTCGACCCCGATGACCCGGCTAAACAATGGCACGTACATATATGGGACAAAGACCCTGTCGAGCTCTACAGTCATTACGAATACAAACCAGAACCATGGAGGCCTTGGCATATTCACAGGTCTGCCGAACACTATAGACCGGATAATCAAGACACTGCTGGAGACGGAGCGACATACATCCGTGGTCAACACTGTGAAAATATACAGTCAGCTTTAGGGGAGCAAGGAAATTACGAGGGTGATCGAACTAAATCAGGTTCCGCAGAGCTAGGTGAAATCAGCTCCACCATCTGGTAAATATTCTGACGTCCGGAAAGGAGATTATTCGCACCTACTATGACCGTAGTCCATGTATATGGAACCCCCTACACATACATCGCCGAATAATTTATCCCCTATCCACGGTTTTCTTGGGTATCATGGTCTCCCTGGGGAGTGATCTCGAAGAGCTGACGGAGGAGTGGGTGGAGGACGGCGTCATCTCGGAGGAGCAACGTCGGTCGATCCTCGAGCGGGAGGAGGGTGACGGTGGTAGAGCGGTGCGGGTTATCCTGGGGTTGGGTGCGTTGATGGTGGGGTTGGGGGCGTTGTTGTTCGTCGGCGCGAACTGGCAGCGCATCCCCGAGATGGCGCGGTTGGTGCTGTTGACGTCGGTGACTGCGGCTGCTCTCGGCGGCGGCTGGAAGCTGAAGTACGACACCGAGTACACGAAGCTCGGCGCCGCAGTCGTCTTCATCGGCGCGATGCTCGCGGGTGCGTCGATCTTCCTCGTCGCGCAGATGTACCACCTGGAAGCCGACCACCATCTCTTGATCCTGCTCTGGTTCGCCGCCGTACTACCCGTGGCTTACGCCGCCGAAAGCCGCTCCACCCTGCTGCTGTCGCTGACGTTGTTCCCCTGGTGGACCGCCGCCTACATCAGCGGCGGCGACGCAGGACTGATGGCAGTCGAGGGTTTGCTTCTGAACCTGCCGGGATACCTGTTCTACGGAGCTGCACTGATGGGGGTGGGCTACCTCCACAGTGAGATGGAGTTCGAGGGTTTCACCGGAAGCTACAGAGCATTCGGTCTTTTCTTCGTGTTGCTGACTTACTTCATCTTGCTGTTGACGGAGTTCCAGGATGCAGCGAGGTTGTTCGAGGAGGTCTACGTCTGGGTGTTCGTCGCCGCCGGCTTCCTGGTCTCCGGCGGTACGCTGACGTACCACCGTCGTTGGAGCGCGGGAGACTGGGATTTCATCGAGAGCTGGCATCTCGCGGCGTACGCCGCCGCCTCGGTCCTCGTCGCCGTTCTCTACCTTGGAGCGCGGCTGGAGTCCCCCGACCTCCTGCTGCTGTTGCTCGCTGCCGCTCACGCTGGGTTCTTCAGCCTGGTGTCGGGGCTCGTCTACGCGGGATACAGGGACCGCGTGATGCAGTACATCAACCTCGGCTTGCTGTTCTTCCTCGTCTACGTCATCTACCTCTACGTACGCCTGCTGGCGGGCTACCTCGGCGGCTCCCTCGCATTCGTCGTCGGAGGTCTGGCGTTGATAGCCGGCGGCACGCTTCTGGAGAGGAAACGACGTGAGGTCAAGCAGGACATAGAAGCGGAGAACCAGGGAGGAGAAGACGGTGCTGGCTACGACGACGATGACGGTGAATCCGGAGACGTCCGCGACGTTGACGGCGATGACGACGGTGACGTCTTCAATGAAGGCGACGGAGATAGCGACGGAGGTGGCGGCGGTGAAGGGGAAGGGCTAGACGACTTCGACGGCTATCTGGATGAAGACGGTGACGACAGTGGATAGCGACGAACTCCCCGTCGACCCCCGGCTGATCGTAGTGGTAGCGGTGCCTCTCCTCGTCATCGCCGGGTTGTTCCTGGTGAACTACTACACCGTGGCGACGGGTGAGGAGGTGGAGCTCGAGATCGTGGAACCCATCGATCCGCGGGACGTCTTCCGCGGACAGTACGCAACCCTGAGCTACAACATCTCGAACATGGACCTCGACAGCGTCGGCGGCGATGACGACTTCGACACCGGTGACACGGTCTACGTGGTGCTGGAGGAAGGCCAGCGGTACCACGACCCCGTCTCCGTCCACCGAGAGCGGCCTGACGCAGAGCTCTGCATCCGGGGTGAGGTGACATCGACGTGGAGGAACACCCTCCGTGCGGAGTACGGTATAGAGGAGTTCTTCGCCGACCCCGACCGTGCGAGGGCGATAGAGACCGCGAGGTGGGAGGGTGATCTCTCCGCCACCGTCGTCGTCGACAGTAGATGCAGGGCGGTGTTACGGAAGGTAAACCTTGACGGCGAAGAGATCGAGGCGGAGTGAACTGTCGGACGTTTGACCCTGACCTGAAGTCGAAGTCCCGCAGATCGTACCGGCTTTTCCGGAACCCCCACTCCAGCCTATACCACCCCTGTCTTCCTTACTTACTATTACGATGAGCAAGGCAAGCTCGGGGAAGCGACGTGAGGTTTCGTCTGTCGAGGAGCTTTCGTCGGACGTCGCGGTGAAGGTTCAGCGTCGGGTGCATGCGTTCCGGTGGTACACGGAGACCCGGTGGTTCACTCGTCACGAGAGCGGCGGCGTCCTCTATCTGGAGCCTGAGGTCCGGGGCGGAGAGGAGGCCTGGCGGGCGCGGGTGTATCCGTTGAGCCGCGTCGATGAGCTTCGGGAGTACTTCGAACGCGGCGACGTCAGCGTCCGGCCGCGTAGCCATCTGCCGGAGTACAGCGACCCGATACGCGGATAACGAGGTAGACCCCGGTTCCTCAGCTTTTTCTTCCGTCCGTCTGGTTCCGCTGGAGTTATCCTATACAGCAGCTGTCGGCTGTAGTTGGTGCTCAGGCGCTCTGTAGGAGTTCTCTGCGTGAGAGAAGTTTGTTCGGTAAGCCGAGCTTACCCCACGGGTTTCGTTATAGCGACATACCGTTTAACCGGCGGTTTCCGGAGGCTCCCCCACCTGCAGCCACCGGCTTTGACATGGGTTTTTGGCTCTGGAGACCGAATCCGAATCTATGTCGAAACCCCACGACGTCACACCGACGTCGACCGCCGGAGTCGACGTCGAGGACGCGGAAGCCGCCGTGCTCTGTCTTCATGGCCGTGGTTCGACGGCGGCAGCTATACTCGACCTCGCAGAGAGGCTGCGGCAGGACGAAGTCGCCTACGTCGCGCCTCAGGCGGAGGACCGCGAGTGGTATCCGCAGTCGTTCCTCGCTCCACGGGAGGAGAACGAACCCTATCTGTCGGCAGCGCTGGACCGCGTCGACGTAGAGGTGGAGAACCTGCTGGATAGAGGTGTCGACGTTGGAAGCCTCGTCCTCCTGGGTTTCAGCCAGGGCGCATGTCTCGCCAGCGAGTATGGAGCCTCCCACGCGAGGAGTTACGGAGGCGTGGTCGCGTTCAGCGGCGGTTTGATCGGTGAAGAGATCGAAGGGGAGAGGTACCGGGGTTCGCTCGAGGGTGCTCCGGCTTTCTTCGGATGCAGCGACCGCGACAGACATATACCGTGGCAACGGGTGGAGGAGTCCGCGGACGTCTACCGCGAGCTCGACGCCGAGGTAGAGGTGCGGAAGTACGAGGACATGGGTCACACGGTGGTGGACGACGAGATACGGAGGGCTTCCGACGTCGTGGAGGCGGCGCGGAACCGCTGAAAGGCCGCGCTGGATGTAGAAGGCGTAGAGGTAGAGGTCGAGGGGTTAGAGTCCGCCGACGCCGCTCCTCACGTCTGGGAGGTCGTGTTCCGTGTACTCGACATCGAGCTCTTCGAGCGCCTGCCTGAGGTGATGGTCTTCCGCGTACTCTGCGCCGTCTTCTTCCCGTAGCTCCTGAGCTTTCGCCAGCACCTCGCCGCGTCGTCTGTCGGGGTAGCTGTAGCGGTCGGTCGACAGCTCGATCATCAGTCCGTCGTTGTCGCGGGTGTACAGAGACACGAAGATGCCGCGGTCGAAGAGGTTGTAGCCGCGGCCGTCCTCCTCCAGCGCTTCCGCTGCGTCTTCGAACTCCTCCGGCGGAACCTTGAACGCTAGATGGTGGACGCCGCCGACCTGAGTCGGCTGCGGCCGTCTGTTGGAGCTTCGGTCACCGACGAAGAACGTGACGATGCGTCCGTCGCCTGCGTCGAAGAACAGATGCGTCTGGCTGGGGTCGTCGAGGTTCGGCTGCCTGAGCACGAGGGGCATCCCGAGTAGGTCGCGGTAGAACTCTATAGTGGCTTCCGCGTTCGAGCCCCACACTGTTATGTGGTCGACGCCGCTGGTGTGGAAGGGGCTGTCGGGTTTCGCCGCTGACACCGGAAGGTCTTCCTCGGTCATACCTGGAGTTCGGCGGCCGCACTGTTAACTCTAGTCCGTGTTGCTTCGCTATCGACGACATCGCCGTATCAGCCGACGTCCGGCTACAGGAGCTCGTAGATGAACGTATGGTAGTTCTCCCTGACGCGGTCACCCCACTGGTGGGTGTAGGTCTCGATGACGTCGCCGCCGACGTCGCCCCTGAGGTACTTGACGAGGGCGTCGTCTCCGCTGGCGTCCCGCATGTACGTGGTGAAGAAGTGCCGGCAGTAATGCGGAGTGACGTTCATAGTCATGTCGGCGTCGCTGCTCCACCAGCCGTAGGGTTCCGTGTACTTACGCATGATGGATGCGACGGCCTCCGACGACAGCGTGTCGCCGCCGTTCGACGACAGCGGCACGAACACTCTGTCGCCTCCTTCGGGGCGGACCCTGAGCCAGCGGGCGAGCTCACGGTGGAGCTCGCGGTCGACGGGGATGCGGGTGTCGCGCATCCGTTTGTTCCCCGTGTGGTCGCTGCGTACGAGGAGGGTGTCGGGGCGTGTGGGTCCGCCGCCGACCCCGAGTTCGTCGTCGAGCCCTTCGAGGGAGACGTCTTCGAGCCGGAGGTTCGCGAGCTCGCCGGCGCGGACTCCGGTCTTGAACAACGTCAAGATGACGGCGCGGTCCCGGGGGTGGTTGACGGTTCGGAGGAACCCCCGGACGTCGTCTACGGTTAGCTCCCGGCGTCGGGGGTTCTTGTCGATGGATTCCGTCATCTCCTCGACGACGAGCGCCATCGGGTTCGACGTCTGCTGGTACTCCTCGGCTTTCACGAGGTAGCTGTAGAACCGGTGGACGTAGCTGGCGTACGTGGATATCGTGGACTCCGACAGTCCACGGCTCCGCAGGGAGGAGATGTACTCCATGCAGTCGCGTCGTCCGGCTTGGGACGGTGTCACCGACAGCGTCTCCTGGAACTCCCGGAGCACGCGTTCGTACTCGTACAACGTCGAATCCTCTTTGCCGTACGCCTCCATGTCCCGTATGAACTCGTCGACGAGCGAGGGGCTGCCGGCGTCGTCATCTGCATCGCTTTCGGCGTCACCGTCTACGTCGGTTCGGGTCGAACTCAGAGGTCTTCACCTCCATGTGCTTCAGCTTCCATCTCCGTCGTCCTCGCTTCTGGTGTATCCGTTCGACATCGCGTGGTAGTCCACGAGACCTTCCTCTATCAGCGTCTGCAGGGCTTCGTATACCTCTGGTTCGTCGGCGTCGACCTCGTCGGCGATGTACTCTACAGAGCTTGGTTCGTCGGTGAGTCGGCTGTAGACGTGGAGGCAGTCGGCGGCTTCCGGCGAGTCTTCGCGGGCTTCGAGCTTCCGCTGCAGCGCCTGTATCTCCCGCTGTGCGCTGACGACGTCGACGTCCTCGTATCCCTGGGGTGCGGTGTCCTCGTACAGGGACCTGCCGGCGTTCACCATGGCTTCGACGAACCGGCTGAGGCTCATGTCGAGCTCCTCCGCGTGTCGACGCCAGACCTCCTTGGTGTCCTCGCTGACGTACGTCGTCACGGGTTCGCTTTCGAGGCCGTTGTTCCAGCCCTTCGACTCCATACCCTAACATTAGAACCCCTGCTTATAGGGTTTCGTCAGACGTCTGGAGGACGTAGTCGCGTCAGCGGCGAACCCCCTTCAAGCCATCTCCTCTGCCTAGATATAAATACGTGTAGTGGAAACGTCCGGTGGATGGAGGACTACGTCTTCGTCTACGGCACACTGATGAGGGGGTTCGAAGCACACGACGGCCTCGGCGTCAGCGAGAGAGCCAGCTACCTCGGTGACGCACGGGTGGAGGGCGAGCTCTACCGCGTCGACAGAAACCCCGCACTCGTGCACTCGGAGACGGGCACCGTCGAAGGCGAGCTCTACCGCGTCGAGGATCCGAAGCTCCTCGACGACATCGACCGGTACGAAGGCTACTACCCCGAAGACGTCGAAGGTTCGCTCTACCTCAGAAGCTACGTCAACGTAGTCGACCGCGACCTACAGGCGTGGGCTTACGTCTACAACGAAGACGTGGACGACGGAGAGAAGATAGGTTCGGGGAGCTGGCGGAGCTACGTCGAAGACGAGGACACCGGGGTCGAGGAGACTAAGTCCCTGGACTGAGCTTCATATTGCATTAGCTTCAGTCCTCATCCCGCTGCATCTCCCTACGACGCCCCGTCATCCAGCGGTACGCTGCCGCGGCTGCTGCGGCGGCTCCCCCGGCGGCTGGACCGAAGCCAGGGAGGGGGAAGCTCGTGGGTTCGTCGGTCTCAAAGTCGTCTTCGTCTACCTCCGCCGCCACTACTTCGAACACCCCTGCGTCCAAGTCATCCACTCTGACGGCGTACTCGCCTGGTTCATCTACCTCGAGGTCGAACGACGACTCCACGGACTCACCCGCGGACGCGGACACCTCTCGGGAGCTGTGGACCTCGTCGTCCACGTACATCGACACCTCCTCGGAACCGTCGACGTCACCCTGGTTCTCCACCTCGAACCCGACAACCACGGTCTCCCCCGGCTCCACCTCCGTGGACTCCAGCCATGCGTCGACGACCACGATGTCGGCTTCCGAAGTCGGCTCCCCAGTGAGACGAACCGAGCCGCTGGCTCCTCCGACGTAGACCGAGCCACCGGATGCCACGGCTCCGCCGCCGACGCCGGCGCCGTAGCTCCATACCTCGTCTCCCTCCGCCGGGTCGACGGCGTACACCGTGGAGTCCACGGCGGCGTAGACGACTCCGTCGGCGTAGTAGACCGCGTACGCCGGCGAACCCCCCGGCTGGAACCTCCACTGTATCTGTCCGTTGCCTGTGTCGACTGCTACGACCTCGCCGTCTAAAGTGGGGACGTAGATCTGTCCGTCGGCGTACGCAGGCGAGCTTTCGACGTTGGAGTGGAGAACGGTGAGGTTCTCCTCGTCACCGTCGTCGTCGACGGCGTGAACCTCTCCACGGGTGTTCACAGTCCAGACGTAGCTTTCACCGACCACTACAGGCACCCTGATGGTGCCGCCGGCGTCGTACCTCCAGTCGAGGTCGCCGTCGCGGTCGACGGCGTAGACGCTGCCTGCCTCCGTCGCGAAGTAGACGGTTTCGTCGTCGTAGGCAGGCTTCCCCGTCACCGGTCCGTTTCCTTCGTAATGCCATCTGCTTCCGCCGCTGTGACGCGTGAGCTCGTAGACCCTGTTGGATAAGCCTATGTAGACGCTGTGGTCTACGACGGTGGCGGCTGAGGCGTTCGTCGTCCGGTCGTCCCTCTGCCACCGCTCCTCACCGTCCGGTAGGTCGACGCCGTACGTCGTCCGACCGCTGGTGTAGACGGCGAGCTCTCCGTCAAAGTCGACGCCGGCGACGGCTTCCCCTTCACCGCTGTGCCTCCAGGTTTCTTCACCTGACCCTCTGTCGAGGGCGACGAGATCTCCTTCAGGTGTCGCCGCTAGATACAGGTCTTCGGCTACAGCAGGGGACTCTACCGCGCCGTGGGTCGAGGTCCACGCCTCCCTTACGTCGCCGGCGACTCCGGCTTCCCCCGTGGCTCTACGGTTCAACATCGGCTGAGATGACGCCGCCACAGGCTGAATCGAAAGCGACGTCGCGGACGCGGCAGCGAAAGCCCCCGCGAGCTTCATGCTCTGTCTCCTGTCCAGTTTCATCTACCACGTCTACGGCGGCGTCGGTGATAACGTTATGGCAGGAGGTTATCGACTCATATGCAGACAGCAGAGGTTATCGACTCCGTGATAGATTGTTTCCCTCGTCAAGAATCTCCTTCGTCAGATCTCGGGCGGGGCTCGATAGAGGTAAGCTACGTCGTCGACGACGGCGACGTACTCGGCGTCGGCGTCTATGCGTTCGACGACCCTTCGGTCGCAATCTATGGCGACGTCTACGACGTCCTCCAGCGACTCCAGTTCGACGGTGTCGCGTTCCTCCAGCGACGCCGTCCCACGGGAGATCCATTCGTCGAGGTCGTCGCGCTGTCTCTCGTACTCCAGTCTACGTCGGACGTCGTCAGGGAGGGTGAACGCCTCTCGTCGGCGGCCTCGGTAGAGCGCGAGGGCGGCGACGGCCGCCGATAACGCGACCAACACGGAGAGGTAACCGGAGAGCAGCGACGTCTCCGCCGGCCGGGTGACGGTGCGCGTCACCGTCTCGTCGCTCTGCATCGTCGAGCTGGAGACCTGGACGAGGAAGCGATCCGGCCTCAACACCACGGTGTCCTGGTGTTCGACGCTCTGTTCTTCACCGGCTACCGTGGCTTCCACGGTGTAGTCGACGTCGAAAGCCAGCTCAGCCGTCCCAGGGGAAGCCCCTAGATCGCTTTCTATCTCCTCGACGGCGTCCGCCGCTTCTGATACGTCGACCGAGAACTCCGACTCGAGGGTTTCTCCGGCTTCCAAGGAACGCGTCGACTGCGACGAGACGACTTCGGTCTCGCTCCAGTAGACGTCTTCCTCGTCGACGGAACGTAGATGCCGGGTGACGGTTACGTCGACGGATGCAGCTTCGGCTTCGTCTCCGACGTGTGAGAACCTGTGCTGAAGGTCGACCACCGGGGTTACGTTCGTGAAGTACGCCGGCTGGTTCTCCAGCAAGGTGCCTTCACTGTGGAGGACGGTGTCTCGCTGTACTTCCGCGGAATGCGTGAAGCTGGCGGAGACACCCCAGGTGGCGACGGCCTCCTGCTCCGTTATCTCCGGCTGCGTGTGTGCGTCGACTGCTACGTAGCCGGCGGTGACTGCTAACAGTATGCAGGCCGCGAGGAGGTAGCTGTACCTACGGGAGACGAGGTTTCGGCGGCGTTCGTCCTCCACCGCTCTGTCGACTAAGCCATCGACCTTAGAGATGAACGAGCCGTGTACTCTCTCTAGCTGGGACCTCATGCCTCCCCCCTCACATGGGAGAGGTTCATTCCCTGAGCTCCACTACTGCGGTGGATCCGTCAGCTGCTCTTATGGTGATGTCGACGTCGCCGACTCCTACACCGCTTCCCGGTCCTCCTCCTGCTTCTCTGAACCGGTCGAACTCGAAATCCACCTCTTGGTTGGGGTTGAGCGCTACCGTCTGGCTAAAGTCGTAGACTGTCGCAGAGTTCGGTTCGCTGCTGTCGAACTCGACGACCTGGTCGACCACCTGGGTGCCTTCAGCGACCACTACGTCGTCGTTGCCCCGACCTCCGACCTGTGCTGCGTCCGGATCGTCGGCCCAGTTCACTCCGATGCCGTCTATCTCCACATCGATTCCACCAGTGTTCTCGAGCTGGAACTCATACTGTCCACTGTTTCCTGCGCTCTGCACGCTTCCTTCTACCTCCTGGAGTCCGGCGGTCTGCGGAACTTCGAACTCTCTGCTTAGCTGTACTGCTCCTCCGTCCATCGATCCATCCATGTCGATGGTTATCTCTTCGGTGTCGGCGCGTATCCCGAGTTCGAGCTCCTGACCCGGGTTCAGAGTGGTCGTGTATGGAGGATCCACCCAGCTTCCGCTGTCTCCGGGGTCGAACTCCGCCGTGGGTTCGTCGGTGTCTAGCGTCAGCTGAATCTGCTGGTTGAAGAGGTTGGTGAACGTGGGTGTGTTGGCGGCGTCGGTTCCTTGAATCGAGAGGTACGCGTCTACGTCGTTCGGGACGGTCACAGACGCGCCTCTGTCGCTCTCTACGGTGGAGAACGCCGCGGTGGAGTTGAGTATCAAAGCGGCTCCAACGAAAATCATTGCTACTGCGAGGTACCGTGTCTGGTCCTTCATCTTTCACCTCAGCTCCGGTGGTTCGTCGGAGTAACCTATCTTCATCCTGCGGCTCCATACCACATGGGCGATGGAGGACGCGCCGAAAGCCGCGACGACAGCTGCACCCCACGCTAGTGGAGGTACGAAGTCGGGGTATATACCCAGTGCGACGCCGGCGAGGACGAACGCGGATATCAGGGAGAGGCCGAGGTAGTACTTGCCCCATGGGATCGAGTCCTCTGGAACTATCTCCATGTAGACCTCGAGCTCTTCGGCGTCGTCGGTCAACGTGATCTGTCTTCCGTCGAACTCTATCACTCCGGCGCCCTCCATCGCGGGGAGGTGGCTCTGCTGTAGCGAGGTGTAGACTCTCTTACGCTGGTCCGCGTCGAGCTCTTCGATTTCGTGTCCGTACTCCCACGCGGCTACGTGCTCCGACAGCGTAGACAGGTCTATGGGTGTGCCGAATCTCTTGCAGGCGTGTAATGCGTAACGCCTCCGCTGGTTGCTCAGGAGCGAGAATACTTCGTCCCTCTCTTTAGCCAGCTCCCCTGATTCCATCTATATTTGTACTCTCTATACAATACGAGCATATGGATACAGATAAGTATTGCCGTACCTCGCCCGGTTCTCTCGTTCCGAGAACCCCGGAACCGGACGCCGTACGTGCACGAAAGATTGTGAAACTCAGTCAACACCCGGAGGTTCAGGCACCGCTTGAAGACGAGTCAAGCACTCCTTGAACATATTCAGGCGGCGTTTACCTAAGTACCCCCGTGACATAGAGGAAGTCAGCCCCTGATGAGGAGGGGGAGAGAAACACAACCATGAAGTTCAACAGGAGATTCGTGCTCATCGCGCTCGGTACAGTAGCAGTAGCCACGGGAGTCATATTCGGCAGCGGAGCGTTCACCACGGTGGAAGCCGACAGGACAGCGGAGATAACCGTGGAGGACGACAGCGCCGCGTTCCTCCAGATCCAGGCGAACAACCCGAACTTCGCCTCCACCGTCGACAGCGGCGGAGCTGACGTCGTACAGATAGACCTCGACGCCGGCAGCGGCGGAGACGGAGACGGAGTCAACCCCGACGCATACACGCAGATAGAGAACGTCATCAACGTCACCAACCAGGGGACTCAGGAGGTCACCCTGGACGTCACGGCCGATGAAGACGGAGTCAACCTCGTCTTCGACCCCGTCACGTTGAACGAGGGTGACACCTCCGACGTCGACATCGAAGTAGTCACGGGTGACGCGGAAGACGAGGGATTCGGCCAGCTACCCAACAACTTCGACGGCCAGGTCACCGTGACCATCGAAGCGAACGCGACCTAACGTAGCACGCAACACAGCCACCGCAGCTGAAGCACGACACAAGCGGAGTCCTCCGCTTACGTAGCGTGAGCGACGGGTGGATCGAAAACCGGGAACGACAGAACGAAGACAAAGCAAGAACGGGAAACACGGAAAATTGCCCTCGAAAGAAACCATAGCCGCGGTCGCCGTCGTCTTCCTGGCGCTGTCTTTCGGCAGCGGAGCGTTCGCCGCCGGAGACCAGCTTGAAGACGGCGAGGACATCTACGTCACCACCGGCGAAAGCCCCCACGGCGATGCGTACGCCGAGATGGTGGACGGCGAGCTCCAGATATCCGTCGAAAGAGCTAACCAGGAGGCCCGAACCTGGATAGACGACGTCTTCAGGATGGGGTACGGAGGCGCTACCTCAGCGGATGTCTGGGTGGAACACGAGGGCAACGGAGTTTCCTTCTACGACAGCAGCACCGTTGACGAGATACAGTCGCCGGAGGAAAGCGTCACTCTGGAGACAGGGGATACGCTGGATGTCGGGATACTGGTGGACTCCACCACTTCGACCGTGTCGCTTAGCGAGGTAACTCTGAAGGCTCAGATAGACCGTGGAGCGGACGAGGATGGCGAAGACGTGGAGCAGGATGAGCCGGACACCGGTCTCTCGGGCGTCCAGGTCTCCGGAGAGCTGGTGACCGACCCAGACGTCGAGGTCGAAGACGAGACAATCGAAGTCGGGCTAGGCGACGTATCGGTGTCCGTCGACGAACCCGACCTCCGGTACACGGTCGACGTCTCGCCTGACACAATCGTAGCGGGTGAAAGCGTCACAGCCGTGGTGACCGCTTCCAACGATGGACCGGTAGCAGGCTCCGCGGACGTCGAGATCAGGGTGGATGGAGACATCGTACAGACGGACGAGTACACGGTAGAGCCAGAGAGTTCTGAGACCCGAAGCTACGTCATCGGCTTCGACGAACCAGGTGAGTACGTCGTAGCGGTCGGCGAGGACTCCACCGTCGTCGTCGTGGAACCCCGCGGTCTAGCCGGACAGATCGGCGCAGTAGTGAACGCATTTACCCCCGGAACTCCAGGTGCACCGTGGGCGTCCCTCGTCGTCGCCGCGCTCGTCACACTGACGTCTATCGCGTTGATAGCACGGCGGCGCGACGAAGACTGAACCAGCTCCAGAGACCGGAAGAAGGCTCGCGAGACCGAAGTCAAGGAGGTTTGGGATAGACATATCCGGTTAGACAGCGGAACAGTACCTAGATGACGTCAGCCGGATACGACGGCGACACCGCTTACGCTTTCTTCACCGTAGCGTTAGCGCTGTTGCTCGCATTGATGGTGTTCGGCCACCTCGTCGGCCAGCCGGCGGTTCTCGGTTACGTCGAGACCGGAAGCATGTCGCCTTCGATCGAAGCCGGCGACGGCTTCATCGCTGTGCCGGCGTTCCTGTCTCCAGGGGTCTCGGTCGGAGACGTCGTCGTCTACGAAGCCGAGGTCATCGAAGGCGGGGGACTGACGACGCACCGCGTAGTCGACGAGACCGATCGAGGCTACGTAACCCGTGGTGACGCCAACCCCTTCACAGACCAGGACGCGGGAGAGCCACCCGTCCAGAGAGAACAGGTGAAGGCGAAGGCATTGACCTTGGGAGGCGACCCCGTCACTGTGCCCGGAGTCGGATTCGTAGCCGGAACGATGCAGGGCGCCGCAGCCGGCTTCGCCGCCGTAGTAGCCGACGTCTTCGGACTCGGATCTATCGAAGGCAGCAAAGCAGGAGGGTTCCTACTGCTCGGCGTCGGCGGAGCCCTGTTCCTCTACTCCATGAAGGGAGACAGACGCAGGAGAGTCAGGCTACGGGAGCGGACGTCGGAGTCCCTCGACGGACGAAGGGTCACCGTCTTCGTCCTCCTCGCCGTCCTGCTCCCGGCGAACCTCGCTATGGTAGCGCCGTCCGGCATCCACGAGTTCGAGACCACTGGAGAGGTCGCTGCAGCAGGAGATCTGGAACCAGGTGACAGCGTCGACAGAGAGGTCACCGCCGTCAACGAAGGCCTCGTAGCGATGCTGGTGGCTGTCGAACCCGCGACCGAGGGCGTGGAGGTATCCGAGGAAGATCTGGCGCTCGGGTCAGGTGAAACTAGGGCGCTTACGGTGTCGACGACGGTGCCGCCGGAAGACGAAGTCAGATACGACGCAGTCTCCGAACACAGGTACTTCCTACTGCTTCCCACCAACCTGCTGCACGGTCTACATCAGATGCATCCCGCGTTCGCGTTAGCCGCGGTGAACGCCGTCCTCGCAGGCGGTATACTCGGCCTCGTAGGAGGGCTTTTCGGCTTCGGGAAGGTGAGGTTCCGCGACACGAAGAGGGAAAGAAGACCGTCCAGCTATTTCACCAAGCTACTGCGTTAACATCGTTTCCTGAAGCCAGACCGAGGAGTTCACCGGATTTCGGGATCCACGACTTCACCTGTCTCGGTGTCCACGATGGATATCACTCCTTCGCCGTTCTTCGCGGGACAGACTCTCGCTGCATCGAGGTTGTCGTCTAGCTCCTCCTCGCTGACGAAGTAGTTCTCGGGACGGGCTTTCCCTGTCTCGATGTCCATCCCCCAGTTTTCAGAGACCTCGGCGCATCTGCCGGTTCCTATGCACGACCCGCCTTCGAACAGTATCTTGTAGCGGCCGCGGCCTCCTTCCTCGTCGGATCCATCTCCGCTATCCATTACGCCGGAGCCCTCCTCAGCCTCTGGAGTCGGTCGAGCGCTGCTCCGGAGCGGAGGCTGTCGTCGGCGGTGTCGACTGCGTCTTCGAGAGAGTCGGCGTCACCTCGGGCGTACAACCTCAGCGCGGCGTTCAACGTTACGGCGTCGTGGACAGTATCGGATGCTTCACCCCGAAGAACCTCTCGAGTGAGTCGAGCGGAGTCCGCGGAGACGTCTTCGGTCTCAAGGTCTTCTCTCGTGAACTCCATCCCGAGGCTGTCGGGCTCTATCTCGAAGTCCCGGAGGTCGCCGTCCTCCCAGACTGCGACCTGAGTGTAACCAGGCCGTACGTCGTCGTAGCCCTCCATCCCCTGGAACATCACGACGCGGTCGAGGGACTGCTGAGAGAGCTCGAAGGTCCGGCAGATCTTCTTCGCGAACGCGAGATGGTAGAACGAACCCAGGTGTACAGAGGCGTTAGACGGGTTGACCAGTGTCTCGACGGTGTTCACGAAGGTCCGGACGCCGGTCGCCCTCCGTGTCTCCAGCAGGTCGTCGACTTCTGGGTTGAACCGTCTGGCGTCGTAGAACCCGAAGCCGACGTCGTCGACGACCTCCGCCGAAGTCTGGGGGTTGAGGTCGACATCGACATCCAGCTCCTGAAGGACGTGTCGGTAGCTCGCTCCCTCCGACGCGGGAAGGCGGTCTGCGCTGTGGGCGACTACAGGTGTACCGGCGGCCGCCGCCGTGACTCCGCTAGCTACCCCCAGCAACGCGGTGTCGGTCTTCCCGTCGTAGTTCGCGCCGCAGTCCACGGCTGACGTTTCGGGGTAAGCGGTCTCCACCCGGTCACGTAGTACGTCGAGGAACCCCGCTAGCTCCTCTGGTGTGTTGCGTTTCCACCTGTTAGCGAGGAAGAAAGCGCCGAGGGTTTCGGGTTCGGGTTCTCCGTCGAGGATACGTTCGAACGCCGCACGTGCTTCCTCGTACGTCATGTCGTCGGCCGAGTTCGGTCCGCTTCCCACCTTCCCAGTCAAAAGCTGCTTCACGGAGACGTCGACTTCTGTATCGCGGCCGGCTTCTTCGGAGGTTTCTTCGTCTACGTCGTCGGCCGAGGCTTCAGCCATGGTAGACTGCCTCCGCTCCATCACGGGGTTCAGGCGGGACTCCTCTTGCGGCGTCGGCAGCGCCTGACTCCACCATCCACTCTACGACATCGCTTCGGACGTCGACGACGTCTCCCACTACGGTGACCGCCGGAGGCTCTATCTCGTTCTCACTTGCCTCCTCCACGATCCCTTCTAGAGTGGAGGATACACATCGGCTTCCGTCGAGTGTTGCGCGCTCCACCATCGCCACCGGCGTATCCTCCTCGAGGCCGTTGCTACGTAGCTCGTCGACGTAGTCCGGTAGTCGGCCGACACCCATCAGTACGACGAGCGTCCCACCTGCGTCGACGTTTGCCGCGAGCGCGCTCCAGTCCACGGCGGAGTCGTCTTTCGCGGGGTCCTCGTGACCTGTGACCACGGTGAACGACGACGCGTGGCTTCGGTGGGTCACGGGCACAGCCTGAGCTCCTGCCGCAGCTATAGAGCTAGAGACACCCGGAACCACCTCGAACTCCACGCCCTGGGCCGCGAGGTGCTCTATCTCTTCGCCTCCACGTCCGAAGACGAAAGGGTCGCCGCCCTTCAACCGGACGACATCCTCACCCATCGACGCTCGCTCCTCCATCAACCTGTTTATCTCCGCCTGAGGCGTCCTGTCGCCGGAAGGGTTCTTGCCGACGTCCACGGCTTCCACGGAGTCAGGGATGGCGGCTACCACTTCGTCTCCGACGAGGCTGTCGTGTAGAACTACGTCGGCTTCCTGCAGCAGCCTACGGGCTTTCACCGTCATCAGCTCGGGGTCGCCGGGTCCGGCGCCGACGACGTAGACTCGGCCATCTGATCTCAAGCTCCGGTCACCTCCTGAGGCTCAGGGGCGTCCTCCACGCGTTCCACGACTACGTCCGCGGTCGCCGGATGGGTGAAAGCCGCCGACGTGTACGTCAGCTCCACGCCATCTACGGCTTCCTGCTGAGGTGGATCGACCGGTGTTTCGGTGAAGCCGATGGCTTCAGGTACGTCCTCGGTGGCGTGTGGGCCGTCGGCGACGAAGTACGGGACGACGACGGCTGCCTCGGCCTCCACCCCGTCGGTCATATCTCCGACGTTAGGGCTCTGGTCGAGGAAGAACGGCTCTACCTCGGTGAAGTCGCTGTCTCTTCGGAGGTGGTCCACCGTTCTTCGTACAGTTCCGCCGCTGTCGCTGTGTCGAGGGGTGCCGTGCCCTACGACGACGAGGGCAGTTTCTTCGATGGAGACGTCGAACCACTCTGAGACGTCGACGGCGCGTTCCAGCACTACGTCGTCGAACGCCCTGTGGGTGCCGACCGGAGAGGTGATACGAACGTCTTCAGGGACCTCGTCCGGCAGCACCTCGTTGACGTAGTATCCGTCCGCGGTGAACAGCGGAACACCTACGGCCGTGCCGGCGTCGACGGTGTCGAGAGCGTGCTCCAGACGGGGTTCCTGGTCGACGTACGCGGCTCCGACTTCCCCGTATCCAGTGCGGCGCTCTACCTCGCTCGCGAGCGACTCCACGACGCGTGAGGGTTCGGGGTCGTCGCGGGAGCCGTGCGCGAGCAGTACAGCTGCCTCCGGCATCACTCGCCTCCGTGTAGGCCGCATTCTGTCTTGTCGTCACCCCGCCACCGGCCGTCGCGCTGGCTCTCGCCTTCCTCCACGGGCTCCGTCAGTGGTTCGTCGCCGATGGAGAGGTAGCCTTCGTCATGCAGGGGGTTGTAGGGGACGTCGTGTCTCTCTACGTGGCTCCAGACGTCGTCGAGCGTCCAGTCCACGAGGGGGTTGACCTTCACGAGGCCGTGCGCGTCGTCGTGTTCGACGGCGTCGGCTTCCGCGCGTGTCTCCGCCTGCTCACGACGTATACCCGTCACCCAGGCGTCCCTGCCTTCGAGCGCTCGGTCTATCTGCCTGAGCTTCGTGAGCTCGTGGAACCGTTCGACGTCGTCCTCCCAAAGCTTGTCACCGTGAAGCTCCTCGAACTCCTCCCGGGTGTCAGCTTCCTCGGGTGTGTACACCCGGAGGTCGACGTCGTACTCCCCTGTGAACCTGTCGACGAGGTCGAGGGTCTCCTGGAAGTGATACAGGGTGTCGAGGAACACCACCGGCGGCCGGAGGTCGAGCTCCCGGTGGACGATGTCGAGGATGACGACGTCTTCGAGCCCGAGCGACGACGCGACTACGACGTCGTCGTACTCGGTGAACGCTCGTTCGAGCCTCTGGGCGGCGGAGAGCTCCTCGTACTCCTCGACAGGTAGCTGGACGCTCACGATGCACCACCCGTGGCTCCGCCTGTTCGGGCGTTCGCACCCGCCTCTTGCTCGCTCTGGCTCTCGAGCTGGCTGCGGACTATCTCCCAGACCTCGGGTCGCATCAGCTTTGGGCTGACGTCGCCGCCCTCCCTCGCGGTCCTGCGTATGTAGGTTCCGCTGGGGTTGACGTGGCTGTCGTCGGGGTGTGGGCAGGTCTTCGCGGTCGCCATGCCGTCGCAGCTGTGGCAGTAGAACGCGTACTCGAAGTACAGGGGGTCGACGTCAAGCTCGTCTTCGAACTCCCGGAGGTAGTCCTGTGCTTCGTAGCTTCCGTAGTAGTCGCCTACGCCGGCGTGGTCGCGTCCGACTACGAAAGCGGTGCAGCCGTAGTTCTGCCGGACGACGGCGTGGAACAAGGCCTCGCGGGGGCCGGCGTACCGCATCGGAGCCTTCAGGGTTCCGAGGGCTACGCGACCGCCTGCGTAGTACTCGTCGAGCAGGGCTTCGTACGCGTGCATGCGTACGGCTGCGTCTACGTCGCTGTCCTTCGTGGTGCCCACGAGCGGGTGGACGAACAGTCCGTCGTGGTTCTCCAACGCGGTCTTCTGGATGTACTCGTGCGCCCGATGCGGTGGGTTCCGGGTCTGGAACCCGACGACGGAGTCCCACTGTCTTTCGCGGAACTCCCTCCGGCTCTCCTTCGGCGTCGTCAGTCGTTCGTACCCGGCTTCCGGTGTCGATGTGTAGAGCTCGACGTCGCCCCCGACGTGGTGGTCTCCGTGTCCGTGGACGTGTTCTACGCCGGGGTGCGCGAGCTCCGTGGTGCCGTAGACGCCTTCGCTCCAGGCTTCGGCGTCCTTGCTCCAGGTTTCTTCGACGTCCACGCGTCCGACGGGTTCGCCGTCGTACGTTAGGGCGTGGGGTTCCTCCGATGGTGCGTTGTCGGTGGTCAACGTAACTGGTACTCCCCAGGGAGAGCCGTCCGCGAGCCTCGCTTCCGCGACGACTCTGTTGAAGCTGTCCTGCGTCATGAACCCCTCTAGGGGGCTGTAGCCGCCGACGGCTATCATCTCGAGGTCGAGGTAGGTGCGTCGGTCTATCTCGATCGACGGAAGGTCGTCGGCGTCGTCTGGTTGCTCTTGGACGCGGTCGACGAGGTCGCCGCCGTGGGGTTCCGCGGTCAAGCCGATGCCTCCTCGCCGGTGACGGTTTCGTGCGCCTGTTCCGCGAGCTCCTCGGTTCCGACGCGGTGGGCGTAGTCGCGGAAGGTCTCGCCGTCTTCTTTCTCTCGTTCGTAGGTCTCAGCCATCTCGGCGACTACTTCGACGGCGGTGTCGCAGGGCACGCTCCGTACCGCCCAGTCGAGGAACCCGGGGTCGCTTCCGAGGCCTCCGCCGACTCCGATGTTCACGGCTTCCACGAGCTCGCCGTCTTCGCGGGCTTTCGTGCCCTGGAAGCCGATGTCCGCTATCTGCGGCTGCGCGCAGCTTGCGTTGCAGCCGCTGAGATGGAACCGGATGGGGCTGTCGACGTCGACCTCTTCCTCCAGCTGTTTCACCCAGTCTACCATCCGGTTCTTGGTCTCGATGAGGGCGAGGCTGCAGAACTCGGTTCCGGTGCAGCTTATGGCGCCGCGTCTGAAGGGTGAGGGGTCGACGGGAATCTGTTCGAGCAGTGGTTCGTCGAAGAACTCGTCTAACCTGTCTCCGCTGATGCCGGTGATGATGATGTTCTGCCGCTGCGTCAGTCGAAGTTCGCCGTCGCCGTACTCCTCCGCGAGTTCCGCGGCTTCGAGGAACCAGTCTGCTTTGAACCGACCGGTGACGACCTGTAGGCCGGCGTAGTAGTCGCCGTCCTTCTGTTCGTGGACGCCGACGTGGTCGCAGTAGTGGCCGCCTGCTTCGTCGTGGCTGTCGTTGTAACGTTGGTGCTCGCGGAAGTCCCGTCCGGCGCTCCGGAGGGTGAACTCGGCTTCTTCTGCGACGCGGGTGCGCAGCCATTCGGGGCCTTCCTCGTCTATCTTGTAACGTAGTCGTGCGCGTGCGCGTTGTTCGCGGTTGCCTTCGTCGCGGAAGACCACGGCGGCGGCGCGGTTGAACTCCAGTACCTCGTCGGGTTCGACGAAGACGTCGAGGTCCTCTGCCATGATGCCGCCGCGTCCGAGGCCTCCGCCGGCCATCACGTTGAATCCAGGGATCTCTTCGCCGTCTTCTTCCTTGACGGCGGGGTGGAAGCCGAGGTCGTTTATCTCGCCCTGTCCGCAGCCTTCGACGCAGCCGCTTATGCTTACCTTGAACTTCCTGGGTAGGTTGCTGAACTCGTCGCTCTCCATGAAGTACTCTGCGACGTCGTCGACGAGGCCGCTGGCGTCGACCTTCTCGCGTGCGTCGACTCCGGCGACGGGGCATCCTACGATGTTCCGGAAGACGTCTCCGCAGGCTCCGGTGGCTCCGGTGGGGATGCCGGCTTCCTCGAAGTCCCTCCACATGTCGGGGACGTCCTGGATGTCGATCCAGTGCATCTGGATGCACTGTCGGGTGGTGACGTCTCCGAAGGTCTTTCCGAAGTGTGGGTTGGCTTCCGGGCCTTCCGCGTACTCCTTGATTGCGTTGCCGATGGTGCGGGCTTGGTCCGCCGTCAGGACTCCGCCGGGGATCTTGACGCGGTGCATGAAGTACTCGGGGTTCTTGTCGTTCTGCTGGTACAGTCCGTACCATTTCAGGCGTTCGAACTCGTCGCTGTCGTCGTCTTGGTCTCCCTCTATGGCTTCGAAGCCTTCTTCGCTGTACTTCTCTCGGATGGTCTTCCCTAGCTCTACAGGGTCTCGTTCTTCCTTCCAGCGTTCTACCTTGCTGGGCATATGTTCGGTCATTGTAGGCAGGGTAGTTAATGGGGACGAAGGCGGCAATTTAGGTGGTTACCGGCAAATCCTGCGTGTAAAGGCGGTGTATGAGGTCACGCGAACAGGTTACGTGTTCCAGTAGAGGGTGTTCAGCTGGAGTGGTAGGTCTTGACCTCGTCCCCGCGTAGCTCGACGTCGCCGTCGGCTTCCAGTATGTCCATGTGCCCGATGACCTCGCTCATTCCGAAGAAGTACTCGGTGGCGGGGATTTCCGGCCACATCTCCTGCATCAGCTCGTACGCGGTCTTCGGCTGCTCCTCCACCATCTGATGTAGCTTCTGTTTCCGGCTTTCGTGGTGGTCGAGGGTGTACTGTATCCTCTCTTCGGGGTCGTCGACCACGGGTCCGTGGCCTGGGTGGCAGAGTTCGACGTCGAGGTCACGTAGCTCCTTCATGGACTCGAGGTAGAGGGCGAGCGTACGGGGGCGTTCTCCGTCCTCCGGCAGCTGCATCGTCGGGTTCGGCGTGATCTCTTCGAGCAGGTGGTCGCCGGTGTACAGTGCGTCTTTGCGTCGGTAGGATGTGGAGCCTGGCGCGTGCCCCGGGGTCTCGATGCAGGTGAGCTCGACTCCGACGTCGATGGTGTCGCCGTCTTCGTGGGGTTCTAGCGCCCGAGACGGTATGGGGGGTCCGAGCATCGTGTACGCTCCCGGCAGCTCCACCACCACGTTCACCTTCTGAGACGGCATACCCATCTCCTCCAGAAGTATCTTGAAGTACCGTTTCTCCCTGTGGTAGTAGGCGTCGTAGTCCTCGAGGATGGATACGGCTGCCTCGTCCGCGTGTACCGTGCACCCTGATCGCTCGCGTATCAGTTCTGCTACGCCGAAGTGGTCGAGGTGTGGATGTGTGACGACGACGTGGTCGACGTCCTCCACCTCGATATCCATATCCGAGAGCTCGTTCTCCAGGGTTGCGTAGGCGTCCTCGGTGTCGGGGCCGGGGTCGACGAGGGCTACGGAGTCACCTTCGAGGACGTAGCAGTTGACGTCCCCCACCTGGAACGGAGTAGGTACCGAGATACGGCGGTGCTCGACCATTACCCCTCTTGAGTACGCCGACGTGAAATAACTTTGTGGCTACAGAAGAACCCACCTTCCTACCCCATCAGGTGAATGTCCACGGTGGTCTGAAGGAGCGGCGAAGAAGGACCAACACCTCCGCAGTTAGTATAGCGACTTACGGTTTACATGGAGTTATTTGCCCTGCTTCACCGGCTTAGAGACCCCCTACAACCCGGATATACCCGCGAAGGAGACGGGAATCAGCACGGTCCGGAGGTTCGTCGTTTGAATCTGAGGAGACGTAGGAACGCGGCTCCGAAGCCTCCCGTCGGCTCGAGCCGTCCACCACAGGTGAAGGGAGTATCCTGGGGCTCCGGCGAAAGTGGTTCGGCCGGCGCATCGAGTTACCCCCTCCTGCATCGGCGTGGCCATAGGAGGGTCGACGCAGACTTCGTGGTTCGACGGTGAGACTCCGTCAGAGAATCTGGATGGAGAAAGACCGTCAGGGAAGCTGTATCGAGAAAGCTGTATCGAGAGAAAGAGAGATGTTATTCGCAGAGGAGAGAAAGAGAGATACTGTTCGTAGGAGAGAGAAATGCTGTAGTACGAGAGAAAGAGGGAAAGACGAAGCGATACAGCAGTGTTTGCGGGGTGTGGTGGTTCAGCTGTGAAGGTGTATGGAATATGTGCGACTGGTGGGTGAGTGGGAGCCGGGGAATCCGTGGACCCCCATGGTTCTGGCTGTAGTCCTCGTGGTCCGCGTTCGGCGTCGTGGATTCCCGGGGGGAGGCCGTACGACTCGTGAAGTGCGGTCTGACGCCCGGGTGCGCCCGGTGTGCTGTTAGAGGCGAGATCGGCTGATGCCGTGAAGGTGGTTCCTCCGGTCGTGTGGGCGTGAACCCCCGATGTAGAGCGTCTTCTTCGGGCTCTAGCGCTGTTGGAGCCAGGGAACGGCTGTTCTAATGTTAGTTTCCGTGTGTCGCAGGTACTTAGACACCTAAGGAAACCTGCTAATGTTAGATAGTGCTGTGTTTGAGTGGTTTGTACGGGCGGGAGCGAGTGTATCTATCGGTGGAACGGTTAGGGTGCCCCGTGGCCACGTGCCCCGGTGGATCCGTGTTTGCTGAAACGGTTCGGAGTAGGTCATCTGTGATATCCGTGGAATCCCAGCGGGAGGGTGGACGAGACCTGTAGCATATGTAGAATGAAGCCATCAAAAGCGGTTTCTGTCTTTGGTCCTCCTGTCGTCGTAGCATGGCTAGATACGCGACAGTGTTCTCAGATTCGATAGAGACACCCCAACAGTGATATAACAAGAATCTGTAAACTCCAATCCATGTACAAAGAAGACGACGGCTCCATCGTCGACAGGTTAGCCAGAACTGCTTTCCAGCATTTCGAGCTCTACCTCATGGTGATGACGGCCTTCGTCCTGGGTGGCCTGATGGGAGCCGTAGTAGGAGCAGGTGCCGGGCTCGCCGTAGCTATCTGGACCACCGCACTCGGAGCTATGGCGATAGCCGTGGGAGTTGTCGCCGTCGACGTCCTCGTGGTGACTCCACGTAGAAAGCGGAAACCGAACTAGAGCACCTTCGTCAGAATCGAACACCGTCGCAAGCCTATACCCCGAACCGACGACATCCTCCGTTCATCGTCTCTCGGCTATCTCTCTTGCATTTCGCCGTCATCGGAAGACGTCGATCGTAACACGTCGAGGTATCCCTACCTGACGCGGTCGACGTAGGCTGTGACTTCGTCGTACTCAGCTGATGGATATGTTCTCTCGAAGTAGCTCACGATGTTCCGCACGTCCCTCACCAGGAGTTCGTCCGCATGTGGGTGGTCGAGCGTCACCGCCTGCGGCCAGTCGATGAGGCAGAGGTTCTCGTCGCTCACCATGACGTTGTACTGACTTAGATCTGCGTGGACCCAGCCTGCGGTGAGCGCGAGACCGACCTGGTGTAGGATGGCGTTGAGCATCCGCTCGGGGTCGTCGACCTCCGCTTCGTCGAGCTCTACTCCGGGAAAACGATCCAACACCAGTACGTGGCGGTTCTGGTCGACTGGTTCGGGTACCGAGACGGTGTCACCGACGGCCTGCAGGACCTCGTGCTCCTTCTCCGCGGCCTTCCGAGCGGTGTAGAACCAGCTCAGATGGTCCTTGTCCGCGGTGTACTCCCTCTGCTTGTCTACCTCACGGAAGGAGGTGTAACCCTCTCGGTGGACCTTCGCCACTAGATCGCGGTCATCTCCGCGGCACTCGTAGACGTCGCTCTCCTTCCCGACCTTGAATTTGTTACCTAAAGCGGTTATAGTTCCACGTTCAGCGAGGGCGCGGAAAGCCAATACGTCGTACGCCACCGCAAGAAGCCGAAATCCCTCTACCCGACCGGCACGTCTTTCGAGGAGCTCGCCGTCGAGACGGTCAATCCGGTAGCTGGCTTCGTCTTCGTTCAGCCGTGCGAGTCGAGGGACTTCCTCGCGTGGAACCCATTCGTTCTGGCTCATACCCCGCTCTATCGCGTTCAAGACGCGGAAGTCGTCGTCCTCGAGAGAGGCATAGGTCTCAGCGAGCTCTCTGACCACGTGGAGTCTACGGTGCTCCCCGTCATTAGGGCTGTCTATGTAAACTCGGGCAGTGGAGAAAGAACGAACGACGTCATGTAAACTACATTCCGCTATACAAAACCCGTGGTGGTTCAGTGGGAGTCTGAGACCCTCTGGAACACTATCTCGAACCGGAGCCACCGTTTCCTGATGGCTGAAGCAGGTGGGAGGACATCACCGACATCAGGAACCCGAAAGAACCGGAGACGCAGGAGAGTCGGACCGAACTCCTTCGAGGAGGGAGGTCGTCTCGCCGCTGGATCTACGTCTGTCTGTCGTCGTCCACCCGTCTCTCCACGTACCAGGCCAGAACGACCATGCCACCGATCCAGAACAGGATGCCGAAGACACCGAACACGACTCCGAGCAACGGGCGCAAGGCTACGTCCATCTCTTCGTTATATGGAGGGGTAGTTGAAACCGTTTTCTAACACGGCTAGCATTCACCTGAGTTCGGATACCTCGGAAAACATCAAGGTGGGGGAACCCATGCATCCAACATGGACGAGCGAGAGAAGCCGGAGTTCGACGTAAACTACGACGGCGAGCCTTCGAACACGCTCGTGGTCGGTATACCCGAGATAGGTATGGCGGGGTTGACCTCGGTGCAGTACATCAACGAACAGCTAGGGCTAAAGGAGACGGGGTACGTGACGAACGAAGATCTGCCGTCTATAACTCCGTTCGACGGAGGCGCCCCCAGACACCACACCCGGTTTTTCTCCCGGGACGACGTCGGCGTCACCACGTTGGTGGCCGAGCTCCCCGTGCCGCCGTGGGCGTCGAGGTCGTTCGCCGACACCCTGCTGGAGTGGACGGATACGCACGGCGTCAGCGAGGTCGTCTTCCTGAGCGGAGTTCACGTCAGACACGACGAGACCGAGCATCAGGTGTACTACGTTGCGACGGAGGACTACCACGAGAGAAGACTGAAAGAGACGGACGTCGAACCGATGTCCGGTGGATTCCTGGAGGGTTTCAGCGCGGAGGTAGTGCAGAGAGGCATCGACTCACCGCTCGCAGTCGCAGTGTACGCGACACCCGTCCACGCCGTCGCTCAAGACGTAGAAGCCGCGTTGAGGCTGTTGTCGGGGTTCAACTCCGTGTACGAGCTGGACATCGACGTCGGACCTCTAAAGGAGTACGCCGACCAGGTGAACGAGTACCACGCGAAACTCTACGACCACATGCGAGAACGAAACGACGCAGTCCGTCCAGTCGAAGACCGGATGTTCATGTGATAACGCCTCTCCATCGTATGTGGCCTGGTAAAGCAGGGTATCCGTATCTTTATACATAGCTGAAACATAACCACGAACATGGGATACACGGTCAAGGACTTCTACGCAGACTGGTGTGGACCCTGCAAACAACAGGACCCCATAATCGAGGAGCTGGAGGAGAAACACCCCGACGTCGACTTCGAGAAGGTGGACGTCGACGAGAGCCCCGACGTCGCGCAGGAGTACGGCGTGCGTTCCGTCCCCACTATAGTCGTCGAACGGGACGGAGAGGTAGTCGAGAAGTTCATAGGGCTCACGCAGGCCGACGACATCGAAGAAGCACTATCCTGAATCCGCTGACGTAGAGGTAACCTGTCGATATCCAGTAACCATGCCCTTCGATGTATCCATAGACGGTAATAGATCGAAGGCGACCTGGACCGACGACAACCCCCGCACCAGGCAGGCGCTAGAGGACGCGCTGCCGGTCGAAGGCACCGCCACCAGGTGGGGGTGTGAGCTATACTTCGACTTGGCGCTCGACGTCGGCCTAGAGAACGCAGTGGAGGAGGTGTCCGAGGGCGCTGTCGCGTACTGGCCGGGCGGCGACGCCGTCTGCCTGTTCTGGGGCACTACCCCTGCAAGCCTGGACGAAGAGCCACGGGCGGCAGCACCCGTGAACGTGGTAGCACACGTGGAAGACACAGAGGTGTTCGACGCTGCACCGGACGGAACACGTGTGTCCCTCGACCCTTGATCAGTCCGCCTGGACGCTGGTGTCACAGAGCTGCTGGAACTTCTCGTAAGTCTGGTCGTCGATAGCGTCGCGTACGGTGCAGTAAACCCCCCTTCCCCCCTCCGCACGTACGTTCCCTATCATCGTGTTCATGAACCGGTACACACGGTTCTCGTCCGCGTACATGAGGAGGATGTTGAAGTTGTCGAACAGGACCCACGGCTCAGGCTGCATCCTCTCGAGAGCGTTGCTGAAGACCACGCCAGTCTTCGTGAGGTTCGTCGGCCCTGTGCGTTCAGCCACCTGCAGCTCC
>JAQZDA010000007.1 GCA_028751075.1 Euryarchaeota archaeon Ods02 | reverse complement strand
GCTGCGCTTCGTTCTCTGCGCTCGGCTTCCGCCTCGCACTCGGTCACTTCGCTGCGCTTCGTTCTCTGCGCTCGGCTTCCGCCTCGCACTCGGTCACTTCGCTGCGCTTCGTTCACTGGTTCAAATCCTCCTGGCTCCATTCGCTCGGAGAACAAGGACGATGAGGATGATGTTAGCTCATGGGCCAGACCGGATTTGAACCGGTGACCTCCCGGTTATCAGCCGAACGCTCCACCTGGCTAAGCTACTGGCCCTCGTTCACCTCGTTTGAGTGGCCGAGATTTATGGCTTTCCATACCAGCCGAAAGGGAGGGAGATGAGGAACTCACCCCGGTGACCTCGAAACTCTGGAGTCACCGGTCCTCCCAGTCGACGTCCACGGCTTCACCGTCGTCGAAGGCGAACTCCTCGAAATCTTCCGAGCCACCGTCCTCTTCTTCGTCCTCGGGTGGCTTTCCTCCACCAGGGCCCTCCGGGAAACCGCCTCCGCCGTGTCGGACGACGTGGACTCTGTCCTTCAGGTAACGCTGAAGCCACCTCCGGAAGAACGGTCGGGTTACAGGGATGAGCAGGATGAAACCCAGCGCGTCGGTTATCAGTCCAGGAGTGACTAGCAACGCACCGCCGACGAGTATCAGCGCGCCGTCGGCTACCTCGTCCGACGGAAGCTCCCGCTTAGCCAGACGTATCTGCACCCTCCTGATGGTGTTCAACCCCTGAAGACGGGCGAGCAGCCCGCCCACGACGCCCGTCACCACCACGAGGGCTATGGTCTCGAGCACGCCGATGTAGCCCGCGACCTTGATCAGGAGATACAGGTCCAGTATCGGCAGGACGACGAAGAACAGGAACAGCTTCCCGAGCATACGACAGGGTTGAACCTCCCAGCAGAAGGGGCTTGCGAGTCGACAGCCTCATAGGCGTCCGCGTCCGCTGTTCTAACGATGAACCACCGTAAACTCACGCTCCTCGCGATAGTCGCTTTCTCCCTGGCGCTTTCCGGGTGCTTGCACGACGGAGGCGGCGAAGCGGTCGAGCGCTTCGTCGAATCCGAGGGAGATGTCGAGAGCTACAGCTACAGCAGCTACACGCTGTTCGAGATAGATGCTGGCACAGGAACGCCCACACAGACGACGGAGATAGACAGAGACGCCCGAGTCGACGTCGCCGCCGGAGAGCTACACGTCGAGACCTATTCGACGCAGGACGCCGGAGCCGAGTCATCGTTCTCCAACACCTCGACCTACCTCCTGGAGGACGCGCTTTACGAGAGAACCGTGAGCGACCGCGGCGACACAGGCTGGATGGCGTTCGACGTACAGCAGGAGCTGGATGCAACGTGGAACGCACGTCACCAGCTGCCGTTCTACCGGGAGCTACTCGAAGACGCATCCGTCTCATCTGCAGCGGACGCCGACGACGCCGACGGCTCGACGGCGTTAGACGTAGAGCTGGATGACGAAGAACGCACTAACCTCCTGGACCGGAAGCTCGGTGACGACGTCGACGCCCTCGCGGAGCTTGACGTCGAGGAGTTCACCACCACCGTCTGGATAGAGGAGTCCACGGGAAATCTCCAGAGAGTCGAGACAGATGTCTCGGTGACCGTGGAGGACGAAGGTGAGACAGGGGCTCAGAGCCTGAACGTAGCGCTGGAGTTCGTCGACGACTTCCACGGCTACGGCGAGCCCTTGGAGATCGACCTGCCGCCGGAAGCCCGTGACGCGGAACCCGTCGTCGAGAGATAGGGACGAGGGGCTCCACGAGCCACAGGACCGGATGAAGTAAGGGATTCGTGAAGTTTTAAGTGAAGCCGTCGCCTACGACGGCTAGACCTGTTGCAGGTTCTTCACCCGCAGGAGACACAATGATTCCTGAAAGACAAGGAAAGCGTGAGAAAGGACGAGTAGACGAAGAGGACGTAGCGGAGGGCACGACGACGATAGGTATAACGGCGGAGGACGGAGTCGTCCTCGCCACCGAACAACGAGCGAGCATGGGCAACCTCGTCGCGAGCAAGACCGCGAAGAAGATCTACGAGGTCACCGACAACGCCGCACTCACCATCAGCGGCGGCGTCGGCGACGGCCAGAACCTCGCCAAGACCCTGAAGATCGAAGCCAACCTCTACGAGATGCGACGCGGCCGCCCCATGACGATGACCGGTCTCGCTTCGATGGCCGGCAACATCATGCGCGGCTACCGGTTCTTCGTCGTCCCCCTTCTCGGAGGAGTCGACGAAGAAGGCCCACACGTCTTCAGCCTCGACCCCGCCGGCGGAGTGATGGAGGAGGAGTACGCCTCCACCGGCAGCGGAAGCGTGATAGCGTACGGAGTGCTGGAAGACCACTACCGCGACGACCTCACGCTCGATGAAGCCCGCAGCCTCTGCGTACGCGGCTTAAGGAGCGCGATGGAACGCGACACCGCCAGCGGAAACGGAGTCCTCCTCGCCACCATAACCGATGACGGCATCAGGATGGCGGACGACGACGAGATCGACGCCCTGTTCGAGGAACTCTGAACCCATCTGCATAAACGACTAACCCTAGATAGATGAACGTCGACGAAGAGCTAGAGCAGCTGAAGAACGACATAGAGAGCGAGGTACCGTCAGAGATAGAGATAAACGAGGTCGAGTACGAGGGCCCCGAGCTCGTGATATACACGGGGACGCCGAAGAAGTTCGCCGGCGACGGCGACCTCGTCCGGAACCTCGCGCGTCAGCTACGGAAACGAATCACCGTGCGTCCCGACCCCAAGGTGCTGACGCCTCAGGAGGAGACGAAGCAGGAGATAGAGGAGATAGTCGACGAAGACGCAGGTATCAGCGGCTACGACTTCAACCCCGACCTCGGGGAGGTCGTCGTGAAAGCCGACAAACCCGGCCTCGTCATCGGGAAACACGGAAGCACCCTTCGAGAGATAACGAAGGCGACGGGGTGGACGCCGAAGGTCCAGCGTACGCCGCCGATAGAGAGCAGCACCGTTCGGAACATACGCCGGTACCTCATCCAGGAACGCGACGAACGTAAGGAGTTCCTCAGGGAGACCGGCAGGAAGATACACAGGGAGGAGACCGAGGACGAGGACTGGGTGCGCGTCACCACCCTCGGCTGCTGTCAGGAGGTCGGACGCGCCGCGTTCCTCCTGCAGACGCCGGAGACACGGGTCCTCATAGACTGCGGGGACAAGCCCGGAAGCGACGACACACCATACCTCCACGTACCCGAAGCCACTCCGTTAGACAGCATCGACGCCGTAGTGCTGACGCACGCCCACCTCGACCACAGCGCGTTCGTACCTCTGCTCTACAAGTACGGCTACGACGGACCGCTGTATCTCACGAAACCAACTCGTGACCTGATGTCTCTGTTGACGGTGGACTACCTCGACGTCGCGGCGAAGCAGGGTCGGACGCCGCCGTACGACAGCGAGATGGTGCGGGAAGCCATCAAACACAGCATCACAATGGACTACGGCGAGGTCACGGATATCGCGCCGGACATCAAGCTCACGATGCACAACGCCGGCCACATCCTCGGCAGCGCCGTCTGTCACTTCCACGTCGGCGACGGGCTGTACAACGTCGGGTTCAGCGGCGACATACATTACGAGGAGACCCGACTGTTCAACGGAGCCGCCAACGACTTCCCCCGGCTGGAGACCCTGTTCATGGAGGCGACGTACGGCGGCCGCAATGACACGCAGCCGCCGCAGGAGCAGGCGGAGAAGAAGCTCCAGCAGGTGATACAGAACACTTACGACCGCGGCGGAACCGTCCTCATCCCCGCGTTCGCCGTCGGCCGCAGCCAGGAGATGATGGTCGTGCTAGAGGAGGCGATGCGGGAGAACCGCATCCCCGAGATGCCGATATACCTCGACGGCATGATATGGGAGGCGACCGCCATCCACACCGCTCATCCCGAGTACCTCAACGACAGCTTACGCGACCGGATATTCCACGAGGACGAGAACCCGTTCCTCGCGCCTTACTTCGAACAGATAGACGAAGGCAGCGAACAACGTCAGGAGATAGCGGACGGTCCGTCGTCTATAGTGCTGGCGACTAACGGCATGATGGCCGGCGGCCCCGTGATGGAGCATCTGGAGCTGCTGGCGCCGGAAGCCGAGAACACCCTCGCGTTCGTGGGGTATCAGGCGGAGGGGACCACGGGTAAACGCATCCAGTCGGGGAGGGACGAGGTCCGGTTGCCGGGCGGCAGCGGCCGCAGCGACAGCGTGAAGATAGAGATGAACGTCCGCACCGTCGAAGGCTTCAGCGGACACGCCGACCGCGAAGGCCTGATGAACTTCGTCCGCACCATGAACCCGCGGCCGGAGAAGATATACACGGTGCACGGCGACGAACGCAACACGAAGGCGCTGGCGAGCGCGCTGTATCAGAACTTCGACATGCGCACCATAGCGCCGATGAACTTAGAGACCCACAGGTTCATCTGAACCCGCGCCACCTGAGGCATGTAGATATGACGGAGATCTCACGGGAAACCGTCGAAGAACTCGAAGCCTTCCTCGAGGACGAGCTACCTGTGCTCACGGATCTCGTGAACTTCAGCCGCGACAGGCTCGGCGAAGCCTTCGACGAAGACATCGACTCCGTATCGGAGGAGGACGTCGAACGCGAGCTACAGATGGTGTTGGCGGACGACGACCGCGCCTTGAACCTCGCCGCGCTCTACCGCCTCGGCGTCGACCTCGACGTAGAGAACGACTACGCGGGCTTCGTCGTCGACGAATTAATCGGACGGAGGATCGCCGCTTCGGTCGCGGACGCCGACCCCGAGGTGACGTTGGCGGAGGCGACGTTCCACTACCTCGACGTATACACCGACGAGGTCGTCGAGGAAGAAGACCGTTCGGCGGGTTACGACGACGTAGTCGCGGGGTTCGCCGCCGGCGTCCAGACCCGGCTGCCGGGGTGGAACTGGCAGGAAGAAGGACTCTGACATAGTAACTGAAACGTTCGTTCGACAGCTCCCCGTTACTTTAGGGCGGTGACGCCGCATCTAACACGCCTTCGACTGTGTCGAGGTAGCTATCTATCCCTTCTTCGTAGACGACGTTCCCGACGACGACGGCGTCCGCGTGACTGGCTACCTCTCGTGCGCGGGTGAAGCCGTCGACACCTCCTCCGTAGAACACCCGGGCGTCGTCGACTGCGTCGGCTGCGGCTTCCACCACCAGGGGGTCGCCGTAGGTTCCGCTGTACTCGACGTAGACGACCGGTAACCCGAGGTATCTGTCGGCGACTTCGGCGTACGCCGCCACGTCCTCCGCTGTGAGGTCCGTGCGTGCGTCGGTGACCTGTCCGACGTCGCTTTCTCCGTTCAACACGACGTATCCTTCCGCGTACGTCCGATGCCAGGGTACCTCAGTCAGCCGCACCCATTCCTTGTGCATGCCGACTATCCAGGCGGGGCTTCCGGCGTTCAACACCGTCGGCACCAGGAGGGGGTCGCCGCGGTCGACGACGGTGGAGGGGTCGCTGGGTTCGACGGCGACATCGACAGGGTACTCCGACACCCGTCTGTAGAGCTCGCTGGCCTTGTCCTCCGTCACCCCCTTGGTACCCCCGAGTACCACGCAGTCGGTGCCGGAGGTGCAGACCGCCTCCACGACCTCCTCAGAGTTCTCCCTATCGGGGTCGAGCTTCGTGAGATGCCGCCAGTCCGGCAACCCCTCTCCATCCATGCTGGGGTGTAGACGTCCTGCGTATAAAACCCGTGGGCTTCCTGATTCACGTGGTTCGACCACCGACGTACGATACAGATCGAGCCACCGTGACGTCGGCCTGCTCCCTAGATATCGATGGGGGACGGTGCATCCCCGTCGGATACCAGGGTGTCTTTCTCGTCCCTCGTCAGCTGCTTGACCTCGTGCTCCCGGCTCAAGGCGTCCCCCCTTGACCCGTGTTCCTCCACGTAGACGAGCTCCACCGGTGTCCTCCCGCGGGTGTACTTCGCCGCCTCCTCGTTCTGATGCTCCTCCACCCGGCGGCTGACGTCGGTCGTGTAGCCGGTGTACAGGCTGTCGTCGCTGCACCGGAGGACGTAGACGTAGTGTCCGGTCACCACCTAACCCCCTTCTTCCCCACCGTGACCTCCACCGGTATCTCCCTCGCTGGAGTCTCCGTCGACGTCGCCGAAGACATCGCCGGTGAGCTCGTCGCCGCCTGCTTCCTCGAAGTCGTCGAGTATGTCGTTGACCTCGTCGAGTATGTCCTCGCCGAAACCCCCTGAACCCGAGGAACCTGCTTCTGAAGCCCCTGCATCAGTGGCTTCGGCTTCGGGGGTGTCTCCTCTTCCTTCTGCTCCGTCCTCCGGCGACCGCATCCCTTCTTCGAAGCCCGGCTCCGCCTCCCCCTCAACACCCCTTTCCTTCTCCCGGCTCTCCTCTACGACGTCGTCTTTATCCAGTGGTTCGTCGTCGGGTTCAGCTCCGACTTCTACGACTCCGATGACGTCTCCACCGCGGTCGCCGGCGTCCGCCGTCGACTTGTAGCTCTGGAGACCCTGCACGATGAGGTTCATGAGGTCGACGGGTTTCGTCTCCGTGTGCAGGCTCACGACCTCGCCGTCCGACATCCTGACGCGGAAGAACGGGTCGTCGTAGTCCACCGACGACACCTGATCGTAGTACAGCTGCTTCGTGCTGTCGCTGACCTCCAAACGACGTCTCGGTAGATACAGCTCGCTGCCGTGGTGGAGCATTATCGAGCTCTGCCCGACGACGACGTTGGTGGCGACGTACCTCTTAGCCGGCCACACCCCGAACGTCGTGTCGACGCCCTGCAGGTACGTGAAGGGTTCGGAACCCAGCAGGTTCTCCCCCCGCTGCACGACCCTCTCCTTGAAGTCGTCGAGCATCCGCTGGTAGTTCGTGTTCACGTATCCGGCGACGGTCGCCCAGACCGCGAGCGCGCTGAAGAACCCGAGCAGGGACCACGCAGCAAGCGAAGCCAGGACGCCGCCGACGTCCTCCACCGGAGTAGGTCCCTCGGCGGCGACGTCGAAACCCGCCGCCGCACCTATCCTGAGGAGGGAGTTAGCGAGGTGGAAAGCGAGCTCGCCTTCGGGATCCAGGAACAGGCCGAGAACCTGTTGTCCGTCAGCGAGGTAGAACACCAATGCTAATCCGAGGTAGGATGCGACGACGAAGTAGAAGAACAGCCCGCTCAACACCCCGAGCCCCACGAGAACGACGCCTAGCACCAGGGTTCCTGCACCGAGCGCGTCGAAGAAGAATCCGGCTACCAAGCCGAAGAACACGCCGACCATCAGCAGCTCGTGTCTCCTCCACGCGAGCCACCAGACCGAGTCCTTCACGGCGTCGGCTGGCTCTACATCCATACCGTAGAAACCGAGACCACGGATATAATACTTGTTGACATCGGCTCGCTAGATACCTCGGTCTTCAGACGTCATCAGCTGCGTTCATTCCATCTCAACAGATCCAGTATCTCTCGCTTGTACCTCAGGTAGACGAAGACCCCTGCGACGGCTGATGCAGCTACCGCTACCGCGAGAACCGCTCTGACGGCGGACGGGAGACCCACGCTGTCGAACAACACGAGCTTCGCCGCCGCGGCTGCCGCCATCGACACCGCGACTACCAGCAGCTCCTCTCGACGGCTCCAGAGTCCAGACGCCAACATCGCAGCCGCGAAGACGGTCCAGAGGGCGGTGGAGGCGACTCCAGGTAGCTCCAGAGCCGCTGCAGCTGCGAAAGCTACGCCGCCGGCTAACGGGTAACCCCAGCGGTATCTGGCCTCCATATCGAATACGTCGAACGATACGCCGGCTACGTAGGATAGGTAGAGCAACGCCGCCACCGCGAGAGCCCCCAGCAGCCAGTCATCGGGAGCCAGACCCAAGCCTGCGTCGACGGCTCGGCTGTCGAAGACCAGTAGCTTGAGGAACGCGGCACCGGCGGCTATATGACCTGCTTCGACGACCTCGTCCGCATCCCTGTAGCCGCCGACGGCGACGAACGCTGCAGCCGCTGCAGCCCATCCCGCGGTCACTACCACGTCGTCGAAGACGAGCCAGCTCGCGGACACGAGCAGATAGGCCGCCGTGTAGGCCTGAACCCTCCGCAACCTACGGCTTTCCAGATAGAACGCTGCGTCGGAGTCGTCGGCAAGTACGCCGACCAAACCCGCAGCCGCAAGCGTCAACGCGGCAGCGGGTCCGACGACATCTACAGCCGGCGGCCTCGTGAACTCCAGCGTCGCCGCGACCGCGGCACCTGCGGCGAACCAGTGCAACAGCGTGGCGGCGAGCCTCCAGTCTCGTTCCTCCGTAGAACGCGTCCCTATGTAGACGCCTGCGGCGACAGTCGCGGCGGCGACGGCGGCTACGTCTCCTGGCAAGCCGTAGACGGCGGCCGCAGCCACCAGCGCGAGGGCGAGGTAAGGCGTCGAACGCGTCAGAGCCCGCGATGAAGAACCCATCAGATATAGGGCTGCGTAGACCGCTGCCGCTGAGGCGACGGCGGCGGAAGCCACCGCTCCACCCGTGTTCTCCATCACAAGCGGTGCGACGAAGTACGTGTAAGCCACGGCGTTCACGAGGAGGAAGACGGAGTCCAGTACGTCTACCAGGAGTGTGTGCAGGCGTCTGCTGTCGACGTTCGAGAGAGATAGAGCTACCAGGGAGTAGACTACGAAGGAGCCTGCGAGGTAGATCAGCTGGATTTCGAACTCCGCGGCGTCGGCGCGAACGTAGCTGTAGGCGGATCCGACGAGCGCAGCGTACGCTACCGCCCTCCACCTCCGGAGGTAGATGAAACCACCTGCCGCCAGCGTCGTCGCTCCCGCGACCGCTAACGCCGCATGCGGTTGATCCATCGTGATCAGAGCCCCTGCGTAACCCATGACCACGGCTTCGCAGGCTAGCGTCGCGTATCCGTCCTTCAGGGCGAACAGGAACGCAGACCCCATCAAGAGAGCTAACGCGGTCAGGGTGTACAGAGCCGGCTCCGGCATCCACGCGGGAGGGGGATCCATCGTGTTCGGTATTACTAGAGCTGTGAACCCTCCTACGAAACCCATCGCCTTCAACAGCAGCTCCACCTGCAGCAGACGACGCCCCCATATCTCCGCGGTCACTATCATCGCGAACCCCAGGCCGAGCGCGAGCCCCGCAGCCTCCATCTCCCCTATTATACGGCGTGCCGCCAGCTGGAACAGGATCACTGCTGCGGCGGCGACGGCGACTGCCACGGTGAACCGGATCCAGCGTGCGACCGGCGGGATGTTAAGCTTCATGTCACGCCAGCCGCGGCGCGGGTATCTCCCACCTCCTTCGTAGGGCTCTCGTATAACGGATTCGGGTATGCCTTCGCGGACGTCCTCCGCCCATTCGTCGGTCAAGCTGTCTCTCGGACGAGGCACATCCGGCTCCGGGGTGGAGCTCTCCTGGGTTTCCCCTTCCTCTTTCTCTTTCTCCAGCGCCCGCTCGAGCTTCTCCACCCGGGTCTTCAGGTTCTCGAGCTCGTTCTCGAGAGCCTTCACCCGCCGACGCAGGTCTTCGTCATCGTCCATCGTCGGATAAGAAAACGACATACTACATAAAACACGTAGGAGTAGTTCACGGTGCACCAGCGACGGCCACGATCCGTGAGACCGTGGTGGGGGTCCCGTCCACACCGTCGACACCTCCAATGATTAGGCCAGCAACTGTCACGGTCCCTGAGACCGTGGTGGAGGGGCTACTGGAGAGATGTAAACCGACGGATGCCGTGGAAAGAGTTATGTCGCCTGCACCGGAAGCGCAACCTGATGGCGGAGCTGACCCAGTGGTTCCCGACCTTCGACTGGTTCGAGGAGTACAGCGAGAACCTGAACTCCAACAGACGTTACAGGAAGAGCTCGAAGGGATGGGGTGAGGAGTTCGACGGCGACTTCGTCTTCCAGATAGACCGCATCCCAACCGACCGACACAGGATACAGGAGTTCCCCGACGACCTCCTGCGGCTGGACATGGTTCCCCAGCACGTCTGGAACGACGTACCCGACCCCCTCGAGAGAGACCTCCGGAGCAAGGCCGGCGACCGACCCGTGTACGAGGTCTTCGACGTCATGAGCGAGGAGATGCACGAGGACATGCCCGACCACATACGTAACCTCCTGTATCAGGCGCGGGAGCTTTTCGACGACAACCCCACCTACGACCGCGTACCCGACAAGATATCGATGCCGCTCAGGGAAGCTCTTCCTCCCGAGCTAGAGAGCCTTCTCCGGCAGCTAGAGGAGTTCGTCACCGACGACCATCAGGCGTTCGCGTACATGGCTTTCGAAGACGGACGAGTGGTCGAGATAGACATGCTCGACAGCCCCGACGAACGCAGCCACGGCTTCAAGCTATCGGGTCCCTATAGCTTCTGGCGGGAGTTCATCGAAGGCGACGACACCATCGTCGAGACCGTGTTAGCCGGCGATCTACAGCCCGAGGGAGAGATGGTGTTCCTTCTGGAGTACACGGACGCGCTCGTGGAGATGGGTGAGACCGCTAAACGTATCGACGCCCGGTACATCTTCTGAAGCAAAACCCTCCTTTAACTGGACGTCTGACCGAAGACTTAAGACGGGCTGCTGTGTGAACCCAAGTATGGGGTTAGAGCTAGCTCTCGAGACGAAGGGCGACAAAGCCGCGGCGTTGATCGTCGTCCTGGTGCTGGCGGCGGCCGCCGGAGGCGGATACTGGTACCTCACGCACACCAGTCCAGAGGGAGTCGCAGCAGAAGCAAGCGACAGACACGCTGAGCTCGGGGACTACGAGGGAACTATCTCCGTCCAGTACACGCTGGAGCACGAGGTAGCGAACGAGGAAGCGCTGCCGGAGGAGTACAGCGAAGAGTACGCGGGAGCATCCGCGAACCAGCTAGAGGAAGCCGAAGAACAAGGTGACGTCAACCTGTCCGAGCCCGTGGAAGCCTACGTCGAGGAAGCCACCGAGGAAGACACCGTGGAGGCGGCGGTGAACTACCTCGCACCCGACAGACACAGCTACGTCTTCACGGAACCCGTGGAGGACACGGGCGAGCTACCGATGCAGGCGGCTGCGTTCGAAGGCGACAGAGCGCTCAGGTACACGGGACCAGCCGCTCCGACGGCACACAGCCGCGAAGACATCTGGAGCTACAGGTACTTCGGCCTCAAACCCGGCGACGTACTACCGTATCTCACGGATCTCGAGCTCGCGCTCGAAGAAGACAGATTCGACGGAGAACCCGCGTACGTCCTAGGGGTCGAAGACGGAGACGTCGGCGACGTCACCGTGCACGAGGTCTGGCTCCACAGGGAGGAGCTGACGCCGCTCAGGTTCGACGCCAGCGAGGAAGCCGACCACCGGAGCCTCGACTTCACGGTGACTTACGACGTCGAACACGACGTAGGGCTCACCGCGGACGACGTAGAGGTCGACGCAGACGCACTATCCGAGCTAGAGGTCGAGGAACCCGAGGAGGAGATAGAGGAGGAAGCCGTCGAACGAGACGTCAACGTGACCTCGCAGGGCTACGGGAACTACTCGGCGGCCGGCGAACACGTGGAGTTCGAGCTTCTTCAGCCGGACTGGCTGCCGAACCGGACGAACCTGTCGGAGGTCGAGGTCGTCACGCTGACGCAGGAGGAAGAGGATGAAGAGGTCTACAGCCGCTCGACGTACAGCTCGCAGGAGGCCGGCGAGTTCGAGGTCGTGCAGAGCGTCGAAGAAGAGGCTCTGACCGTGGAAGCCGCGGCAGCGGGCGTCCAGTGGGAGGAGGAGTCCCTCGAGGTCGTAGAGGACAACGAGACCGTGTTCGAAGCCACGAGGTACGTCGACGACCTGATGCCCGAGGAGACCCATCCCGTGGTCTGGAGATGCGGCGACCACCTGCTGGAGCTGAGAGGCGGCGTCGACGACGACACGAAGCTCGAGATAGCGATGAGCTACAGCTGCTAGAGCGAGAGCAGAGGGGGTTGAGATAGGGGCGGGTATCGGTTCCCTGGTATCGGTCTCCCTTCTCCGGAGTAAGGTCGGTTTGACCCCGGGCATCCCCTTCCTGGTTCGTTCCACGCCAGCTACCTCGTTCGCTCTAGAGCTCTACCGCCCTGCGTCCACGGCTTCGAATCTTTCAGATCAGGTCGAACCAGCGGCCTCCAGCGACCAGCGCCACGCCGACGAGGAAACCCAGCGCACCCGAGTAGAAGGAGCCAGGTAAGCCGTCTCCGTCGTCGGCTTCACGCCAGCCGTGCTGCGTCAGACCCGGGATGCCGTCGACGTCACCGTCTCCTCCGTCGACCTTCACCTGACCGCGTAGACCGCTCTCGCTCTGGCTGCCGACGGAGGACTCCACGGGAAGGGTGACCTGCTCCCCGGGCGTGATGAAGGTCGCGGACTCCTCGGTGGCGCCGTCGACCTCGACACCGAAGTAGCCGTCGGGGTAGGTGTCCTCCGGCAGCCCCCGAACTATCCACTGGTGTCGGACGCGGGTCTGGCTCTCGAAGGTCACGGTGACGCGTTCACACGCGTCGACCTCGACTGAGGGGGGATGGTACTCGAACAACGGGTAGCCGTAACCCGCGGACGCCGCCGACACCGTAACATCGGCATCCCCGGATACCTCCTCGCATCCCGGCGGCAGCTCCTCCGAGTTCTCGTTGAAGACCGCGGTCTCGTCGCCCTCGAACTCCACGCCTCCGAAACCCACGGCGACGCCGGCGGAAGCCGTCAGCGCCGTCGAAGCCAGTAACGCGGCCGCGAGGCTCACCGCGACGACGCGGTCGACGGAGGTCACACATCCACCTCCATGGACCGCCTCCTCCGGAGAACCACGGACGCCGCCAGAGCAGTCAAGGCACCCAGCAGCAGCCCGATGGAGAGCGCGAACAACGACGCCTGAGACCCGACGCCTTCGCCGTCACGTTCTCCGAGGGAGCTCTCGAACGGAACCTCGCGAGGAAGCCCTTCTTCGATGGAGCTCGGCGACGCCACCAGCGTGGTCGCTGCGTCATCGCCGTACCTCCCCGCCTCCTCAACGTAGATGGGTCGGGGTTCGTCGACGTCGCCGACCTTGAGACGCAGCTGTTCCGCGTCGCCGGGAGCTAGCTCCACGGACTCCACGTCGCTGTACTCCCCTGTCCCGTAGTCGTAGACCGAGAGGTCGCCTGCCTCCGACGCCACCGTGACATCGTCGACGCCGACGTTGCCGACGTTCAACCGCAGCCTATCGCCTTCCTCCGCCACGAGCAACGACTCCTTCAGCGTGTCGGGATAGCTCCGGCCGTTCAACAGATGTTCGTCTACCGCACCACCTTCCTGCTCCGCGACCTCCATCACTCTATCGGGGTCGTCGTGTACTTCCGACGCCTCCGTCACCCGGTGGTTCCGGCTGCCGTAGACGAGGTCGTACTCGGCGTCGTACGCGTCATCCACCGACGCCGCGGGCGCCCTCACCTTGCCGCCGCCGACGTTGTAGCTCTGGAGCTGGTTCTCCGGCCTGTCCTCCTCCACTATCAGGAGACCCCCGAGCCCCATGTGGCCGTCGGCGGCGTTCCGCGTGGAGCGGTAGATGTAGACGCCGGGTGTGCTGGGTCGGAGCGTGTACATCCCGCTGTCGCCGGGGTGGAGCGCGTCGTCCGCGGACAGAGGCGTCCGGCTGGTTCCTACGGTGACGCCGCCCCAGTCCATCTCGTGGCTCACGCGATGATGGTTCTCCACCCAGATGAACGCAAGTCCGCCTTCTTCGAACCGCAGCGTCGGAGACGGCGGCCGGACTGCTGCGTCGTCGACTCCGACGCCGCGTGTCTTCGGAGCGAACAGCCAGCGACGGTCACCGGAGCCCCAGCCGTAGAACGACCCTGCTTCAACCTCCTCTGGACGTTCCCCGACGGGCGTTATCTCTAGCTCCATGTCGACGACGTCGTAGTCTCCGTCGCCGTCCATGTCCTGGTCCTTCCCGACGGCGCGTTCCGACAGCGACGTCTCCACCATCAGGCTGTCGGCTGCGTTGTTCGCGCCGAGGACGCTGACTCCGACGCCTCGTGGTTCGTCGGGCATGCAGACGGCGTCCTCCTCCAAGGCCACCGTCATCACCGACGCGGAGAAGTCTGCGCGCCACTCGGGGTGTTCGAACGCGCACTCGAGCTCGACGGAGTCGGCGGCGACGGGGGCCGTCGATGTCGCCAGCGCGAGCAACAGGAGGAAGCCCGCCGTCAGGATGAAGGCTCCGTGGACGCGGTTCACTACCCGTGTCTACGGGGGTTCAGGTTATATCGGTTTGGTTGGACGGCGGCAGCCGCATGGAGGGGGGTTTGCATGGGTTATAGGTTGGCATGGGTTATATGTTGCAGGAGCGCACTCTAAACAGACGGAGATGATGGAGAAGGTAGACAGGTACACGGAACCCGTCACCGCAGTCGTTCTGGGACTGGTGGGTGTACTGGTTCTGCTTTCGATGGCTTCGAGCACTCAGGACCTCGATCACTTCCTCAGGACGATGTGGGTCGGTGCCGTGGTGGGGGTGCTCCTCGTCGCGGCGGCGGCGTACGTCTGGATGGGCGGGAGATACAGCTTGCCGGTGCGCGTGGTCGCTGCGGTGGCGTTCTTGATTCCCGCGCCTGTCTTCCTGATGGTGGGGGCGTTGTCCACCCGCGAGTCCGCGGCTGGTGGGCTCGCACTGATGGCCGGTGTCGCGGCCGCGGTTCTCGTGGTAGTCGCCGCTACGGCGTACGACGCCGTCAACTGGCTGCGCTCCGACTGACATGCAAACTCCCCCGCCTCGTTAGTTATATACAGTTCAGCGGAGTAATGACGTGTAGATGGACAAGACCGCTGTAGCTCTGGCGGCGATAGCTTTGACGGCTGCGGCCGGAGCAGGCTACTACTTCCTCGCTCCTCCTTCAGCAGAGGACGTCGGACAGGAGATGGGGGACCGGTATCTCGAGGTCGAGGACTACGAAGGTATGATGGAGGTTAACGCGGTGATGACGGCGCAGGAACGTGAGCCGCCTAGCGAGGAGGAGATGCAGCGGCAGGCGGAGATAGCCGCGGAGGAGGGGCCTTTGACGTACGAGGAAGCGCTGGAGAACATCAGGGAGCAGGCGCCGGAGGGTGGTGAGGAGGAGGCGTTCAACCGTACCACGGTTGCGGAGGTGCGTTATCTGGCGCCTGACCGGTACAGGTACGACTACCTTGAGGGCGACGTCGACGCCGCCGCGGTCACCGTCGACGGCGAAGAACTCTACTTCCACAGAGAGGGCTCGGAGCCCGAGGCGCGTGACCCCGCCGTCGTGGGGTTCTCGACGTTAGGCATCCCGTTGAGCGACTGGCTTCCGACGTTCACCGACGACTACCACGTCGAGTTCAACGAATCCCTGACCGACGAAGACCGGTACGTCCTCGACGTCGAGGTCCGGGATGACGCCGACGTAGAGCTCGACCTCGACCGTGTTCACGTCGACCGTGACGATCTCGTGCCGACGAAGGTCTACAGGCGGTCGGAGCAACGCGACTCCTTCGGCGCGCCGACCGGCGACGTCCTCGAACAGAGGGTGTGGTACGACTTCGACTATGACGTAGATGTCTCGGGGGAAGCGTTCGACGTCGACGTTGTAGTGGTGGAGGCTCCGGAACCCGTGAGGGGTGACGAAGCCGAAGAAGAGGACGCAGCCTCGGATACCGAGGGTGAAGAGGATGTCGACCGCGGTTTCTCGATAGTCGACGACTACGAAGCTGCTGAGGAGATAGCGGGGTTCGAGGTCTCTCCACCGGAGTACCTCCCTGACGACTACGAGCTAGTGCAGGTGATGGTTCGTACTGAGAACGGTGTGTCGAGCATCGATCCGACGTACTCGACCGGGGAAGAGGACTCTGCCCAACGGTTCGCTATGAGGTTCACGGTGGAGTTCGAGAGGTTCGCGGACGACGTACCTGACGACGCACCCATGGTTTCCGTGGAGGAGGTCGAGGTAGGTGACCGCACCGCGGAGCTACGTCGGACCGATGGAATGCCTGTGCTGGTGATGTCTATGGACTGCGGGGAGCTGTCCGTGGAGGTCAGCAGCGCGAACATCGACGAAGAAGAGATGAAGTCCGTGCTCGCGTCCGTAGACTGCTGAAGCCGGTGCCTACAGGGGTTTCTTTTCTAACTCATCCGTCGTACGAAGAACACCTCTGGATACGACCCCGGTACAGCTTGGGGGTGTGATGCGAAAACGCAAGACGTAGACGGTGCGAAACCCTCAAACAGGTGCCGAAAGTTATATAAGGGTGACAACGAAATTACCCATTACGACCAACCAGGAGGAGAGGTCAAAATATGACAAACAAGAAACACGTGCTGCTCGTCGCCGTCATCGTATCGTTCGGACTTTTAGCGATGGCGTCGACGGCGGCAGCGTGGAGCAAGAACACCCACGTACATATCGGAGAGGTAGTTGCGGAGGAAGGCGGAGCAGACGCGGAGACCGTCGCCCACATGGCGGAGCTGTCGCAGTGGGCTGACGAACCGTCGACAGGGTCGATGTACTTCGACGACGAAGCCACTGACGGAAGCATCGGCGTCGCCGACACGACGTACAACATATACGAACACGATGAAGGCGAACCCGACGTCACATCCGGCACCTGGGGATACAACGCGGAGTACAACCCCTGGTACCAGCAGCTGGTCGGCACCGTCGCTGACGAGGTCGTCGAAGGCGGAAGCGCACTCAACTTCGACCACTGGCTCAGCGTACACAACTACGACAGCTGGTGGGGCTGGCCCGAAGGCAAAGCACACGAGAACAGCGCCGAGTTCGTGGACAACGCCAAGTACCTGATAGACGAAGGCAACACCGAGGAAGGAATACAGGTTCTCGGACGTGGACAGCACTACATGCAGGACATGGGCGTCACCTACCACGTGGTGGCGTGGGACAACTTCGGAGGTCTCTGGGACCAGATCACCGAGGGAACCGATAGCGCCGCACTACACCACTTCGAGTACGAGGGATACGTGGGTGACGTCAACGACGACCCCGGGTTCGGGGACCCCGATAGATACCGTGATGCCATGAAGAGCGGTGCGGAGCGCTCGTGGGAGTACGAGGTAGAGGACAAGAGCGACATCCGCGACCTCACCGTAGGCAACGCGAGGTTCACGCTCGAAGGAGAGGACGACCAGAAAGACCTCAGCGACGTCCAGATAAACGACTACGACGGCACACCCAAGAACGACATCATGCCCACGAGGTACCCGTTCAGCACCTCGTGGGAAGATGAAGAAGGTAAAGAAGCCACCGAAGCCATACTAGAAGAGACCTCCGCCCGCACCGCAGCGGTATACGCGTACGCGGCACCAGGGGTCTTCGACTACGACGGCGAACTCGTGGAACCCGAAGAGGAAGAGAGCCTCTGGGACTGGTTCACCGACCTCCTCTGGGGCTGGTGGTGAACACCTCCCCTGAAGCGGTAGCGTAGACCTCGACCTCTCGCTTCTCACGTCTCACAGTCCTTAACTGATTTTACTACGGAAGCCCGGAACCCGCATAGGGTCAGTTAGGCTTACCTGACTCAGCAACCGGAACCGACGACCGCGAAGAACACTTTATCCTCAGCTTACCTCGTCACGTAGAACTCCTTCCGCGAGATCCTCCATTCACCGTCGTATGCCAGCAACCCTATCTGACCCATAAGACGTTCCTCGACCTCTTCACCGCCGAAATCAGCTTCCATGTGAACGGTGACGTCGACGACCGCTGAATACTCCTCCCTCGAAGCCACCGAAGCATCCGCGGATATGCTCCTGAGCTCCGGAACCAGGTTGTCCCTGACCGCCTGGTCGCCGTCGACCTCGAGACCGTTCGGATGCAGGTAGAGCCTAGACGCCTCGACCTCACGGTCGTCGAGCAAGCCGTAGTACGCCTCCACGACCTCGGCCGGGTCACCGTCGGGGGGTTCACCCTCGAACTCCTCCGGCTCCTCCACCTCCAGATCATCCACTTCACCCTCCTCTTCGTCGTCGAACAGATCCGTCTCACCCGAACCCCCCTCCTCGACCCCTTCTTCACCGTCATCGCCTTCGTCTTCTCCTTCCTCATCCACGTCGTCGGAGTGCAGGCATCCCGAGACCGTCACGAGGGAGCCGGCCGCGAGACCCAGGAAACGCCGCCTTCTAACCATGTAGTAGGGATATGCCGCGCAACCAGATAAAGCCTTCTCGCCGGAGACGAGCTAGCTCCAGCGGTAGACTTTAGAAGCAGACACACCCAGATAACCCATGAACAGAGGCTGGACCAGAGCCGCTTTCACCGTCTCCCTCGTCACATGCACGGTCCTGTTGCTCGCGTTAACCTTCGGAGTAGCCGGAGTCGCAGCCGACTCCACCGACGACCACTACCTCTACCCCGTGAGCCAGGCGGAAGGGCTGTGGCCGAACCAGGACGGAGAGAACGTCTACTACGACGTCTCCCCCCACCCAGATCCCGAGGTCCACGAGACCCTGATACCGCCGCGGGGGTTCAACGAGCTCGTCGTCTACCACGAACACACGTTCTACGCCCACAACTACGACGTCCCACAGCACTTCCGCGCAGCCGACTGGCACCCCGACGGAGAGTACGCGCTCCTCGGCGGAGGACAGCTCATGGAGCAGGAGTTCTCGATATTCAGGTACCAGGACGGAGACATCGAACCCGTGAGCCTCGAACCAGGAGGCGACGTCATGGACGTCTCCTTCAACGACAGAGGAGAAGCCCTGCTGGTCGGCTACATCACCGCACGAGGCGGAGAACCCGTCGCCACCCAGTTCGTCTACACCGACGACGGCCGAGAGTTCCGCGAGTTCGAGCTCCCCCGGGTCGAGGAAGTACGCTCCGTCGACTGGTCGCCTGAAGGAGACCAAGCCATCGCAGTAGGACCCCGGGGCACGATCTTCATCTACGAAGACGAAGAAGTACGCGACGAAACCATCGAAGAAGACGTCTACTTCCGCTCCGTCGAATGGCACGAAGACGGAGCCACCATCGTAGGCTCCGAGGATATGACCACGCTTGGCTTCCCCGACGGAGACGGAGTCATCTACGAACGAGACGAAACCATCCAGCGGACCGCCACCACGGACAGGGTTATCGAAGACCTCGCTGTACACACCACCGGAGACCACGCCCTCCTCGCAGGAGGGTTCGACGAAGGAGCAGTGTACAGCTACGACCGCGACACCAGGGAGACCACCGACCTCGACATCGACAGCGACCGCCTGTTCGGCGTCGACTGGATCACCGGAGAAGACGCCCTCGTCGTCGGCGACGAAGAGATCTGGAGGTACAGCACCTCCACCGCTGCCGAAGACCTGCCGCCGACAGCCGCCTTCAACGTCAAACCCCGGAACCCTTCCACCGACGAAAACATCGAGCTACTGGGTTTCGGCTCCACGAGCCACGGCTCCGCAGACAGGATAGCTCGTTGGAAGTTCGACTACGGACAGGAGAACCCCCAATGGAGTGAGAGCCGAAGGGTAGAGGTGAGGTTCCGTGAAAGCGGGATACACGAGATCACGTTACGTGTCGAGGACGTCGACGGCGAGAGAAGCGAACCCGTCAACAGGACGATAACCGTGCTCGACGAGGACGGAGGAGAACCAGAGCAAGAGGACGTTGAAGGCGAAGACGACCCGCTGCCGACGCCGGGCTTCACCTTCGCACTCGCTGGATTAGCCGCGGCTCTGGCCGCCGCCGCGAGAGTCCAGAGCCACCGGTCGACTTAAGTCCGTCAGCCGAGTAAAAGAGACAACCAAGCTATGCCGGAGAAACGACGACTCCGTCAGACCGCAGTCGCCATGGCGTTCACCGCGGCCGTCGCAGTACAGCCAGTGGTCGCGCAGAACGACGAGGAGATACCCGACATCTGCGACAACCAGCTAGTAGTCGCCATGGACAACCTCATCACACTCCTGGCTGCGATAGGACCTGTAGTCGGCGCGCTCGTCGCGATGACCGCGATGCTCGTCCTGACCTACACCCAGAACCCTCAGAAGAAGAAGAAATGGCTGAAAACCCGTAACGACGCCATCAAGTACGGAGTCGGCATCCTGTTCATCGGAGCGATCATGAACCTCCTGGTCGAGGTCACCAGTCCCGAGATGGCGAGCTGCGTCGACATACTGATATGAACTACCGGTCGGCAGCCGCCGCAGCTACCTCTATAGCTATACTCCTGACTCTCACCTCCTTTGCAGCCACTGCAGCCGCCGACGAGTTCACGCCTCCCGAGGAGAGAAGCCATCAGGTAGACGGAGACTTCCACAAGCTATGGAGCCAGTACCACACCGACAACCTCGACCCATCTTCCACGGAAGCCGTCGAGTTCATGTCGTCGAGCTCTGGGTACCTCTACCTCGAGCCACCGCGGGCACCTGACAGATGGAACCGGCGAGAGATACAGGAGTTCGAGGGGGGCGGGAACGACAGCTCCATCTACCCAGGGCACCGCACAGGAGACCTCAAGGACGGTGACGGCGGGTTGATACACGACGCCTACGTCGAGGTGTTCGCCGTGACACCGAGCACGAAGGTCCACTACGGCGGCGTCCCGGAGGACATAGACGAAGGACAGGATGCAGCCGGGTCACAGCAGCTGGAGATACCCGATACACCGGAGGACACGTTGCTTGTTCCGGAGGAAGGCGGAGAGATACATCTCGCTATGGACTACCGTGTCGACGGCTCAGTCGACGAACAAGACGTCCAGCTCTGGGTGTACGACGGCCGATACCAGGTGGAGCAGGTGATAGATCCCGACCACCCGGCCGAGGCCATCTGGCAGGGAAGCGGACCCGAAGCCGGCGGCTCCATCACCGCTTCCTACAACGAGCTAGAGGCGGGGTTCAGCGGAGAGCTGGCGGTCTCCGCGTTCGTCGGCGTACAAGCCGGGGGAGAGATAGATGAGGAGCCAGACGACGGCGTCACCGTGGACACGTCCGTCGAGGTCACACCTTACGGGTTCCAGGAGGACGGACCACCTCCTGCGCTCGGGCGAGCGGGTGTCCACCCCGACGGTAGCTCCGCGCTGTTCCTCGCGTTCCTCGAAGAACGCGGATGGAGCTCGATAGAGTTCGACGACGGTACCACGGTACACTCCAACCTCCGGTTCTACAGCGCTAGGGACACCGACTGGGACACAGCTCTCAGGTCGAACGCCACCGAAACCTGGGGGGATACACGGGGATACCACCCGCTCCAGGTTCACGCGTATCCCTCACGCTCTGGAGTCACCGTCAGCGGAGAAGCAACGGTGGAGGAAGCTATAGGTCCGCCTCGGACACCGCCGGAGCTACCGGGTGACGTCGCATTCGACCTACCCGACGAGGTCTACATGTCTCCGAACCTCCTCGACGTCCGACACGGAGCCAGCACCCACTCCGTGAGTATCCAGGGGGCTGTCAGAAGCAGCTACGGAGAACCCCGTATGTCTCCGACGACGCAGGAGATACGTGACACCGACCTTGATATAGAGGTCCAGCAGAGGAGAGGTGACATGGTGCAGCTAGCGGTCAGACTAGAAGACAGCGAAGGCAACCCCATCGACACCCGTACAGGTGACGACTACATAGAGATAGCTGGACACGGAGAGGTACAGACAGGTCTCGATGGAACGACGCTAGTGAACCTCTCCACCCCAGCCAGCGCGGGCGTCACCGCGAACTACGTCGCAGGCGACTGGCACGAAGCACCGGAGGGGGAGCCAGGATACCTGGACACCAGGGCGGTTACCGTCTTGAACCAGGACTACAGTCCGGCGGAGGAAGCCGGTATGCTGCTTCAGCTCCTGATGTTCCTCACGCCGTTCTTCATCCTCGTCTACATGTTCGACCGGATGCTCGGTCTGGAGCTATGGCCGCCCTGGAGGGGTTGGCGATAACCAAAGTTAAGTGAATGTACTTCTCCAACTAACCAAGCAGATGACAGAAGGAGTAGCTTTCGTCGATGGCATCATACAGGCCGCCAGGGAGGTGCTGGCCGACGGAGCAACTGATCTCCACGACACCAGTCAGGGTATGATGGAGATGGCTTTGATAGCTACCATACGAACCCCTCACCCTCAGGCTCAGGAGGGTTTCTTCCTCGGTGAACCGATGAACGAGCCGTGGATCTCCCTGTATACCTACTACACCGAGGCCGTGCTGCCGTTGACCGTCGCGTTGATAGCGCTGGCGATAGCTCTGATACTTTTCACCGGGATATTCGGCACGTTGCTCTCGGGTTACGAGAAGTCGAAGGCGAAAAGACGGCTAGTGGTCGCTTTCCTCTTCGTGATAGCGTGGTGGAGCATCGGAGCGTTCACCCTCCGTTTCGCCGACGCCCTCGCCACCACTATCGCACCACCACCCGACGATATGGCCGCCACGTTACAGGAGACCATGGCTCTGGAGGGAGTCGGAACCGTGAGCACGGCGGGGCTCGCAGTCGTCGAAGCAGGAGTGTTCGTTGCACTGATACTGACGTATCTCATCAGATGGATCGGCGTCTACGCCCTGATGGTCGGTATGCCGCTCGCCGTAGCCTTCTGGATAGTCGACATCGGACCGTTCGCCTACCTCTCCTCGATAGTCGCGGACGTCGCCTTCAAGTTCGTACCTCTGGCGTTCATAACGGTGCCCGCAGCTATCATCTACCGCGTCGGCGACCTAGTCTTCGGGGTCTTCGACCCCGTCCAGGCGTTCGGACACGCAACAGCCCCCTTCATGCTGGGCCTAGCAGTACCCCTACTGGTTCTTATCGTATCCTACTACCTGTTCTTGAAGACCCCAGGTGTGAGAAGTATGACAGCTGAACCCAATATACAGCTAGATAGCGAGAGAGCTCCAGTGGAGAAAGGCCGTGAAGAACCCAGGATGCGGAGACGAACGGAGGTGCACAGAGATTCAGACATTTCCTCTACCGGGGAGGCACCTGGTAGACCCGACACACCCTCCTACAGCTCGGCAGCCAACCACGGGACGCGGGGTGTTCGAAGGTACGACTTACCGGACTCAACGGGAGGGGGATACCGATCTAGACACGACTTCCATCGATCCCGCAGGAAGGTAAGGGATACTGGAGGTGGAAGCTGATGGCTTCCAACGACCCCACCCGACGCGTTCCCAAGAAGCTCGGTGAGAGCGACGAGTTCTGGCGTGGATACACCCTCGACGACCTGTTCGTCGCCGCCGCACCGTTCATCGCCGCGGTCCTCCTGACGGCTTACGTCATACCCGCGGAGTACCGCGTCGCAGGCTACGTCATCAGCGCTCTCGCCCTCCTCGCCGGCGCTCTCGCGATCTACCTCACGCCCGACCACCTTACGGCCAGCGAGTGGCTCTCCACCTACGTACACCACCTACGTCGACCGAGCGAGGTAGAGCACGTCCGGTACGACTTCGACAGCGCCCGAGAGCAGAGGGACCTCCCGACGTCGAAGTCCTACGAGACCGAGGAGAGGACGCAGGAGCTGACGGACGTCCACCGCATCCACCCCGACAGGGATGCGGTCGAGAGGGTGGACGACGTCTTCGTGGGCGCAGTCGAGGTCGAACCCGCGAACATGGCTCTCGCCACCGACCGCCGGTGGCGGAACAACGTCGACGAGTTCGCGGACTTCTTCAACAACACGGTGGAATGGCCGGTGCAGGTGTACTCCACGACGACGGAGTTCCCCATAGAGGAGTTCCTGCGTCGACGCGAGGACCGACTCGACGACGAAGACGTCGCCAGCAACCCCGTCTACCGCGCCCTCGTCGAGGAATGGCTTCACTGGTACCCCAGGGAGCTGGAGGCGCGGGGCACCAACCTCAGAGAGCACTACGTGGTCGTCCCCGTCGGCGTCGACGAAGCCACGGACACCGAGGTCGGAGGCGGAGGCGCGCTGGAGTCGCTGTCGGAGATACCCTTCGTCGGCGGGTTCATCGGATTGTTCACCTCCAGCGACGGCTTGACGGAGGAGGAGAAGCGCTTGCGGGCTTTCGACGAGCTCGACACCCGGCTGGAGATGGTGGAGAAGGAAGGTGTCCAGCGGCTGGACGGCTGCCGCGCCCACCGCGTCGACTCCGACGACCTCGTCGACCTCCTGATAGAGTACTGGGAGGGCGAGGGCTCCGGCGGCGGTGGACGGTCGAAGGTACGGGAGAAAACCATCGTCGCCGGGGAATCCGACCTCGCCCACGACGTACAGGAGGACGGTGGAGCGATGGAGTCACGTGCCGACGATGAATCCGACGAAGCCGACGTCGAAGAGAGAGATGACGGGGGATTCCTGAGTTTCCTGCGGAGCGATGGAGAGGAACCGACGGAAGGTGACGTCACAGACGACCTCGACGAGCTACACAGGTCGCTGGTGGCGCCGTCGCAGGCGACGTTCGAACGCGACGCCGCCAAGCTCGGCAGCCGGTGGACGACCACGATGTGGGCGGAAGGCTACCCCGACCAACCCGTCGACGGCTTCCTCGAAAGACTGTTCACCGAACCAGGCGTCGAGACCGACGTCAGCATCCACGTCGAACCCCGCGACACCCGGAGGGCGCAGGAGGAGCTGAAGGACCGCGTCGGCACCCTTGAGGCGAAGTACGAGCGGAAACGCGAACGCCGGGACGTAGACGCGCGAGGCGTGCAGAAGGACCTCGAAGACGCGGAGGAGATGTACGACGTCGTCCGTAACACGCCGACGGAGGTCTTCGACGTCTCGATGTACGTCACCGTCCGCGAAGACAGCCGTCAGGCGCTCGACACCGCCGCAGGCAACGTCCGCGCCGGACTCCGTCGGGCGCCAGCGAACGTCCGCTCGGTGACCGCGTCCGGCAGACAGGATCTCGCCGCACGGTCGACGAGCCCGATAGCACGCGACCACCTGAACAAGAAGACCGCGATGATGGGTGGCGCCGTCGGAGCGACTTTCCCATTCAGCAGCTCCACCTTGATAGAGGAATCCGGAGTCGAGTACGGGGTCCACGCGTTCAACGGCAGCCCCGTCATCGTCGACAGGTTCAACAGGGAGACAGGATACAACACCCTCGTGATCGGCAACATCGGTAGCGGGAAGTCCTTCAGCACCAAGCTCAACATCACCCGTACGCTGAGCCAGGACGAGGACACCATCGTAGTGATGCTCGACCCACTGAAGGGGTTCGTAGGCGTCAACGAAGCACTCGGCGGTGAACGCGTTGTCGTCGGCGGCAACGTCGGACTCAACCCCCTGGAGATACGGGAGACGCCGGACGACGTGCTGGAGCGGACGGGCGGCGAGCTCGACCCCTTCGGCGCGAAGCTCAAGGACGTGATGTCGTTCTTCAGCGCGTACTTCGACAGCCGAGGCAACCCGCTCGGCGAACGCCGGGGTACCCTGGAGACCGCGGTGAAGCAAGCTTACAACGAGAAGGACATCTACCGCGACCCAGGGACTCACGGCAACGACAGCCCCGTGATATCCGACGTCGTCGACGTCCTGAAGGAGATGGCGGAGAACCCAGGTGAACACACGGTTTCGGAGAGCGACGAGGAACGCCGGAAGATAGAGTCCAACGCAAGCGAGCTATTGATAGGGATGGAGCCGTTCACCGAGGGCGGTGAGTTCGAGAACCTCTCGCGGCCGACGGAGATAGATATCACGGGGTCGAAGGTCATCTACCTCGACCTACAGCAGCAGGAGACCCGCGGCGGCACCGGATTGATGATGCAGCTACTTTTCAACGCGGTGTACGAAAGAGCGAAGCAGACAGACAAACGCGTGCTTTTCGCCATCGACGAAGCCCGTTACATTCTCAGAGATCACGCGAACCTCGAGTTCCTCGAACAAGCGGTCCGACACAGCCGACACTACGACCTCTCCATCCAGTTCATCACGCAGACCATCGACGAGTTCTTCGCCCACGACGAGAGCGAAGCCATCGCAGACAACTGTTCGCTGAAGCTCCTCCACCGCATCGAAGGCATGGACCGGGAGCTCGCGGACGAGCTGGATCTCAACGACAGACAGATGGAGTACGTGGCCAACGCTATGGCGGGTGACGAAGCCGCCGGCTACAGCGAAGGATTGCTCGGCGTCGCCGACGAAGGCTGGTACCCGCTGCACGTCCGCGCCAACGAGCTAGAGAGGACCGTCGTGGACTTCGACCCCGACGAAGACGACTCGCTCGAAGAAGCGCTGAACCAGAGCGGGTTCCAGGGGGATCCAGAGCTAGGGGAAGATAGATAAACCGAGCCCCTGAAGTCAAAGGCAAGATGGAGAGAGACGAAGTCATAGCGGTGGTGTTGCTCGCGTTGGGGGTTCTAGCTATAGCCAACCCCGCATTCATGGGTATGGCGGAGGTAGAGGGAGAGATCGAACTGACCGCTCAAGAGGTAGAGATAGACGACTTCGCATTTGCCGAACTAGCGGGGGAGATGGGTGACCTGATCTACGTACCCGACCTCGTGCCCGTGAGGTCAGAGCAGCTCACGGACGAAGACCGCGCGATATTCGACGCCGCAGTAGGTCAGGGTTTCGAGGTTCAGCCCGGTGAAGAGGAAGCGTTCGAGCAGTACGTCCAGCGCACGGGGCTAGTGCTACACGACGGCTCCCTCCTGCAGCCAGCGTTCGACGAGGACGCCGGTCTGTTGACTTATCAGGAGGCCGCCGGAACTATCGTAGTGGATCTCGCGAACCGTACGGCAGATGAGTCACCGGTGCTTGAGGAAGCGATAGCTGGAAACGAATCGAGGGTCGACGACAACGCTTCGACGTTGACGGCGTATGACTTCGTACGCGACGAGGAGGTCTTCTACGCCCTCGGGTTCGAGGAGACATCGGATGACGAACGATATCTCTCGGTGACCGAGCAGTCGATGGAGGACGTGTTGATTTCTCTCGAACGCGTCGGAGAGATAGACGACGTACCCGCGGAGGTACGTGATGAAGTAGCCGCAGCCATCCGAGGCGAGGAAGCATCTGTGTCCGCGGAACATCAGATGCTGCTGCAGGAGGTCGCGTTGATACGGTACGAAGGCGCTTTCTATCAGATGCAGGGTGAGGAGGTAGACCCCCACATCACGGAGCATCTCGAGCCCTACAACTACGCCCTGATGGCGGCGGGCTTGCTCTTGATAGCGACGTCGATGCTTTACGCCAGACGCGTCTACAGCAGAGCCAAGTCAGACGACTCAGGCGAGGTCAGACACGTCGTCACGGTTGCCGAGGAAGAAGGAGACGACACAGGGGATGACGAAATAGACGACGATGGCTCAGAACCCGAAGAAGGTACGGGAGACGACGACTCCCGTGAACCCGAAGAGGAAGCCCGATCCGGTTCCGGAGACGACTCCGACGACCTACCGAGCGAGCCCCGCTAAGAACGCCTCCAACTGGATCCGTTCGTCAGCACCCGTCGAGATTCGGTAGTCCGTCTCACCTATCTCGTCCATCAGCTCCACCTGACTGCTTTCGTCGAGATCCAGGTCGGTGGCGCTCCTGTGGATCTGATCTATGAGGTCGCCGCCGGAGATACCCTTGCCCTCCAGAAGCTCCTTTAGCTTCGATCTCGCCTCCTTGAACTTGCCTTCCGAAGCCGCCTCCAGCATCTCCTCAACCTCCTCCGGTCGAGCCGTCGACGTCGTCGCGTACACAACTTCCTCGTCGACGGCGTCCTCGAGCGCGGCCGCCGCCTGAAGACTGTTCACCGCGCGTCGGACGTCACCCTGGCTGACGTACGCCAACGCCTTCAACCCGTCACCTGTGACGGTGACGTCCTCCTCGTCTGCGATGTACCGCAGCCGCCTCATGAGGTCTTCGTCGTCGACACTGCGGAACCTGAACACCGTACACCGTGACTGGATGGGGTCGATTATGTTCGAAGAGTAGTTGCAGGAGAGGATGAACCGGCAGGTGTTCGTGTACATCTCCATCGTCCTGCGGAGCGCGGGCTGGGCGTCACGCGTCAAGCTGTCGGCTTCGTCGAGGAAGATAAGCTTGTAGTCGGCGTCTCCGACGGGGGCGGCGCGTGCGAAGTTCTTGATCTTGTCCCGGACGACGTCGATGCCACGTTCGTCGCTGGCGTTCAGCTCGGTGAAGTTGTCCCTCCAGCGTTCGCCGTATAGCTCGCGGGCGACGGCGTGAGCGCAGGTGGTCTTGCCGACGCCCGCCGGACCCGCGAACAAGAGGTTGGGGACGTTGCCCGTCTCCACGTAAGACTGCAGCCGGTCCGTTATCTCCTCCTGCCCTACCACCTCTTCCAGCGTCTGCGGTCGGTACTTCTCCACCCAGATCTCGTCGATAGCTATCTCACTCCTTGGTTGGGTCTGTCGCTCCGGTGACTTCAGGTTAACTAGTTCAGGGCAGAACGCCTCGGGACAGAGGGGCGTGGAAAACGTCGTACGGACAGTGGCTTCACGTTCTGTCGGGCGGCGCCGTCGACTCCAGCATCTCCACCAGATGCTCGATGGTAACCTGATCCACGTCGACGTCCAGCGACCTCAGCCAGTCACGTGTGTACTCCTCACCGCTCGGCGTCATGCAGTAACCTGTCTCGTCTTCGATGTTCACCGTGGTGATGAACCCCTGGTTGCTGAGGCTCTCTATTATGGAGTCCAGGGAGTCAGATTCGATCTCGAGCCCCTCCTCCAGCGAGCTGCGTTTCACGCAGACCAGCTTGTCTGACACTGTTCGAGGGAAAACCTCCGTACTGCATAAGGGTTGCGGATTAAATCTGGTTTTATCCAGACGTACGTCAAGCGACAGTCGGGATGACGGTGGAACCGGCTACGGTGGAAACGAAATTTATACGCGGCACCACGGCATCTTCACATCAAGATGAACGACGACGACGCCGACGAAGGGGAGATATCGGAGGTCGGCGAAACCTACAGACCCCGAGACGTCGAGGAGGACGTGGAGGAGTACTGGCGTGACACCGGCGCCTACGAGGAGACCAAGCAGGCGCATGACGAAGACCCCGATCTGTACTTCCTCGATGGACCCCCGTACACCAGCGGACAGATGCATCTCGGCACAGCTTGGAACAAGACCCTGAAGGACTGCTTCATCCGGTACAAACGGATGCAGGGATACGACGTCCACGACCAGCCGGGCTACGACATGCACGGCCTCCCAATCGAGGTAAAGGTCGAGGAGGAGCTGGGTTTCGAGAACAAGAGCGACATAGAGGAGTACGGCGTCGAATCCTTCATAGACGACTGCAAGGAGTTCGCCACCGACAACCTCGAAGCGATGAACGAGGACTTCCAGTCTATGGGTGTCTGGATGGACTGGGACGACCCCTACCGCACCCTGGACCCCGAGTACATGGAGGGAGCGTGGTGGGCTTTCCAGAAGACGTTCGAACGCGGCCTCGTCGAACGAGGGAAACGCGTCATCAACCAGTGCCCCAGATGTGAGACAGCTATAGCGGACGCAGAGGTCGAGTACGACGAGATAACCAGCCCGAGCATCTACGTCGAGTTCCCGCTCGTCGACGACGAAGACGACGCCTCCCTCGTCATCTGGACCACGACGCCGTGGACTATCCCAGCCAACCTCTACGTCGCCGTCGACGAAGACCTCGAGTACAGCAAGGTCGAAGCCCACCGTGACGGCGAAAGAGACGTCCTCGTGGTGGCCAGCGACTGTCTGGAGGACGTCCTCGGCCGCGGCAGATACGAGGACTACACCGTCCTGGAGACCTATAGCGGAGGCGACATCGTCGGCCGACGGTACAGACACCCTCTCGAGAGCCAGGTGCCGAAGCAGAAGGAGCTAGACATGGAGGACGGAGTCCACGAGGTCTACAGCACCGATTTCGTCAGCGCGGAACGCACGGGGCTCGTGCACGCCGCCCCCGGTCACGGTGTAGACGACTTCGAGTTCGGGGAGGAAGCCGGGTTACCGGTGTTCTCACCCGTAGACACCACGGGCGTCTACACCGATGAAGCCGGCGAGTACGCTGGAGAGTTCGTCCGCGACGCCAACCCCGACGTCATAGAGGACCTCGATTCCCGCGGCCTCCTAGTGTCGGAGGACAGTACCAGCCACCGGTACGGACACTGCTGGCGGTGCGACACCCCCATCGTCTTCACCGCCACCGACCAGTGGTTCATCACCGTCACCGACGTCAAGGACCGCCTGCTGGAGGAGCTAGAGGAGAGCGAATGGCATCCCGAATGGGCGCGCGACAACCGGTTCCGCGACTGGGTGGAGAACGCCCGCGACTGGAACGTGTCGCGGCAGAGGTACTGGGGCATCCCCGTACCCATCTGGATATGCGGCGAAGGCCACTGGAGCTGCATCGGCACCCGGGAGGAGCTACGAAGCCAGGCGCTCGACAGCCTGCCTGACGTCGAAGATCTCGACCTCCATCGGCCCGACGTCGACGAGATACAGGTCGAATGCTATGAGTGCGGTGAGCCCGCGGAACGCGTGGAGGACGTCTTCGACGTCTGGCTCGACAGCGCCGCCGCGAGCTGGGCGAGCCTCGGCTACCCCGGCGAAGACGAACCCTTCGACTCCATCTGGCCGGCGGAGCTCATCATCGAAGCACACGACCAGACACGCGGCTGGTTCTGGACGCAGCTGGGTATGAGCGTCGCCGCCTTGGACGAGACACCGTACGAGGAGGTCGTGATGCACGGTCACGCCCTCGACGAAGACGGGCTGAAGATGTCGAAGAGCCGCGGTAACATCGTCACACCGCAGGAAGCCATAGAGAGATACGGCGTCGACCCGCTGCGGTCGTTCCTCCTCAGCCACGACCAGCAGGGCGACGACATGCGGTTCAGCTGGAGCGAGATAGAGGCGAAACAACGCACCCTAAACGTCGTCTGGAACACCCATCGGTTCCCCCTGCCTTACATGCAGCTCGACGGCTTCCAGCCCGAAGACGTCGACGTACACGACGCGGAGCTGTCGACCGTCGACCGATGGGTTCTATCCAGGCTGCAGTCGACGAAGCAGGAGGTCGAGGACGCGATGGAAGGCTACAAGCCAGACGAAGCCCAGAGGGCGTTGCTCGACTACCTCACGGAGGACGTCAGCCGGTACTACGTCCAGGTTGTCCGCCCGCGGATGTGGATGGAGGAGGACTCGGAGAGCAAGCAGGCGGCGTACGCCACCCTGTACCGCGTGCTCGACGAATGCTCCCGCCTCCTCGCACCCTACACACCCTACGTCGCCGAGAGGATACATCAGAACCTCGGCGGCGAAACCACGGTTCACGCCCTCAGCTGGCCGGAAGTCGACGAAGAGCTGCTGGACCGGGAGCTGGAGAGCGACGTCGAGGTGCTGCGGGAGCTCGAGGAGTCGGCGGCGAACGCCCGACAGCGCGTCAGCCGTAAACACAGGTGGCCCGTGAAACGGGTTGTGGTCGAGTCCACGGACGAAGGAGTCGAAGCCGCTGTTGAACGACACCGCAGCCTCCTCCTTGACAGGTTGAACGCGAAGGACGTCGAGGTCACGGAGAGCTGGAGCGAGCTCGAGATGGAGGCGGAGCCACAGATGGACGTACTGGGGCCGGAGTACGGAGGCGACGCGGGGGAGATAGCGGAGGAGATTCGGGGCAGCTCTCCCGGGGAGCTTGAGGACGGCGTCGACTACGATGGAGAGCACGTCGACGTCACCGACGATATGGTGGAGTACAGGGACGAGACCCCGGAGGAAGTTGGTGAGGCGGAGTTCTCGGACGGACGGGTGTTCGTCGACGCATCCCTCGACAGGGAGATAGAGAGCGAGGGCTACAGCCGCGAGCTGGTGCGGAGGATACAGGAGATGAGGAAGGAGATGGACCTCGACGTAGAGGAACGGATAGAGGTGGTGGTCGACTTCGCCGACGAAAGAGTTGAGGAGCTGGCTATGGAGCGCCGGGAGTTCGTTGCGGAGGAGGTTCGTGCGGAGGAACTGCGGACGGGTTCCGTCGATGACGTGGACTACAGGGAGCACTGGACGCTGGAGGACGCCGATGTAGAGATAGGTGTGTCTCGCCTGTAGAGGCAGGATGTGGCTTTATCCATCTATCTAGTAGCGACGGAGCAGACTGTTCAATACTGTTCAATAGCGTAAGACACGATTACTTCGTAGCTAGACATCACCGTAAAGAAGAAAAGACTAATATCCGCAGAGGACCTATTACTCCGTATCCAATGGTCGACCATCGACCTGCAGCCATATTAGCCGGGGTCTCCACCCTCCTCATCCTCCTGATGGTAGCGTCTACGTCTGCCGCGGGATACCAAGACAACCCCACGGTCACCGTCTACGAGGTAGATCTCGAGGAGGACGGCGACGCTACCTGGACCATCGAGCTCAGGTACCAGCTATCCTCCGACGAGGTAGAGGACTTCCAGGAGTTCAGGCAGCAGTACGAAGCCGGAGAAGTCGATATCTTCGAAGGCGTCGAGGAAGAGCTCCGGCAGCTAGTCGCGGAAGCGGCTGAGAACACCGGAAGGGAGATGGAGGCAACGGATTTCGGAACCGACGTCCGCGTCGAGAGCACTCTGACAGGTGAAGCAGGAGTGACAGCGTTGAACTTCACCTGGACTTCTTTCGCAGATGGAGACCGGGTGGGGGACGTCTTCGAAGACGGAGGGCTGGTGCTCTCAGGCGACCAACGCCTCGTCGTGAACTATCCTGACTCCCTGGAGGTCGACGCAGTATCCCCCGAGCCCACGTCCCGCGACGAAGGCACCCTCGTCTGGGAGGGGGAGAAGTTCTTCGAAGACGGAACACCGTCGTTGACGCTGTCGGAGCCCGCTGGAGCCGCGGACGAGAACGGTCTAGACGTATCCGCGGCGTCGTTGGCAGTGATAGCTATCGCGGTGTTGCTGTCGGGTTTCGGCGGCGGCTTACTCGTCAGCCGCAGCCTCGGAAGTCGGGACGGCGAACGCAGGAACGGGGAACCAACGTCCGAAATCGACGAGGTCGAATCCATGGAAGACGAAGTCGACGAGGAGCTATTGACCGACCGAGACAGGATAGTCAAGATGCTCGAAGACAGCGGAGGCAGGATGAAGCAGGCGGACATAGTCGAGGAGACCGGGTGGTCGAAGAGCAAGGTCAGCATGCTGTTGAGCGAGATGGAGGAGGAAGACAGGGTGTCGAAGCTCAGGCTCGGACGCGAGAACGTCATCGACCTCGAGGACGGCGAATCCTCGTCCGAAAGCTGATGGAGTACAGGAACTGGAAGCCCTTCTACGAGGAAGTCGTCGAAGACATGGGCTACAGCCGGAGGGAGGACCGGTTGGCCGCGGAGACCGCGGCGGAACACACGGGCTCATCGGCGCTGATGCAGCTGGAGACGGTGCTCGGAGACGCAGACGTCGCCGTCGCCGGCGCCGGACCCAGCGTCGAGGAGGAGCTCGACAGGCTGGAGGACGCCGACGCCGTCGTAGCAGCCGACGCCGCCGCACCCCTCCTCCGTAGCCAGGGTTTGTCCGTCGACGTCCTCTGCACCGACCTGGACTCCGCGCCGGAGCTCGCGGTCGAGCTATCGGAGAGAGGCGTACCCACCGTAGCACACGCTCACGGAGACAACGAAGGCCTGCTCCGTAGATGGCTTCCGGAGATAGACGAGGAACACATGATCGTGACGTCGCAGTGTCGACCGCCGGAAGGCGTCCACTGTTTCGGCGGGTTCACGGACGGCGACCGAGCCGCCTACGTCGCAGACGAGTTCGACGCCGCCTCGATCACGCTCGCTGGCTTCGACTTCAACGCCGCCGAAGGCGAGAAACAGAGGAAGCTCAGGTGGGCGAAGAAGCTGCTGCTAGAGCTAGAGCGCAGACGCGGCGAGAGGTTCGTACCTCGTTAGACGAGGTCTCCCCGCAAGCTCCCGAGCTAGACCGCTTCGATCTTCTCCTCTAGCTCGCCGTTCTCGTGCATCTCGACGACGATGTCGCTTCCGCCCTGGAACTCGCCGTCGATGAAGACCTGAGGTATGGTCGGCCAGTCGCTGTACTCCTCCAGCACCTCGCGGATGCGTCTGTCGGCGAGGACGTCGATGTCGACGAAGTCGTCGACGTAGACTCCCACAGCTTCAGCGGCACGGGCGGAGTAACCGCACTGGGGCATCAGGGCGTTGCCTTTCATGAAGACCACGACGTCGTTCTCCCTGACTGCGCGGTCTATCTCCTCACGCATCTCCTCCTCGTCCGCCGCGTTCTCGATGGCTTCCTGATGCTCGTTAGCTTCCATGTACGGATTGTTGGGTGGAGGACGTAAATCCACTTCGGCTGGCGGCTGACCCTGAGAGGTAGCCCGCCCTGAAACGAAGCTTCGTCCCGTTACTCTGCTTCCTCTGGAGTCTGCGCCCGTATCTCGACGGCGTGCACCTCCTCCCCCATCAGGGAGTCCAGCACCCCGTGCACCCGTCGATGGCGTTCGACCTTCGACTCATCTTCGAACTCGCTGGAGACGACCACGATACCGAGGTGTGCGCCGTCGGACTTCTCGTGGTCGTGGTCGTCACGTAGAACGTCGACCTCGCCCTCGGGGAACTCCGCCTCCAGCATCTCCCTGACATCTTCCTCTACCATTTACACGGAGAAGGTGGCCTTGGGTCAAGAAGGTTGCAGTCGACGACTCAGCTAGCTCCCCTTCGACCCTCCGAACTCCAGTTAGTTGGCAACAGTTTAGGAGGACCCTCTCGTTTCAAGAACGATGAACAAGGAGAAGCTGAGAGAAGCCGGTGAGATCCACCGGGAGGTCATGGACGAAGCCGTCGACATGGTCGAGGAAAGGGCTTCCAAGCTAGAGGTAGCGGAGACCGCTGAGCAACGTATGCGAGAGCTCGGCGCCGAACCCGCGTTCCCCGTCAACATATCCGTCGACGAACAGGCGGCCCACGCCACACCCGCCGCCGACAGCGACGACACCTTCGGCGAGGACCTCGTCTGCGTCGACATCGGAGTCCACGTCGACGGCTGGATAGCCGACAGCGCCCGCACCGTCGACCTCGGCGGCCACGGGGACATAACTGCTGCAGCGGAGGAAGCGCTCGACGCCGCAATCGAGCTAGTTGAACCAGGTGTCTCAACCGCGGAGCTCGGTGCAGCGATAGAGGAAGCTATCGACGGCTACGGCCTCAACCCCGTAACCAACCTAACGGGGCACGGTCTCGGAGAGTACGAGCAGCACGCCGCACCCTCCATCCCCAACCGCGCCGTCGACCGCGGTGTCGAGCTCGAGGAGGAGATGGTGATAGCTATCGAACCCTTCGCCACCGACGGCGGCGGCAAGGTCAACGAAGGCGGAGAGGAGCAGATCTACTCGCTGGAGGAGCTCGGAGCGAACGTCCGCAGCCGCCGCGCCCGCGAGCTCGTCCGCGACCTCGAGGACCGTTATCGGACGATGCCCTTCGCGAAACGGTGGCTGGACGCCGACCGCGTCGACATGAGCCTCCGGAGGCTGAAGAGCCAGGAGGTCGTCCACGGATACCCCGTATTGAAGGAGAAGCAGGGGAAGCTCGTGGCGCAAGCCGAACACACCGTGATAGTGACGTCGGATGGCTGCGAGGTGACGACGACGTGAACACAGGAAGAGGGACGAATGCCGCGAGAAAAAGCTAACGCAGGAGTTAAACCCCTGGGACGCCTACTACTGAGGTCACGATAATGGAAGACATCGACGTAATCGAGCTGATGATCACAGCTCAGGTCTACAACGACAACACGGAACTCGACGAGAGCGATCTCCCGCCGCAGGTCAGGAAGGCGGCGTGGAACGGCAAGAGCAACATCGAACGCCCGCTCGAGGTCTCCACAGATTTCGCCGAAGAGGTCTACTCTAACGGCGAAGCCGAGGACGCATGGGAAGCCGTAGAACGGCTGCCGTTCACCGACCGCGAGAGCATGAGCGGCGAACTACGGTTCACCGTCGACGACATAGCCGAAGACTGGTTCCTCGACAACGCCGACAGCGAACGCATCAGAGACAACCCCGTGCTCGCCTACGCCTACGGCGAGGAGTTCGACGTCAGCTACGAGGAAGCCGCCGCCGACAACCGACCCAAGGAAGCAGACGCCGAATGGGTGCACGGACTCGTCCGAGAGGTCATCGGCGAAGGCGAGGAAGCCGAGGAGATGCTGGAGCTCGTCGACATCTTCGCCCCCGAAGAGATCGAGCAGAACCTCGACGAGATAGTCCTCACGGAGGAGCAGGAGAAGGAGGTGAAGAAGGTGATGAAAGCCATCGAACACAGGGACTACCTCCGAGAGGTCGGATTGAGCGAGATAGGGAAGCTCCTGTTCGTCGGACCCCCAGGGACTGGTAAGACCAGCACGGCGAAAGCGCTCAGCGGACGGCTGGAGCTACCGTTCATCGAGGTCAAGCTCTCGATGCTGACGAGCCAGTACCTCGGGGAGACCGCGAAGAACGTCGACAAGGTGTTCGAGATAGCGAAGCTGCTGTCGCCCTGCATCCTGTTCATCGACGAGTTCGACTCGATCGCGAAGACCCGTGACAGCGACGAACACGCCGCCCTCAAACGCGCCGTCAACACCCTCCTCAAGAGCATCGACGAGGTCTCACTGGTCCGAGACAGCGTCCTATTGATCGGAGCCACCAACCACCCGAAGATGCTGGACTACGCCGCCTGGCGTAGGTTCGACGAGATAGTCGAGTTCCCCGCCCCCGACGAAAGGATGCGCGCCGAGATATTCCGGATCATCACCCACGAGGTCGAGATAGAGGATTTCGACGCCGATGAGCTCGCGGAGGAGACAGAGGGCCTCACCGGCAGCGACCTCCGGCTCGTGTTACGCGAAGCCGTGCTCGAAGCACTCACCAGCGACCGCACCAAGCTCAGTCAGGAGGACCTGCTGAACGCCGTCGAGAACTTCGAGAAACGGAAGAACCTCAAGGAGCTCGATATGATGGACGGAGACACCCCCCTCGACGACGACTCCGAAGGACACAGCCACGAGCACGGCCACGGCGGCCACGAACACGTGGGACACAACCACTAAGGATGCGGTTGACCCTTCTGGGCACCGGTGACAGCGCCGGAGTACCACACGTAGGATGCAGCTGCGAGACCTGCCTCCGGTACCAGAGGGAACACCGCCACCGAACCAGGTTCAGCTTGTTAGTCGAGAACGACGGCGAGAAGGTACTCATCGACGCATCACCCGACCTCCGGTTCCAGTTCCTCCGCGAAGACATCGACAGCGTCGACCACGTCTTGCTCACTCACGCTCACTACGACCACTACGCAGGCCTCGGCAACCTCTACCGCGTCGTCTGGAGCGACCTACCTGTCTACGGAGCGCCAGCGGTGCTCGAAGACGTCATAGAGGACCGATACAGCTACCTCCCGTTCCCCGAACCCCATCCGGTGGAGCCCTTCGAGAGCTTCGAAGCTGCTGGACTGGAGTTCACCCTCCTACCCGTTCATCATCCACCGGTCGACTGCTACGGCTTCGTCGTCCGCGACGGAGACAGCAAGTTAGCCGTTACCTGCGACACATCGACCATGATACCCGTGGAGTCGCAGGAGGAGATGAGGGACAGCGACCTCCTCGTCGCCGACGCCTTCCTCTCCAGCGAAGCAGACGTAGAGTACCCGGAGTTCGTCGAAGCGAAGATATCCGACGACGGCAGGAACTTCGGCGGGAAACACATGACTCTGGAGGGGGCGCTCGAGCTCTCCCAGGAGCTCGACGCAGAGGAGACCGTCCTCGTCCACCTCAGCCATTACTTCCGCGACGACGACCCGCCGAAAGGCACTGACGGCGACGTCTACGAGCTATAGATAGCTTCTTCGGCCCTACGAAGCGCACGTAACGGGGTATTCCGATACAGTTAGTAATAAGAATGCGCGACCCAGAGTTCGGTTGAGAAGATGGCGGACTCAGTGCGGTTGACGGCGGCGGAGAAACGACACGCCCACGTCCGAGGAGTCAAGGTCACTGCGTTCTGCAGCATCCTCGGCGTCGTCGCCGGCGTCGTATCCTGGGCTATATCCTCCGGAGCGCTGGCGTCGTTCGACCAGGTGTACGGAGTCGCCGTGCTCGCAGCCGCCGTCGCCATACAGAAACCCTTCCTACCTTACCTCGACAAACCCGAGATGTCGAAGAAAGACTGGCTGTACGTCGCCTTCATGACCTTCGACCTCTGGTTCGTCACCTGGACGCTGATACTCACCGCGGGCTACGTCGTAGCTTGACCGCAGCAGCCGTCCACATGAATCGTCCTACAGCAGAGCCAACGTCGAGCATCGTTCTACAGCAGAGCCAACGCCGCTGCCGCTCCAGCGGCAACGGAGACCGTCAGAGAGTCCCTCCGCCGCCACTGTAGCCGGAGCAACCTCGATCTATCCGGTGAGTACGCGCGAGAAGCCATGGCGAGCGCCAGAGTGTCCGCCCGCCTGAGGCTGCCGACGAGCATCGGATACGCCAGCGTCTTCAACCTATGGTCGAACCTCCGACGATCCCCCAGGCGTGAGTCGTGAGCGCGCTTCACCTCACGGGCTTCGTCGGACACCACCGGCAGAAACCTGACGGCGGCGCCGAACATCGCAGCCCAGTCGCTCTCACGGACGAACGGCAGCCGGTGGAACAGCGACTCGACGGCGGCCTCCATCTCCCCCGACGACGACGTCGTGGCGACGAGGTAGGCGAGGGCTACGATGACGACGAACCGGCCGCCGGCGACGACACCCTCGAACAGTCCGTGGAACGTGGGCTCCGTGGCGACTCGGCCGACGACGCCAGCCGCCACTATCACGAGGACGAGCTTCATCTCCCCCGCGAGTTCACGGAGCCGGATACCTGATAGGAGGTAAACTCCTGCGATCACGAAGGCGAGGCCGGCGACCGAGGCGGCGGAAGCCATGTAGAGGGTCACCGACAGCAGGACGAGCGCGAGGAACTTCGCGCGGACGTCTACTTCCTCGAGAGCGATGTACGTCAACCTGAGCCACCACCTAGTTCATCGACGGGTTCGACGCCGTACCGTTCGACGCCGTCCAGCACCTCGGACAGCCTCCCGTCCTCTGCGACTCCGCCTTCGTAGAGCACAACCGCCCTGTCCGCGACGTCGAGGTACCGACGTGGAGCGTGAGTCGCCGCGACCACGGCGATGCCGTCGTCGTTCAGGTCCTTTAGCTCCTCGAGCACGGCGCGGCTGCCGGTGTAGTCCAGGCCGACGAGGGGTTCGTCCAGAGCGAGCAGCCGCGGCTGCATCGCCAAGACGCCGGCGAGAGCCACCCTCCTTAGCTCGCCGCCGGAGAGCCGATGAGTCGACCTGTCGCGGAGATGCTTAGCGCCCACGGATTCCAGCGCCTCGTCCACCCTCGTCTGTATCTCCTCCTGCGGAAGCCCGAGGTTCTCGGGGCCGAACGCGACGTCGTCCTCCACGCGTTCGCTGACTATCTGGCTGCCGGCGTCCTGGAACACCATGCCGACGTCCTCCCGCGCGTGCCCAGGATCTCCGGTTACGTCGACGCCGTCGACCTCGACGTAGCCTTCATCCGGTGATTCGAGTCCGTTGAAGTGATGTAGCAACGTCGTCTTCCCGCTTCCGTTGCCGCCGAGCAACAAAACGAACTCGCCATCCTCCACCTCGAGGTCGACGTCCTCGAGCACGGGTTCGCCGCCGCGGCTGCAGGTGACGTCAGCTGCTTTCAGCAGTGGATCGGTCATCCACGGCCTCCCTGTAGCTGTAGCCGGCGAACGCCGCCAGCGCGAGACCCGCGAGCGCCGCGAGGTAGACGCCGTACCCCATCGACACTGAGACGTCGAGGCTCCACGACGCTACCTCGAGGTAGCCGGCGGCTGCGACCGCGACGGATGCGACGCCGGCGGCGCCGTACGCCGCCGCTGCCTTGCGTTCGTCGAAGCCCCGGGCGACGAGGACGGCGACGACGACGGCGGCGAGACCCAACGCCGCCGTGGCGAGGCCGTACGGCAGCAAGCCCGCGACCTCGACGGCGACTGGGTCGACTACGTCTTCCTCGTGGACGAGATCCACGCGGCCCTCCGGTGTTACACCTCGAACGAAGCCCTCTAGCTCGTTGTCGTCGACGACCGTGTCGAGGTACGCCCAGGGTATGATGGAGGCGAAGGCTGCGGCGAACCCCAGCAAGCCGCCGTAGACCGCGCGTTCGTCCCTGCCGCGGACCTCCGGACCGCTGGAGGCGGAGGCGACGTCCGAGCGGTTGAGCTTCTCGCTCAGTCCGACGGCGGCCGCTATCTCGAAAGCAGTCAGTGGGAGGAAAGGTATCGTCCCGATCAACAGCGCTTGGTAGACGCCCATGCCGAAGAACTGCATCAGGCCTATGGTTCCGAAGACGTAGATGACGGCGCTGCCGGCGAGTGCGCCGGCGAGCTTGAACGCCAGCCGCTGTGCGCCGCCGCGTCCGTCACCCATCTGCGCGAAGACACCTACGACGAAGGCGCCGACTGGGAAGCCCCAGAGGAAGCCCGCCGTCGGCCCCAGCAGGTGGCCTGCGCCGCCCTGTCCGCCGCTGAAGACCGGCAGGCCTGCGGCACCAAGGAGGAGGTAGAGCAGGATGGAGATTCCTCCCCATTTGGCTCCGAGGACGAAGCCCGCGAGCATGATGAAGAACGTCTGCAGGGTGATGGGCACTGGTCCGATGGGGATCGCCACCACCGCTCCGGCGCCGGTGAGCGCGGCGAACAGTGCGGCGTACGCCATCTTCCTCAGGCGTTCGACGTCGTAAAGCTCCATGCCGGAGGGTGCCTGTCAACCCTGAAAACCATTGTGGTTTACGGGGTTCCGTGGGGTGGCTGTAAACGCTGAACCGTTGGCTGCTGCGAAGGTGACTTCACTGGCTTGCCGGAGAGTACCACTATTATAAGACCGCACGCCATACCAGCGAACGAAGACATGATGCTCGTGCTCGAGAACGAGGTAGATCTCAGCTACAGGTACCTCGTCGACGAGATAACGAGGTACCTCCCCGAGCACGAGGTATACGACTACGCCCGCGAAGGCAGGGCACCCGACGCCGACCTCTCAGGGGTGGACGGCGTCGTAGTCGGCGGCTCCACAGCCGGAGTCTACGAAAGAGACGAACACCCGTGGATGCGGGATCAGATAGAGTTCATACAGGAAGCCGTCGACGCAGAGGTTCCTATACTGGGTATCTGCTTCGGCCACCAGATAGTCAACCATGCGCTCGGCGGCGAGGTAGAGCACAGCGGACGCCGTCACGCCGAACTCGTCGAAGCCGACCTCGGCGACGACCCCCTGTTCACCGGAGTCGAAGACGTAGTACCCGTGCTCCACGGCGACAAGGTCGTGGAGGCAGGGGACGAGATGGAGGTCATAGCCTCCGCCGACTACTACGAACGGTTCGCGACAAGACACCGCCGGAGACCCGTCTGGACGGTCCAGTACCACCCCGAGTTCACCCGACGCGTCGAGGACCAGGGTGAAGGCTGGACGCGTAACCATCTATCGTTCGACGACTCGACTGCGACGAAGACCATCGAGAACTTCGCAAGGCTAGCGAGGGAGCACACAGGTGAAGGCGAGGCAGCAAGGAACGTCGCGTGACCTCGTGGTAGATGACCCCGAAGCCAGGGGGTTCTACCACGACAGCGGATACGGCAGAATCACCGACGACGGCCTCTCCCTGTCGCCGGTCGAAGCCCGACACCTCGACAGACGCGGAAAGATAGATGTGGAGGAAGACGCTGCTTCACCGGACCCCGCGGTGTACGCGGTGTACAGCGACCTCAGGGAACGAGGCTTCTACCTCCAGCACCGCTCCGGAGACAGCCACGTCGAACGGTACCCCCGGGGAGTCCATCCCTCCGACGGCGAAGCCACCCGCGTCGAGGTCACCGACGAAGGAGGAGAGGTAGATGTCTCGGAGCCAGCGGTTTACGCTGTCTTCGACCGCGAACACGACGTCACCTACTTCGACGTCAGGGAGTGGACTCCGGAAGGAGGCACCGCGAAGCCGGAAAGCAGCTACCGCGCGAGAGAGACCGGGGGCGGCTACGTCGTCGAAGACGCAGGAGAGCTTTTCAACAGCTGCTTCTACGGCGCACCCCTGGAGGACGAGGGAGGGATGGAGATCACGGACGAGGAGACCCGATACCTGTACGATGTCGACGTCCTCGACGTAGATGAACCCCCTAGGGAGACGCGTGAGACCCGTGTCTACGGCGACCTCCGCGACAGCGGGATGTGCCCCCGCACCGGGTTCAAGTTCGGCACCGCGTTCCGCGTCTACGACACCGTCACCGACGCCAGCGACCTCCCGCATTCGGGGTACCTCGTGGAACCCGTCGACACACCTGTCTCCGCCCGCGACCTCAGCCGGTACGTCCGGCTCGCGCACGGCGTCAGGAAGACCATGGTGTTCGCGCTACCCGACGACGGATACGTCGCCGTGGAAAGGGAGACACCATGACGGTCTGCCTCGGAAGCGATAGATACACCGTCGGACGACGCATCACGCTGGTCGGTCGAAAGGTAGTAGAACACCGAGGTGGAACCCAGGGGATATGACCGGGGAGTTTGACTTCAACCTTCAGCCCGGGGACTCCCGGTCGTCGTTCGACGACGCTGTGGCGCGGGCGGAGGACGGCGACCGTCTGGAGGTCGACGACGCCGTCGAGCTCCTCACCACGGGAACCGACGTCGAAGGTGTCGACGTCGACAGGAAGGAAAGGGTTCTCGACCTCGCCGACCGGCGGAGGCGCGAAGTGGTCGGCGACGAGGTCACCTTCGTCGCGAACGTCAACAACAACCTCACCACCGCCTGCGACGTCGGCTGCAGCTTCTGCAACTTCAAGGACGCCGCCGAACGGTTCCGCAGCGACAGCAACGTCGACCACGATGGATTCACGAAGACACCCGAAGACAGCCGCAGTATCGCCGCCGACGCCGTCGAACGCGGGGTGTACGAGGTATGCAGCGTCAGCGGACTCCATCCCGCGCTCGCGCTTGACCACGAACACCAGGACGTCCTCGAAGGCAGCGACAGAGCCGACTACACCCCCGCCGACAGGTTCACCACTCCGCCGGGTACGTACGTCGAACACGTCGAGGCGATGTCGGAGAGCGGCGCCCACGTCCACGCCGTGACGCCGGAGGAAGCCATGCACGCAGGCCGCGGCACAGACCAGACGTACGTGGACGTCTACCGAAGGCTGGCGGACGCCGGCCTCGACAGCGTACCCGGCACCGCGGCGGAGATACTCGTCGACGAGGTCCGCGACGTCATCTGTCCGAACAAGATAGACACCGATGGATGGCTGGCTGCGATGGAGGCGGCGGCAGACGCAGGCCTCGACACCACGGCGACCATCATGTACGGACACGTGGAGAACCAACGCCACCGCGCCCTACATCTCGAACGCATCCGCCGGCTGCAGGACCGCACCAGCGCGGTAACGGAGTTCGTGCCGCTGTCGTTCGTCCACCCCGACACCCCGTTGCATCGGAACCACGACGTCACCGGTGCGTCACGTCACGAGGACGAACTGATGATCGCGGTGTCGCGGCTGTACCTCGACAACGTAGACCACGTGCAGTCGTCGTGGGTGAAGTACGGCGACAGACTCGGCCTCCGTATGCTGGAGTGCGGAGCCGACGACCTCATGGGGACGCTGTTGAGCGAGGAGATCACCAAACGCGCCGGCGGAGGCCACGGCGAGTTCCGGTCGTTCGAGTGGTACGTCGAAGCCATCGAAAGCATCGACCGCGTGGCCGTCGAACGGTCGACGGACTACCGCCAGCGCAGGGAGGTCGAAGGGCCGCCGTACGGCCCCAGACTGGGGCCGGAGGCCGACGGAACACCTCTTCTGGAGGAACCCGAGATCGAGATGAACCGCACCTCGGGGCCGAGATGACCCCGGGGCCGAAATGAACCGCACCTGATTTACAGCATGAAACCCTCGGAGGGCTATGGGCAGCGTCAAGGAGCTCGAGGTCGAGGAACCCGCCGGTAGCGAAGACCTCGGCCGAGGTGTCTTCCACTTCACCGACGACTACAGCGTCTTCGACTGGGGGAAGATGCCGGACGAGATACCTGGCAAAGGTCGCTCGCTCTGCACCATGGGGGCGTTCAACTTCGAGCTGCTGGAGACCGAAGGCGTGTCCACGCACTACCGGGGTGTGCTGGAGGACGGCGACGTTTCCGAACTCTCTGACGCCGTCGACGCGCCGCGGAAGATGGAGGTCGACCTCGCGCAGGTACCCGACCTCCCTCACTCCGACGACGGATACGACTACTCGGCGTTCCACGCGGCCGCCGGAAGCTGCTACCTCGTACCTCTCGAAGTGGTGTTCCGGAACAGCGTCCCCGTGGGTTCCTCCCTGAGGAGTCGCAGGACTCCGGAGGAGGTAGGACTCGACCTCCCGAAGTGGCCGGACGAACACGTAGAGCTACCGGAACCAGTGATAGAGTACTCGACGAAGTTCGAGGAGAAGGACCGCTATCTTTCGGAGGGGGAAGCCCGGGAGATCAGCGGTCTAGACGACCTCACCCCGCTGGAGGAGGTGGCGCGGGACGTCAACCGCGTCGTCACCGGTCGCGCCGGCGAGGTGGAGTTCACGCATCTCGACGGCAAGATAGAGTGCTTCTACCACGACGGCGAAGTAATGGTGGCGGACGTCGCGGGCACGTTCGACGAGAACAGGTTCCTCTACAGCGACCTCCAGCTCAGCAAGGAGTACGTCCGCCAACACTACCGGCGGTACGACCCCGACTGGGTGGAGGCCGTCGACGACGCGAAACACGAAGCCGAGGAACGGGGGGTCGCGGACTGGCGACCGCTCTGCGAGATACAGCCGAAACCCCTGTCGGAGGAGCTCGTGCAGCTGACATCGGACATCTACCGCAGCGGATGCAACCATTACACCGGAGACACGTGGTTCGACGCGCCCGCTCTCGACGATGTCGTGGAGCGCGCACGGGACCTCTCTTAGATAGCCGACCTCAGTTCAGACCCAGGTCGACGGCGTAGACTCCGCTGTCGCCGCCGACGTAGACTCGTCCACCGTCCCCGACAGCGAGACTACCCGCGTCCTCCACGGACACCTGCTCCGCTACCTCGCCGTCATCGACTCGCGCGACAGCGTCCTCCGTCGCCAGATACACGCCTTCCTCCCCGGACTCGACGGCGACTATCTCGCCGTCGAACTCCAGGCTCCAGACCTCCTCACCCTCCAGCAAGACCAGCGCGAGGTCGCCGCCGGCTGCGACGTAGACGCCGTCGGCCGTGACCTCCGTCCTGTAGCTGTCGCCGACCTCGTACCTCCAGAGCTCGTCGCCGTCGCCTACGTCGAGGGCGCGGAGGTCGTAGCTGTGGCGGAAATACAGACGGTTGTCGTGGACGGCGTGTATCCAGGAGTTCGTGCCTTCGACGTCGTGGCTCCAGAGCAGGCCACCGTCTGTGTACGCCGCGAGACCGCCTCGACGGGTCAAGTAGGCGACGCCGTCGTGCGCCCATAGCGAGCTGACGCCGGCGTCGTCTTCTATCGTCCATTGCTCTTCGCCGGTGTCCGCGTCGACGGCGGCGGCCGCGTCGCCCGCGGTCACGTACGCTACCGCGGAGTCCACGGCTGCGACGGATAAACCGTAACCGTAGGGCTTGGCCTCGTCCCCGGGTTCGTAGCTCCAGCGTTCACCTCCGTCGACATCGAAGCAGTAAGCTACGCCGCGGTCGCTGCCCGCGAAGACAGCATCGTCGTGGAGTATCGGGCTGTCGTACACGCTGCCGACGTCATGGGTCCACCGTTCGCTGCCGTCGACCTCGAGCGCGTACAGCTCTCCTGCGCCGCTTCCGATAGCGTCGTCGTGGTAGCCGAAGTAGACGCCGCGGTCGAACGCATCCTCCCCGAGCGTTACGGAGGTGTAGCTGCTGTAGCCGCCGGACTCCCCGTACGTCCAGCCGTCGCCGTCGTCCGCGTCGAGGCCGAACACTCCGCCGTCGACCTCCTCTCCATCCCAGCGTTCCCGGCCGTAGACACGTTCCTCGTCCGCGTGGTCGACAGATGCGGCTGCTTCGTGGTGCCAGGCGACACCTGGTTCGCGTGCGGGAGATGGTTCGTCGGAGCCGTGGAGACATCCCGAGATACCTGCGACGCCGATGGCCGAGGCCGAAGCCAGAGAAGATTTCAACAGGGTTCTACGCTCCATGGACCGAGGTTTGCAGGGGTTCAGTAAAACCCTGACGTAGAGTGAAACCCCCGTTTCACCCATTCGTCTTCCGTCCGGAGACGAAGAAGTAATACTCGCCGGGTGAAACCCCTTAGTCGATGAGCTACACCGCACGCGTCCGCGTGTCGCTGAAGGAAGGGGTGCTGGACCCGGAGGCGAAGACCATCGAACGCAGCCTCGACCGCCTGGGCTTCGAAGTCGACGGGCTCCGGACGACCGAGGAGTACGAGTTCACCGTCGACGCAGACGGAGAGGACGCGGCGCGCAACGACGTCGAAGAGATGTGCGAGCGCCTGCTGGCGAACCCCGTGATACACGACTACACCGTCGAGGTGGAGAGCCGGTGACGACGGTGGGAGTTCTGCAGTTCGGCGGCTCGAACTGCGACCGCGACGTCGCGAAAGCCATCCGGAACCTCGACGCTGACGCGGAACCCCGTCTCGTCTGGTACAAGGACAGCCTGGAGGGCTGCGACGCCGTCGTCCTTCCGGGCGGCTTCAGCTACGGTGACTACCTCCGCGCAGGCGCCATCGCCAGCCAGGCCCCCGTAATGGACGAGGTCCGGGAGATGGCTGACGCTGGGAAACCCGTTCTCGGCATCTGCAACGGCGCACAGATCCTCTGCGAAGCCGGAGTCGTCGGCGGCGCGTACACCGACAACCGGTCTGCGAAGTTCCAGTGCGAGCCAACCCATCTGCGGGTGGAGTCCACGGACACTCCGTTCACTCGCAGATACACTGAGGGCGAGGTGGTCGAGGTACCTATCGCGCACGCGGAAGGCCGGTACGTAGCCGGGGATCTCGACGCCCTGGAGAGCAGCGGCCGCGCGCTGTTCCGTTACGTCGACGAGGACGGCGAACCCTCCGAGGAGGTGAACCCGAACGGAAGCGACGGCAACCTCGCGGGAGTGCGCGGCGACCGCGCGAACGTCGCGGCTATGATGCCGCATCCCGAGCGCCGGTGTGATCCGTTGCTCGGCGGCGAGGACGGCCGGCGGGTGTTCGAGGGCATGGTGGAGGCGGCCGCCGAGTGAACGTGTTTCTACGCGGCGTGGTTCTCGGCAGTTCGAGGGGGACTCGAAACTCATATCTAGGCGGCGGGCAGAGGTTTTCCCTATGATAGACGTCGCAGTCAACGGCTACGGAACCATCGGTAAACGCGTCGCCGACGCCGTCAAGGAGCAGGACGACATGCAGGTCGTCGGTGTCGCGAAGACCCGGCCGAACTTCGAAGCCCGGAACGCAGTAGAACAGGGTTACCCCCTCTATGCGGCGGTCGAGGACCGCGCAGAGAGGTTCGAGGAAGCCGGCGTCGAGATAGAGGGGCCGGTAGAGGAGATGCTCGCGGAGGCGGATGTCGTCGTCGACGCCACGCCCTCCGGCGTCGGCGCGCAGAACAGCCAGATGTACGAGGACTACGACGTCAAAGCCCTGTATCAGGGTGGTGAGGACGCCGACGTCGCCGAACGGTCGTTCAACGCCGCCGCGAACTACGGCGACTGCGTCGACTGCGACAGCGTCCGCGTCGTCAGCTGCAACACCACGGGGTTGCTCCGCGTCCTGCATCCGCTGGAGCGCAACCACGGCGTGGGCAAGGTCCGCGCGACGCTCGTACGCAGGGGCGGAGACCCCAGTCAGCACGGCCGCGGACCCATCAACGACATCCTCCCGAACCCCGTCTCCATCCCCTCCCACCACGCTCCAGACGTCCGCACGGTGATGGACGTAGACATCACGACGACGGGGTTCAAGGTGCCTGCGACGCTCATGCACGTCCACTCTCTGAACGTCGAGACGTCGGCGTCGCGCTCGGAGGTGCTGGAGACCCTGGAGGGTGAGAGCCGCGTCCGGTTCCTCGACGCGGACGACGGCGTCGAGAGCACGGCGGAGATCAAGGAGATGATGCTGGACGAAGGCAGGCCGCGGGGAGACGCGTGGGAGAACATGGTCTGGCGGGACAGCGTCTCCGTCGACGACGGCGAGCTGTATCTGTTCCAGGCTATCCATCAGGAGAGCGACGTCGTGCCTGAGAACGTCGACGCGGTGCGCGCGGTCACCGGCTATGAGGACGGCGACGAAAGCGTGCGGCGGACGGACGACGCCCTCGGTATCTAGACATAGAGAGCTTCACCGCGGTCGACGTACTCTGAACCAGTGTTCCAGTCGAACAACCCCTACGAGAGATACGGTACCACATGTAGTGGGTGCGTTACGCCGTACCAACATATTGAGCGTTTTGACGAAGATTTATTACCCAGTCGTGCTTACCAACGAGGGAGAAGGAGGCCCTTCATTTGAGCAAAGCAAAAGACATCGAGCTCCCGGTCAAACGCACCACGGGAGACACCATCGAGGAGAGGTTGACGGAGAACGCCTACGAACGCATCCTGCCTGCACGGTACCTGCAGAAGGACGAAGACGGCGAGGTAGTGGAGGAGCAGGAGGACCTGTTCGAACGCGTCGCGAAGAACGTCGCGCTCGCCGAAGCAGTGTACGCCGCCGAGCGCGCGGACACCGTCGTCCGCGTCAAACCAGAGGACGTGAAACCCGAGCACGGAGACCGCGAGAGCCTCGTCCGAGAGGTCTTCGGCAAGAACGTCTCCATCGACGACGACACCAGCGTAGTGCTCACCGAGGACAACGTCAACAAGTTCAGCTACGACACCGTAGTGCCGCGACTCGAAGGCGAGGTACGGGAAGCTGTCGAGGACACCCGCGAGGAGTTCCAGGACCTCATGGAACGCCTCGCCTTCACCCCGAACAGTCCGACGCTGATGAACGCCGGCGGCGAGCTACAGCAGCTGAGCGCGTGCTTCGTCGACAGCCCCGGAGACGACATCGAGGACATCCACGAGACCGCGAACGAAGCCGCGCAGGTGTTCCAGTCCGGCGACGGCATGGGGTACGCTTTCTGGCTGCTCCGGCCGTACGGCGACCCCGTCGGCTCCACCGGCGGCATCGCCAGCGGCCCCATCACGTTCATGCGGACGTTCGACCAGATGTGCGAGACCATCGCGCAGGGCGGCACCCGCCGCGGCGCGCAGATGGGCGTCATGCGCGTATCTCACCCCGACGTCATCCAGTTCATCCACGCCAAGAACAAGGACGTCTCCCTCGCCCACGCCCTCCGCCTCAACGATCCCGACGACTACACCCACACCTCGTTCAACGAAGCCTTAGAGGAAGCACGGGAGCTCATCGACGACGAAGGCCGCGTCCCCGAACACCTAAGGAACGCCGCAGAAGGCCATCTCTCTAACTTCAACATCAGCGTCGGAGTCACCGACGACTTCATGGAGGCGTTGAAGAACGACGACGACTTCACCTTCACCAACCCCCGCACCGATGAACCCCACGTAGCAACCACTCACACGAAGGAACTGTACGAACGGTTCGGATTAGGCGAACACGTCGAACCCGGCGAAGAGCTGAAGCTGCCGGCGAAGGAGATATGGAAACGCATCGTCGACGGCGCCCACGAGAACGGCGAACCCGGAGTCATCTACCTCGACCGAGTCAACGACGAACACAGCTTCGACGTCGAAGAACACCCCGACCACGAGATACTCGCGACGAACCCGTGCGTCACGGGTGAAACCCTCGTCAGCACGGACAACGGGCTCGTCCCGGCGGAGGAGCTCTACGAACAGGGTGTGTCTCAGGAGGTCGTCGTGGACGGCAGGTTGAGCGAAGACACGACGAAGGAAGCCAGCAGCGTCTACCGGACGGGTGAGAAGGACGTTTACCTGCTGACGACGGAGGAGGGCTACGAGCTCAGGCTGACCGGGGACCACCGGGTCCGAACGGACGAAGGATGGGTGGAGGCGAGGAACCTCGGCTCAGGGGACACAGTCCACGTGCAGAACCGTAAGGGCGGCTTCGGCAGACACGGTTCAGCGGAGGAAGGAAGGGTGCTCGGCTGGCTCGTCGGCGACGGCCATCTGAAGGACGGCGAGGAACGCGCGGTCCTGAACTTCTACGACGCCGACGCCGAGCTATCCTCTGGCTTCGCCGCCGACGTCAACTCCGTGGTCCGCGAGCCCACCGGCAACGCCGACTACGAGATAGGAGTCAACGACATCAGCCGAACCGACGACTACCGCGGCGCACAGGCTGTGGAGCAACGCGTCCGTTCCACCAGGCTCTACGAGTACGCGGAGGACGCCGGCCTCGTGGAGCAGAAGCATCAGGTTCCCGACGCCGTCATGCGGGGCAGCCAGGAGATGGCGCGAGGCTTCCTGCGCGCGCTGTTCACAGCGGATGGCGGGGTCCAGGGCAACGTCGAGAAAGGAGTCTCCGTCAGGCTGACGAGCACCGACCTCGACATGCTGAAGGACGTCCAGCGGTTGCTGCTGAACTTCGGGGTCTTCAGCAAGATATACGAGGAACGCCACGAGGCCGGCACGCAGGAGATGCCGGACGGCTCCGGCGGCACCGCCGAGTACGAGCGGCAGGCCGACCACGACCTGATGATATCCAGGGACTCGCTGATACGGTTCAGAGACGAGATAGGGTTCCTGCTCGACGAGAAGAACGAAGCACTCGACGAGAAGCTTGACTCGTACGATAAGGGTCCGTACTCGGACTCGTTCACCGCGACCGTGGAGTCCATCGACCTCGACGGCCACGAAGCTGTCTACGACCTCACGGAGCCCGACACGCACTCGTTCATCGCGAACGGCGTCGTCGTCCACAACTGCGGCGAACAGCCGCTCGAGGAGTACGAGGCCTGCAACCTCGGTCACATCAACCTCTCCACGCTCGCCGCAGAGGACAGCCCCGACTGGAGGAACTGGCGCGCGGAACACGAGGACGAGTACGACTCGCTGGAGGACGCCATCGACGCCTTCCTCGACGAAGCCGTCGACTGGCAGGAGTTCGAGCACCGCGTCGAGTGGGGGACCAGGTTCCTCGAGAACGTCGTCACGATGAGCGACTTCCCCATCCCCGAGATAGAGGAGAAGGTCGCGGAGATGCGGAAGATAGGTCTCGGCATCATGGGGCTGGCGCAGCTGTACGTCCAGCTCGGCGTCCGGTACGGAGACGACCCCGCGAACGAGATCGCTAAGCAGCTGATGACGTACATCAACCACGAGAGCAAACGCGCGAGCCACGAGCTCGCCGGCGAACGCGGGAGCTTCGACGAATGGCACAAGAGCAAGTTCGCCGACCCCACCAGCTACCGCGACTGGTTCGAACACCAGACCGGCGAATCCGCCGACGACTGGGAGGACGGCTACCCCATACGGAACCATAACACCACGACGATAGCGCCGACGGGGACGACGTCGATGATAGGGAACACCACCGGCGGCTGCGAACCCATCTACAACGTCGCGTACTACAAGAACGTCACCGACGACGTCCAGGGCGACGAGATGCTGGTGGAGTTCGACGACTACTTCCTCCGCGTGTTAGAGGCGAACGACGTCGACGTAGACGAGGTGAAGCAGGAAGCTCAGGAGCAGATGGCGGCGAACGAGTTCGACGGAGTCGACGGCCTCGACACCGTGCCCGACGCCATCGGCGAGCTGTTCGTCACCACCGGCGACCTCACCGCAAGGCAGCACGCCAGCGTGCAGTGCGCGTGCCAGCAGGGCGTAGACAGCGCGATATCCAAGACCGTGAACGCACCCCACGACTCCACGGCGGAGGACGCACGCGAGATATTCGAGTACATCTACGACAACGGCGGCAAAGGAGTCACATACTACCGCGACGGCACCCGTTCGAAGCAGGTCTTGACGACGCGCGCGGACAACAAAGCCAGCGCCGACGAGCTCGACGCCGAGGAGATAGAGGAGCTCGCGCAGGAGGCCATCGAGGAAGGCGACCTCGACCTAGAGGAGCTGATAGAGGACCTCGAAGCCGAGGACTTAGATCTCGCGGGAGTGGAGGTGGAAGCCGGAGGAGCCGGAGACGGCGACGGCGAACCCGCGCGGATCGGCGGCGGAGAGCTAGAGCCGAGGCCGCGGCCCGACACCATCGGCGGCGCGACGCAGAAGATAGAGACGGGTTACGGAGGCCTGTACGTCACCATCAACGAAGGCGAGGAAGGCCTGTTCGAGGTGTTCGCCACCATCGGCAAGAGCGGCGGATACACGGCGTCGTTCACCGAAAGCATCGCCCGCCTTACCTCGCTGTGTCTCCGGAGCGGCGTACCCCCCGAACGCGTCATCGAGCAGTTAGAGGGCATCAGGTCGCCGAAGCCGACGTTCGACCGCGGCGAACAGATACACTCGGTGCCGGACGCCGTCGCGAAAGCCCTCCGCCGTTACATCGAAGGCGACGTCGCACCCAGACAGAGCCAGCTACCCGTCGACGAGCAGGAGGTCGAGGGAGAGGCGGAGCCCGAGAAACAGACCGACGGCGCAGGAACCGTGTCACCGGACGCCGCCGGCGCGGGCGCAGGCACCGCCAGCGACGTCCAGGCCATCGTCGACGAAGGCAGGAACCCCGAATGTCCCGACTGTGGCAGCATGCTCGTCTACGTCGAAGGATGCGTGAAATGCAACGACTGCGGATACAGCGAATGCTGACCAGGTAGTTAGGCGGGTCACGATGGCGGCGACGCACCCATACGACCGTGCACGGCGTGGAGGCGCGTACTACGCACTCGTCGCCGCTTTCCTGACTTTCCTCGCGTTCCTGTTCCCCATAGAGTGGCTGGTCGGCGACGACGTCGAAGCCCTCGACTACGTCCTCGCAGCCGCCTGGCTCGCGTTCCCCGTCGCAGGCTACCTCGACGTCCGGGGGATACGCGGGATGGAGGACGTCGACTGGACGCCGAAAACCTGGCTCTGGACCCTGGGTTTCGCGGTTCCGATCTTCAACGCGAGCGCGGCGTTCCCCTACCTCCTGCGCCGGCACGAGAAGGTCGAACGCCGCACCAGCTGGAGCTTCTGGTGGCGGATATCCGCGGCCGCCGCCGCGTTCCTGTTCCTCGCGACGATGACCGCGTTGTTCGTCGAAGACTACCTCATGATGGACTCCGAACTCGTGGTGCAAGTGTTCGACGAGGTGATAGCTGTCGCGCTCCTGGCCTCCACGGTTCTAACGCCTGCAGCCGTCAGATACGACGTCGCCTACGTGAAAGGGAACTACAGCTGGCAGCCCGACACCTGGCTATGGACCTTCGGCGCCGCCGTCTGGTTCCTCAACATCTTCGTCGTCCTGGGGTACGTCGCCAAACGCAGCCCCGACAGCGAGTACAGCCGGATAGACTCTGACGCCGCCGACGACGAACCCGAAGAAAAATCAATGGAGTCGCGAGACTCCGGCGACTCCGGCGTCGAATGGGGGTCGTGGGACGACTCACAAGACGACGTCAGGAGGGAATCGACCGTCGACGAAGCCTCCGGGGTCGACGGCGTCAAACCCACTCTATCCGTCGACGACCTCGAAAGCCGATGGTGGTACTGGCCCGCGTTCACCGTAGCTCTCTCCGTGTTGTTCGTCGGCGTCGGCAGCTACGTCGTCTACCAGCATGTCGTCGCGGGCGCCGGCGGTTTCCGCCTCGTCTTCCAGTGGATCAACCTCCTGATACTTCTGGCGTTCGTCGGTCTGTTCTCCCTGTACGCCATCTACCGCGACGCAGCCGCGATAAAGCAGACGGACTCCAACTGGAAGCCGTTCTGGGAGGGATACCTGATAGCGGGGGTGTTCCTCAGCCCTGTAGTCGCCAGCCTCGTCTACCTCGTCCAGAGACACCGGCATCTTGGGGAGCCGTGACTACATCCGGCTCCCCCAGGGCGACGGCGTACGCCGTCGCATCCCTGTAACCGCCGGAAAGATAAACACCCGCCTCCACCTACCGTTCCACACAGGGATGTACGAGTTCAGCCGCTGTCATCCGGAGTCGCGGTCGACCGCCAGCCGCGTCACCGTTACAGCGGCGAAAGCCGGGTACGACGGCGTCGTCCTCAGGAACCCCTACAGCGGCGGCTCGCCGCCGGAGTACACCGTAGCCGGCGAAGACGAGCTAGAGGTCGACGTCGTCCACGGCGTCGAAGTACAGGCGGACGACGTCCAGGAGCTCCACGGTTACGTCGGCAACCTCTCGTCGAAGTACAGCGTCGTCTGCGTCGAAGGCGGCGACGAAGACGTCGAACGCGCCGCCGCAGCGTCCACCCACGTCGACGTCCTCACGGCACCACGGGAGTTCGACCACGTCACCGTCCGCGAGGCCGCGGAGAACGACGTCGCCATCGAGGTCGACCTCGGACCCGTGGTACGGGAGAGCGGCGGCGGACGCGTGGCGGCGCTGAAGGACATCCGGCTGCTGACGAAGCTCGCCACGAAGTACGACGCCTCCCTCGTGGCGTCCGCGTCACCGGAGAACCACCTTCAGATACGCGGCCGTCGTGAGCTCCGCGCCGTAGCCTCCCTCGCGGGCGTCGACGGCTCCACCTTCGACGCCGCTGCCGGGACCTCCCACGACGTGGTCGGCGACGACGAAGACGTCGACGTGGAGGTGGTGGAGTGAGACCAGACTGCGGGCGGAAGGAGGTGACGCCGTGACTAAGACGCTGCCGAAGAGCCTGCGCCCCAGCTACAGGTACGTGTTCTTCGAGGTCGAGTCCCTCGCCGACGAGGAGGTCACGGAGAGGGGTCTGCGGCGTGCGCTATGGTGGGAGGCGCAGAACCTCTACGGCGACATCACGTCGGCGCGGACGGAGCTCGACCTCGTTGAGCACTCGGAAGGCCTCGGCGTGCTCCGGTGCCGGCACAACTACGTCGACGAAGCCCGCGCCGCCGTCGCCTGCGTCGACACCGTCGACGGCGTCAGGGTCGGCTGCGTCGTCGTCGGCGTCAGCGGCACCCTCGACGCGGGACGCGAACGGTATCAGCCGCCGGGAGAGGCCGAGCGCACGGAGTTAGACGGCGACCGTGCGTGGAGACGCGGCCTCCGCGTCGACGTCGACCGAAGCGGTCAACAGGGGGTATTATGTGGCACGACGTACGACTTCAGGTAACGGACGATGCTCCCTAACCAGCAACAGCAGGCTTACGACCGAGCTATAACGATCTTCTCGCCGGACGGCCGACTGTACCAGGTCGAGTACGCGCGCGAAGCCGTGAAACGAGGGAAAGCCAGCGTCGGCGTCGCAGCCGAAGACGGCGTCCTGCTGGCGGCGTACAAACGCGTCGCCACCGAGCTCATGGAGCCGGAGAACGTCGAGAAGCTGTTCCAGATCGACCAACACCTCGGCGCCGCCAGCGCCGGCCATGTCACCGACGCCAGGAAGCTGATCGACATACTCCGTCGGGAGAGCCAGGTGAACCGGACGGCGTACGAGGAACCCATCGGGGTCGAGACCGTGACGCGCCGGCTCTGCGACGAGATGCAGGAGTACACCCAGAGCGGCGGCGTACGACCTTTCGGCGTCGCAGTCATCGTAGGCGGCGTCGAACGAGGGGAACCCCGGGTGTTCGAGACCGACCCCAGCGGCTCGTTCTACGAGTGGCGCGCCACCGCGATAGGTGAAAACAGCACGGAGATCCAGGAATCCTTCGAGGACAGGTACGAGGAAGACATCGACCTCGACGAGGCGACGGCGCTGGCGTACGAAGCCATCGACGAAGCCACGGAAGATGACGTCGGACAGGAGAACTTCGAAGCCGCTGTCGTCGAGAAGGACGACCCACAGTACAGGAAGCTCACCTCCGAAGACCTCGAAGAGATCCTGTAGACATAGAAGACATAGAACATAAGAGATGATCTCTATCGACGACGCGGTGACGGCGAGGTTAGAGAGCCACGGGCAGAGGTTCGAGGTGCTCGTCGACCCAGACGCCGCGCTCGAGATAAGTCGCGGCGAGTTCGACGGCGACCTCACCGACGTCATCGCAGCGGAGGACGTCTTCGAGGACGCCAGCAGCGGCGACCGACCGCCGGAGGAGAGCCTGGAGGAGGTGTTCGGCACCACCGACCCCCTGGAGATAATACCCGAGGTCATCCGTCAGGGAGAGATCCAGATCACGGCGGAGCAACGGCGGGAGATGCAGGAGGAGAAGAAACGCAGGATAATAAACACCATCGCGCGGAACGCCATCAACCCGCAGGAGAACGACACACCGCATCCGCCGGACCGCATCGAACGCGCTCTCGAGGAAGCCGGCTTCAGGGTCGATCCGATGGAGCCGGCGGAGGAGCAGGTCGACGAAGCCGTCGACGCCCTCAGGCCGATAATCCCCATCAGGTTCGAGCAGATCAAGGTCGCCTCCCGCATTCCCGCGGAGTACGCGGGTAAGGCGCAGGGGAAGCTACGGGAGTTCGGGTCGCTGGAGGACGAGGAGTGGCAGAGCGACGGAAGCTGGATCGCCGTCGTGGAGTTCCCCGCGGGCATGCAGAACGAGTTCTACGAGCTCGTGAACAAGCTAACGGAGGGCGAGGCCGAGACTCAGATAGTCGAGGACGAGGGGTTGTAGAGTCGAGGACGAGGGCTGCACTATCCACTTATACATAGAGAACCGGAATCTAAAGGACGGTCACCCGAGATTTGATAAACCAACAGCCGCTAGCTACGTACGATGACGCAGCGTTCAGGCGGTATAGCGCGGAGACTCATGGACGAACCTCACGTCGAAGGCCGCCGGGTCTCGGTTCGTCGGCTCCGCGCTCTGGTCGAGGAACGAGGCCTGAAACCGCGGGAGACGGCGGAGAGTCTCGACGTCCACGTATCCGACGTCTACCGTGCTCTCGCGTACTACCACGACAACCCGGATGAGATGCGGGAGGTGGAGGCCGAGAGGAGGAGGCGCGTGGAGGCTTCTCTAGCGAACGGTGCGGTGGCGGGCCCCGAAGACGTATAGCTGTCCCACCGCCCGATGTTACATAGCCGGCCTTCCGTCTGATGGTGTTCCGTCTGTTGCTCGACGAGATGACCGAAGCTAGCCTGTCGGAGTACTGTGGCGAGCTCGGCCATGACGTGGAGAGGGTCGTCGAGGAGCCGGAGCTCGGTAGAGGCACCTCTGACACCGTGGTGGCGGAGTACGCGGAGAACCAGGGCAGGCTGCTGGTGACCTACGACTCCGACTTCCTGACCGACACCGCCGCCCAACGGAAGATAGGGGTTCTGTACCAGCCCGACGACAGGACACCGCCTTTCGAGACGGCGAAGGTCATCGACGCCGTCGAGGAACACCTGGAACAGCGGCAGGTCGTCGACAACTCCGGCGCGATACATCTTACGTCCCGATGGCTCTGACCGGTTTCAGGCCACGATCCAGGATGGACCTCGTGAACACGGAAAGCAGCCTTCCTCTGGCGGGATTCTTTTCGTTGAGTTTATACCTCCGTCCCTGTTACCCTTGCCTGCGATAGATGCAGGGGCGTGAGCCCCGAGTCCAGGGTGGGCGACAAGAACGAACCCGAACCCGAACATCGCAACGTGTCGGGATGGCCGAGTGGTTAAGGCGCAGGATTGCTAATCCTGTGGCGTTCGCGCCGCGTGGGTTCGAATCCCACTCCCGACGTGAGAACACACGACCCAACACAACATGAGCGAAGAAGAAACAGAACAACCCGAGGAAGAAGAGGAGGACATCCGGTACTTCGTACGTATCGGAACCACCGACCTCGACGGCACCGAAAGCGTGGAGTCCGCTTTGCTGGAGATGAACGGAGTCGGAAGACGCGTCGCCAGAGCCGTCGCCGACGAAGCCGACGTCGACGCCCGGGAGACGCTCGGGAAGCTCGACGACGAAGACGTCGAATCCGTGAAGGACGCCGTCAGGAACTTCGACGAAGAAGGCCCCAGCTGGATGCTCAACCGCCAACGAGACCGGTACACAGGTGAAGACCGACACGTGGTCGGCAAGGACCTGGACGTCATCCACGAGGAGGACGTCAACAGAAAGAAGAAGATAAGCAGCTACCAGGGCGTCCGCCACGAACAGGGTCGGAAGGTCCGCGGCCAGCGGACGAAGAGCACAGGCCGTACCGGCGGCGAGGTCGAGGTCAAGGTATCGGAGCTACAGGAAGCCGCTGAAGAAGAGGAGGAAGCATAGATGGGCTACCCAGGTAAGAACGTCAAACAGTTCGAGACCCCGAACCACCCGTACCAGGGTGAACGCATCGAAGACGAACACGGCCTCGTCGAAGAGTACGGCCTCAAGAACAAGCAGGAGCTCTGGAACGCCGAATCAGAGCTACGGAGATACCGACGTGAAGCCCGACGACTGCTGGGTGCCGAGGACGTCGAAGACGAGACCGAGCAATTGCTCGGCCGACTCCGACGGTACGGCATCCTCGGCAGCGAGAGCGAGCTCGACGACGTCCTGTCGCTCGACGTAACCGACGTCCTCGAACGCCGGCTGCAGACCGTCGTCTACCGGAGCGGGCTCGCGAACACCGCGGAGCAGGCGCGTCAGTTCATCAACCACGGACACATCCAGATCGACGGGAAACGTGTCACGATACCCAGCTACACCGTCGAGGTCGACGAGGAACCACTGGTGGAGTTCGACGACAACTCACCGTTAGCCGACGAACTACACCCCGAACGAGCTACAGCAGAACAAGGTGAATGAGATGAGCGCAGAAGACGAAACCGAACAAGTAGAGGGAGACCGCTGGGGCGTCGCACACATCCACGCCAGCCTCAACAACACGATAATCACTCTCACGGACCTCACGGGTGCGGAGACGCTGGCGAAGAGCAGCGGCGGAACCGTGGTGAAGCAGAGCCGGAACGAGTCCACGCCGTACGCCGCGATGCAGATGGCGGAGGAGGTCGCCGACCGCGCCGCGGAACAGGGCATCAGCGGAGTACACGTCCGCATCCGAGCCCCCGGCGGCAACATGAACACCAACCCCGGGCCGGGCGCGCAGGCCGCGATTCGAGCGCTCGCACGCGCCGGACTCGAGATAGGTCGCATCGAAGACGTGACTCCGATACCCCACGACGGCTGCAAAGGCCCGAAAGGTCGACGGGGAAGAGGTAACTGACCATGGAGTTCGAGGTCGAGAATATCGAGGGCGACGGACGACGCGCCGCCTTCGTCGTCAGAGGTGCGACGCCTGCGTTCGTCAACGGAGTCCGAAGGGCGATGTTAGCCGACGTACCCACTATGGCGATAGACACCGTCGACGTCTACGAGAACACCAGCGTGATCTTCGACGAGGTGCTGTCGCTCCGGCTCGGTCTCGTACCCCTCACCACCGACCTCGAAGGATACGAGCTGCCGGAGGAATGCAGCTGCGAAGGCGAAGGCTGCACCGGCTGCGAGGTCTCCGTCCTCCTCGATGTCGAAGCCGAGGACGAAGACACCACCGTCTACAGCGGAGACCTCGAGGTCGAAGACCCCGAGATAGAACCCGCACAGGACGGCATCCCCATCATCGACCTCAAGCCCGATCAAGCCGTGGTGCTCGAAGCCACAGCGCGTCTCGGACGAGGACGCGACCACGCGAAGAACCAGGGTGCGACCGCCGCCGCGTACAAGCACCTCTACCGCGCCGTCGAAGACGGAGGCGGCGGCGAAGACGTCCTCCGCGGCTACGTCGAGACCCTGGACGGCGACGTCGTCGACATGAGCGAGTACGACGGCCGCGTCTCGGAGGCGTTCGACGACGACGTAGGCTTCGAGACCGTGGACGACGCCTTCGTCTTCGAGGTCGAGTCCGATGGATCGTACGAGGCAGAACAGATGGTGTCGGAGGCCGCTCTCTCGTTGAGCGAGAGAGCCGAGGAGCTCGCCGACACGATAGCAACCTGAAACACGAGAACCAAACAACATGACATCGAGCGTGGGTAGCCAAGTCAGGCCAACGGCGCAGCGTTCAGGGCGCTGTCGCGTAGGCGTTCGCAGGTTCAAATCCTGCCCCACGCATACGATACCGGCAGATTTGAACCAGAGAGCGGTCGAGCGACCGAGGTTCAAATCCTGCCCCACGCATCCAAGTCAAACATAGAGAAAAATAGAAAGATGGCTACACAGAAACAGAACCCGAGGCTGACGAACCTCATCGACGACCTTCAGGCGCTCGCCGACGACGAAGACGCCGAGGTCTGGCGTGACGTCGCCACACGGCTCGAGAGCCCTAGACGAGAACACGCGGAGGTCAACGTCAGCGAGATAGAGAGATACGCATCGGAGGACGAAGCAGTAGTGGTGCCAGGCAAGGTGCTCGGCAGCGGAGTGCTGTCGAAGACCGTCACCGTCGCCGCCTTCGACTTCAGCGGAAGCGCCGAAGACAAGATAGAGCGAGCGGACGGAGAAGCCGTGCCGCTCGACGACTACGTCGCAGACAACCCCGACGGCAGCGAAGTAAGGGTGGTACGATGACGACGGTGATAGACGCAGAAGGCGCTGTGCTCGGACGGCTGGCGTCCACCGTCGCCTCCAGAGCGCTCGACGGCGAAGAGATAGCCGTCGTGAACGCGGAGGAGATAGTCGTCAGCGGCGACCCCGACGAGGTCGCGGAGAACTACCGCGCCAGGGACGAGGAGAAGAGCGACCGCGGCCCCCTGCATCCCAAGCGACCGGACGGAATCGCGAAACGCACCGTCCGCGGCATGCTCCCCTACAAACGACAGAGGGGGAAGGAAGCGCTGGGTAGGGTGAAGTTCTACATCGGCGTACCCGCCGAGTACGAGGACAGCGAGCATGAGACGCCGGACGACACCGTAGAGGATATCGCGAAAGGAGGCTACGTAACGCTCGACGAAGTAAGCCGAAGGATAGGAGCTAACGTAACATGGTAGAAACAGTCAACCAGTCAGGTAAGAAGAAGACCGCTGTAGCGCGTGCGACGGTGAAGGAAGGCGAAGGACGCGTAAGAGTGAACAGCGAACCCGTAGAGCTCGTGGAACCCGAGAGCGCGCGGCTGAAGATGACGGAGCCGTTCCGCGTCGTCGAAGGGGTCCGCGACGACGTGGACGTAGACGTCGAGGTCGAGGGCGGCGGCTACCAGGGTCAGGCGGACGCAGTCCGCACCGCCATCGCCCGCGGCCTCGTGGACTTCAAAGGCGACCCCGAGCTCCGCGAAGCGTACATGGAGTTCGACAGGTCGCTGCTCGTCAACGACAGCCGTCAGAAGGAAGCCAAGAAGTTCGGTGGACCAGGCGCCCGCGCCCGGTACCAGAAGAGCTACAGGTGATACAGCCATGATGGTGCCAGTCAGATGCTTCACGTGCGGTAAACCCGTGGCAGCCGAGTACGAGGAGTACGTGGAACGGGTGGATGAAGGCGAGGACGAGGAAGAGGTGCTCGACGACCTAGACGTCGACCGGTACTGCTGCAGGAGGATGCTCGTCAGCCATCAGGAGCTCGTCGACACCGTAGCACCCTACCAATGACGCAGGAGATCAACTACACGCGGTACGAACGAGCTCGGATCGTCGGCGCTAGAGCGCTTCAGATAAGCCGCGGCGCACCACCGTTGATAGACGTCGACACCATAGACCCCGTCGACGTCGCCTCCGAGGAGCTAGACCGTGGCGTGCTCCCGATAACGGTTCGCAGGGGGCCGAGCTAGCTTGAACGCCGCACCCATCGAGGAAGTAGCGTTACGTGAGGTCCTCGACAGCAGGGGCAACCCGACTGTCGAAGCCGAGGTGTCGACGTCGGTCTCGATGGGTCGCGGAATCGCACCCAGCGGAGCCTCCACCGGCGAACACGAAGCCGTGGAGCTACCCGCCGGCGAAGCCGTCGACATGGGGCTCGAGGTCGGAGACGACCTCCTCGGCGTCGACTGCACACGTCAACGCACCGTCGACCGCGTCCTCAGGCAGTTCGACGGAACCTCCAACTACTCCAACCTCGGCGCCAACGCCGCCGTCGCGTTGTCCATCGCAGCGGCGAAAGCCGGAGCCAACGCCCTCGGCGTACCCCTCTATCAGCACGTCGGCGGCGCGTTGGAGGAGTCGACTCCGGTGCCGCTCGGCAACGTCGTAGGCGGCGGTGAACACGCGGAAGACGCCACCGACATCCAGGAGTTCCTCGTCGCACCCACGGGTGCTTCGTCGTTCGGCGAAGCCGCGTTCGTCAACGCACGCATCCACGCCGAAGTCGGCGACGTCCTCGGACGCCCGGGTAAAGGCGACGAAGGCGCGTGGGCGCCGTCAGTCGACGACGAAGCCGCGCTCGAAGCCGTGGAGGAAGCCATCGAAGCCGTCGACGTCGACTACCCCATACGTGTCGGCCTCGACGTCGCCGCCAGCGAGCTATGGGACGGCGAACGGTACGTCTACAGCGACGTAGAACGCACGACGGAGGAGCAGATAGAGTACATAGAGGAGCTCGTCCGCAGCCACGACCTCGTATACGTCGAAGACCCCTTGCACGAGGAGGACTTCGACGGGTTCGCGGAGCTGACGAGCCGCGTCGACGACACCGACGTCCACGTCTGCGGAGACGACCTCTACGTCACCGACGTCGAACGCATCGAACGAGGAGTCGACGCAGAGGCCTCGAACTCCGTGCTCATCAAACCCAACCAGGTGGGCACGGTGTCGCAGACCTACGACGCCGTCGAAGCAGGGAGACGCGCAGGCATGTCGACGGTGATGTCGCACAGGAGCGGAGAGACCGAAGACGCCACCATCGCCCACTTCGCCGTCGCGTTCGACTGCAGCTTCGTGAAGACCGGAGCCGTGGGCGGGGAGAGAACAGCCAAGCTGAACGAACTCATCCGGATAGAAGACCGACTCAACTGGTGAAATGATGTCACAGGAACAAACCGACGACGAAGAACAGACCGCTGCCGACGAAGAAGCCGCGCAGGAAGACGTCGAGGAAGCAGAGCAGCCGAACGAACAGGAGACCGAAGCCGAGACCGAAGCGGGGGAGGAAGCCGGTGAAGCAGGGGAAGCCGAGGGCGAGGACGCTGCAGCCGCCCGCAGGGAGATGGCGGGCGTCGACGAGGACACCGACCTGTTGATACCCGTGGACGACTACCTGTCGAGCGGAGTCCACATAGGCACCCAGCAGAAGACCGGACATATGGAGCGGTTCATCCACAAGGTCCGCGAGGACGGACTGTACGTCATCGACGTCGAGATGACGGACGGCCGAATCGAGACCGCGGCGAACTTCCTCGCGAACTACGAACCCGCGAGCGTGCTCGTGACCAGCAGCAGGAAGTACGGCCAACATCCTGCGGAGACCTTCGCGGCGGCGACGGGTGCAAGGGTCCGCAGCGGCCGTTTCATCCCGGGCACCCTGACGAACCCCGACTACGAGGGATACATCGAACCCGACGTCCTCGTGGTCACCGACCCCATCGGTGACAGCCAGGCCGTCGACGAAGCGATCACCGTAGGCATCCCCGTGATCGCGATGTGCGACACCAACAACGCCACCAACAAGGTCGACCTCGTGGTGCCGACGAACAACAAGGGGCGGAAGGCGCTCTCCGTGGTCTACTGGCTGCTGGCGCGCGAGCTGATGGAGCTCCGCGACCAGGAGACGGACTACGGCCTCGACGACTTCGAACCCGAGCTGTAGAGCCCGATGGCGACGTCGAGCGCACCAGGCAAGGTCTTCTTCTACGGCGAACACGCCGTCGTCTACGGAGAACCCGCGGTGCTCGCCGCCGTCGACCTCCGCGCCACCGTCACCGTGGAGCAGGCGGAGGACGGTGACTCGGTGGACGCCGTCGACGACAGATACGTGCTGTCGGCGTTAGAGGCGGCGCGGAACATGTCAGACTACAGCGGAGGTTTCTCCGTGGAGGTCGACAGCGAGATACCCGTGGGCGCCGGCCTCGGAAGCAGCGCCGCAGTCACCGTCGCAACCCTGCATGCGGCGCTGCGGGAGGTAGACGCGGAGATAGACGCCGCGGAGCTGGCTGCGGCGGCGCGCGACGTCGAACGAGCGGTGCAGGGTTCGGCGTCGCAGGCCGACACCTACACCTCCCTGCAGGGCGGTTTCACCTACGTCTCCAGCGAGAGCCTCCGACCTATAGACGCCTCCGTCGACGCACCTATCTGGGTGGCGTGGGACGGTGAGTCCGCGGACACCGGCGAGATGGTGGACCGCGTCCGCCGGTTCGTCGACGACAGCCGCGCAGGCGACCGCGTCGTGGGCGCGGTCGGCGAGATATCGAAGGAAGGCCGACGCGCCGTCGTCGACGGCGACATCAGCCGCGTCGGAAGGTTGATGGACGTCAACCACGGCCTCCTGGAGAGCCTCGGCGTCTCCACGGCGTCGCTCTCCCGCCTCGTCTGGACTGCGCGTGAAGCCGGTGCGAAGGGTGCGAAGCTCACGGGCGCAGGCGGCGGAGGCTGCGTCCTCGCTCTCGACGGCGACGTCGAGGAAGCCTGGAGCGACGCCGAAGACGTCTACCGCCTCGAACCCGCGGAAGGAGTGAGACCCGAGTGACACCGAGCACCCTCGGGGTAGGCGAGGTGACTTCGACTTGACCCGAGTATTGAAGGTAGGTGGCAGCGTCCTGACGAGGAAGGAGGAGCGGGAGAGCTACGACAGCCGGTCCGCCGACAGGGTATACGACGCCGTCAGCGACGCCGCCGAAGACCTCGTGTTCGTGCACGGCGCCGGGTCGTTCGGACATCCGCACGCCGAGGAACGCGGTTTCAACGGGGGCGAGGTCGTCGACGACGCCACCGCGGCTTACGAGGTGCAGCAGGCCGTCCGGCTGTTGAACGACGTCGTCGTCGAGGAGCTTCTGAAGCGAGATATGGAGGCCTTCGCAGTCCATCCCTCCTCCTGCAGCCACCGCGACGACTCCGGAGAGCCCGATCTCGACTCCGGTGTCGTGGAAGCCTCCGTCGAATCAGGAGGTCTACCGGTGCTACACGGAGACGTCGTCGTCGACCGGCGCGGAGGCTACAGCGTGCTCTCCGGCGACGACGTAGCTGTGGAGCTCGCAAGGAAGTTCGACGCGGAGCTAGGTATGTGTACGGCGGCCGACGGAGTTATCGGGGAAGCCGACGAAGTCCTCGACCACGTGAGACACCCGGACGCCGCAGCCGACGTAGACGGAAGCGACACAGACGTCACCGGAGGGTTCGAGAGCAAGCTCGAGAAGACGCTGGAGCTACCGCAGGGAGGAAGGGTGTTCGGAGTCGACGACCTGCGTGCGTTTCTCTCCGGCGGGGAGCCGGGGACACTGGTGAAGAGGTGAGCTAGATTGCCAGGTACTTCAGACAGGAAGGACGACCACATACGTATAGTTCAGGAGGAGGACGTCGAGGAACCCGGCACGGGTTTCGCCGACGTACATCTCCGGCACGAGGCTCTTCCGGAGATGGACTTCAGCGACGTAGACACTCAGGCGGAGTTCCTCGGTCACACGCTCGACGCACCCGTCTTCATCGAGTCGATGACTGGCGGCCACCCGAACACCACTGAGATAAACCGCAACCTCGCGGCTGCGGCGGAGGAACACGGGGTGGCGATGGGTGTCGGAAGTCAGCGCGCCGCCCTCGAGGACGAGAGCAAGACGGAGTCGTTCGAGGTCGTGAGGGAGGCCGCCCCCGACGCCTTCATCTACGGCAACATCGGCGCCGCCCAGCTCGACGAGTACGGCGTCGAAGGCGTGGAACGCGCCGTCGACATGATAGACGCCGACGCACTCGCGGTGCATCTGAACTTCCTGCAGGAAGCCGTACAGCCCGGCGGAGACGTCGACGCACGCGGATGCCTAGAAGCGATAGAACGCACCGCCGCGGAGCTCGGCGTTCCCGTGCTGGTGAAGGAGACGGGTAACGGCTTCACGCGGGAGACGGCGGAGAAGCTCGCGGACGCGGGAGTCGACGCTGTAGACGTAGCCGGCCGCGGCGGCACCACGTGGTCGGGCGTGGAAGCATACCGCGCCGCAGCCGTCGACGACCGCCGCGGCGAGAACCTCGGTGAAAGGTTCCGCACCTGGGGCATCCCCACCGCCGTCAGCACCGTGGAATGCACCGAAGTCCACCCCTGCGTCGTCGCGAGCGGCGGCGTCCGCAGCGGCGTCGACGTCGCTAAAGCGATCGCGCTCGGCGCCGCAGCCGGCGGCATGGCGAAGCCCTTCCTGAAGCCTGCGGCGCAGGGGAGGGAGGAAGCGCTGAAGGCGGTGGAGGACGTCGTCGCCGAGCTCCGGACCTCGATGTACGTCACGGGCTCGAAGGATATCGGTGAACTTAGTAACACCCGAACTGTTCTAACTGGTATAACCCGGGAATATCTGGATCAGCTACCGGAACTCGGATAGCAGTCGAGTTAGGGACCGCCGAAGGCGGTCAACCAAGGCAACCAGAACGGAGACACAAGAACCATGGATATAGAAGTGATTGCAGTAGGAGGGTACGAAGAGGTCGGCAAGCAGATGACCGCGGTCCGCGTCGGAGAGGACGTCATAATCTTCGACATGGGCATCGACCTCTCGAAGATCCTCCTCCACGACAACGTAGAGACGGAGAAGATGCACAGTCTCGACCTGATCGAGATGGGTGGGATACCCGACGACAGGGTGATGAGCGACGTCGAAGGCGACGTGAAAGCCATCATCCCGACGCACGGCCACCTCGACCACATCGGCGCGATCTCGAAGCTCGCACACCGTTACGACGCACCCATCATCGCGACACCGTTCACCGCGGAGCTGGTGAAGGAGCAGGTTCAGAGCGAGCAGAAGTTCGGCTTCGACAACAGCATAAGGTCGATGGAGGCGGGCGAGGTCATACAGATAAACGACGACGTCACCATCGAGTTCATCAACGTACAGCACTCGATACCCGGCGCCATCATCCCCGCCGTACACACGCCGGAAGGCGCCATCGTCTACGGCCTCGACATGAAGATAGACCACACGCCGGTCATCGGCGACCCCATCGACGTCGACCGCTTGAAGGAGCTCGGGGAGGAAGGCGTTCTGGCGTTCATCCCCGAAGCGGTGCAGGTCGGTGAGGACGGCAGGACGCCGAGCGAGAAGGTCGCGCGGGAGATGGTGCGTGACCTGTTCTACTCGCTGGAGGACCACGACGGCGGCATGGTGGCGACGACGTTCGCGTCACATATCGCCCGCATCACCAGCCTGCTGGAGTTCGCGGAGGACATCGGCCGCCGACCCATCCTCCTCGGCAGGTCGATGGAGAAGTACAGCGGCATCGCCGAACGGATGGACATCGTCGACCTCCCCGACGTCGGCATGTACGGCCACCGACGGAGCATCGACCGCGCGATGAAACGCGTGATGGAGGAGGGCAAGGACGAGTACCTCCCCATCGTCACCGGACATCAGGGTGAACCACGTGCGATGTTGACGCGAATGGCGCGAGATAGCACGCCTTACGAGCTAGAGGAAGGCGACCGCGTGATCTACAGCGCACGGATCATCCCGTCACCGATAAACGAAGGCCAGCGTCATCAGGCGGAGAAGCTCCTCAGGATGCAGGGCGCCCGCATCTACACCGACATCCACGTCAGCGGCCACATGGGAGGCGACGAACACTACGACCTCCTCGACTGGCTGCAGCCTCAGAACGTCATCCCCGCGCATCAGACGGCGGCGGTGCGTAGCGAGTACATCGATCTCGCGGAGGAGATGGGTTACAAGATGGGCAGGGACGCCCACCTCCTCAGGAACGGAGACAGCGTCGAGCTGTAGAGATGGTGGTAGAGGACGAGGTGGCGGAGAGAGCAGAGGTAGTCGACCGTGAGCTCGAGAACCTGGAGTTCGGTGGCGGCGACGCCAGGGAGCTTCACGACGCCGCGCGCTATCTCTTGACGGCGGGCGGCAAACGCCTCCGGCCCGCGGTAGTGATGTTGGTGGCGGAAGCCCTTGAAGGAGGAGGCGAGGACGCTTTGCCGCCGGCTCTCGCAGTCGAGATAACGCATTCCTTCACCCTCATCCACGACGACATAATGGACGACGACCCCGTCCGACGCGGGGAACCAAGCGTCCACGTTCGATGGGGTGAGTCCACCGCCATCCTCACCGGTGACTTCCTGTACTCGAAGGCTTTCGAACAGGTGCTCGACGAGGTGCATCCGCCGGAGAAACAGAACAGGATGCTCCGCGTGCTCGCGGAGACCTGCACCCGTATATGCGAGGGACAGAGCGTAGACATCAGCGGCGACATCACCTCGGAGGAGGAGTACATGCGGATGGTGGAGATGAAGACCGGGGTCTTGTTCGGAGCAGCGGGCGCGCTCGGCGCGCTGTCGGCGGACGCGGACGACGAAGCCGTCGACAGGCTGTACGACTTCGGCGTCAAGACCGGTAAGGCGTTCCAGATACACGACGACGTTCTCGACCTCACGACGTCGAGCGAGGAGCTCGGCAAACAGCGCGGCAGCGACCTCGTGGAAGGCAAACCCACGCTCGTCGCTCTGCACGCTCTGGAGAACGACGTCGACCCCTACCTCGAAGAGGACGCGTCTGAGGAGGACGTCGAGGCGAAGGTCGCTGAGCTCGAGGAGTCGGGGAGCATAGAGTACGCCCGGGAGCGGGCGAGGGAGCTGGTGGAAGACGGGAAACGCGACCTCGACGTGTTGCCGGAGTGCAGGGAGAAGGAGATACTCGCGGAGCTAGCTGACTACCTGGTGTCGAGGGAGTACTGATGGACGACGAAGCACGTGACCTAGTGGAGGCGTACGCACTGCAGAACGCCGTCGAACACGGTGAAGACGCCGACGTCGGAGCCGTGGTCGGGAAGCTCATGGGTGAACACCCCGAACTGAGGGAGGACGCCGAAGAGATAAGCGACGAAGCTCCAGAGGTGGTCGCAGAGGTGAACTCCCTCGACGCCGGTGAACGCCGCAGCCGCCTCGAAGAGATAGCGCCCGAGCTGCTGGAGGAGCTCGAACGCGACGACGAAGACGAGGAGGACGAGGGCCTGCCGCCGCTGCCTGGCGCGGACGACGTCGACGAGGTGGTGATGCGGTTCGCGCCCAACCCCAACGGTCCGCCGACGATAGGAAGCGCGCGCGGCCTCGTCGTCAACAGCGAGTACGTCGAGGAGTACGACGGTCGCCTCATCCTCAGGTTCGACGACACCGACCCCGTCAACAAACCTCCACAGGAGGAAGCATACAGCTGGTATCAGGAGGATGCCGAATGGCTGGGTTTCCACGCCGACGAGATCCACAGGGCAAGCAGCCGGCTGGAGACGTACTACGATTACGCGGAACAGCTGATAGAGAAGGAAGGCGCGTACGTCTGCAGCTGCAGCCAGGAGGAGTTCAGCCACCTCAAGAAGGAAGGCGAAGCCTGCCCCCACCGCGAACGAGGAGTTGAGGAGAACCTCGAGGCCTGGAGCCGGATGCACGAAGACGCGGAAGACGTCGTCCTCCGGGTGAAGACTGAGATAGAGCATCCGAACCCCGCGTTACGTGACTGGGTGGCGTTCCGCGTCGTCGACACAGAGAGCCACCCGCACGCCCTCGTCGGCAGCGAGTACAGGGTCTGGCCGATGCTGGACTTCCAGTCAGCGGTCGACGACCACCTCCTGGGGGTCACGCATATCATCCGCGGGAAGGACCTCAGGGACAGCAGGGACAGGCAGAGCTTCGTCTACAGCTACTTCGACTGGACGTACCCCGAGGTAGTGCACTGGGGCCGCGTCAGCATCGAGGAGTACGGCACCCTGTCGACGTCGTCGCTCGCGGAAGCCATCGACCGCGGCGACTACGAAGGCTGGAGCGATCCACGGGTACCCAGCGTCCGCGCGCTACGCCGCCGCGGCATCCAGCCGATGGCGCTCCGGAGCGCCCTGCTCGACCTCGGAGTCAGCGAAAGCGACATAGAGTTCAGCATGAGCCACGTCTACAGCGAGAACCGCGCCCTCGTAGACGACGACGCCGACCGGTTCTTCCTCGTGCGTGATCCAGTGGAGGTGACGGTGGAGGACGCACCGGAGACGACGGCGACGCCATCCCGACACCCCGACGTCGACCGCGGCAACCGGGAGATACACGTCGACGACAGGGTGTATCTGGAGGCGGACGACCTGCCTGAACTGGGGGAGCGACTGCGGCTGAAGTCGCTGTACAACGTCGAGGTCACGTCACAAGACCCCTTCAGGGTCAGGTACATCGGCGACGACGTCGACCTCGTCAGGGAGGAGGACGTCGACGTCGTCCACTGGATGAGCGCGGAGGAAGGCGAAGCCGTGGACGCCACCCTCAAGACGCCGGACGGCGAAGTGGAAGGCGTGGTCGAGGCTGCTGCGGCGGAAGCCGTCGACGACGTCGTGCAGTTCGAACGCGTTGGGTTCAGCCGCGTGGAGTCCGGGGAGCCGTTCACGGCGTTCTACGCGCACCGGTGAAGGCGGGGTTCGCGCGGGTTCCAGCGTTCATACAGGTCGCTACCTCAGTGACTCTAGCTCGACCCTGTCGCTGTAGCCGTCGTAGCTGCTGTCGCTGGAGACTACGGCGTCGTCTCCGCTTCGTACGAGATGTAGGGCGTCGAACGGCGTGAAACCGTGGTCTTCGACGTGGCTGGCGGCGGCGAGCACGTCCTCCGTTTCTCCCTGGACGTCGACCAGCTGCTTCGCCGCGGCGACGGTGCGGAGGACGTTCCAGCTCTCGCGGTACGCCACCATCATCAGCTCCACGAGCGTGTACTCCGACGTCCAGAGCTCGTCACCGTGTTCGCGGTAGATATCCTCCGCTGGCTCCGAGAGCCAGTCGTCCTCCTTGACGAGGGCGAGCAGGAAGTCGGTCTCCGCGTACATCTACGTCACCTTCCCGCCTGTTCCGTCGCTTCGTCGAGCGCGGCATCCGCTAGATCTTCCACTGAGCCCTCGCTCTTCGATGCCTCCTCCTTCAGAGCGGCTAACGGGTCTTCCGGGACGGGCACTAACACGATGGCGTCTCCTCTGTCCACGAGCTCGAACTCCTCTCCATACCGTTCACGGACGTCCTTGGAGAGGTAGACGCGTCCGTCGTCAGCCGAAACCCTCATACCTAGAGTTAGAGGTAAAACAATATAAAGTTTGCCGTGAACACGTTCTCTTTTCCGTAACTACGTGTATCTTACCACGCAGCAACCTTGTATTGGCTACCGTAATACGACGCAGTAAGCCTGTACTGGCTACCCTATCTATGGTGGCTGACCCCCCGTCGACGTGCTGGAAGAGCCTCTGCAGCCTCCAGGTCAGCTACAGGTAGCCGTCCTGCATGTGCTGCTTCAACGCCGCCTCGAGACCTATTTCGAACGACGGATGCCGTAGCTCGTACCCAGTTTCGAGGAGCTTCGTGTTGTCGAGGTGGAAGTTGCCTGCGAGGTAGTAGACGTCGTCTGCTTCTACGGGGCTGTCGACTCCGGCGGCGTCCAGCAGGCGTTCGCCGGCGGCGACGAACGGCCTCAGCCGCACGAGGTGGCTGACGGTGCTGGAGCCGACGGGGACGGGGAACATCTTGGTGCCGACGGTGTCGGCGACGAACCGGAAGACGTCCGCCATGTCGTACTCCTGCATGTCGACGACGTTGTACGCCTCCCCGTCTTCCCCGTGCTCCGCGAGATGGACTGCGGCCGCGCAGACGTCGTCTACGTGCACCAACGGCAGCTTGAACCCGTCCTCCGTGGGATACACCCGCATCACTCCGTCGTCGATGGCCTTCCACAGCCGTGCGATGCCGTACCTGCTGCCGGGGCCGTAGATAGGTGCGGGACGCAGCAATACGACGTCGAGACCGTGTTCCTCGTGGAACTCCGATGCGACGTCCTCCTGCAGTTGCTTCGACCGGTCGTACTTCCCGCCGCCGCCCCTGCGGTGGCTTTCCCGTATCGGTACCTCGTCGGGCTCCGGCGGCGCGTACACCCCTGCGGTGCTCCAGAGAACCAGACGGCTGACGTCGGCGTCGACCATCGCCTGACAGAGCACCCGCGTGCCCTCTACGTTGACCTGGTGGAACTGCTCCCAAGGTATGAGGCCGCTGTAGCTGAACAGGGCCGCCGTATGGTAGACGACGTCGACACCTTCGACGGCGGCGCGGACGTCGTCTTCCACGGTGAGGTCGGCGGCGCGGAACTCCACATCTCCGTCGTCGTATCCACCGTGGTACATCTCCTCGAGATCGGTGGCGACGACCTCGTACCCTTCGTCCAGAAGCAGGTCGATGAGGCGTTCTCCGACGAATCCGCAGGCACCGGTGACCAGAGCCGTCTGTCTCCCTTCCCCTTCATCGGAACCCTCGTCCGTGGTTTTCTCTGATCTCTCTTCTTCAGTCATCGCCGTCCTCCCCGTCTCCGTAATCTCCATCATCTTCGGCGAACCCGAGCTCGCTCCAGACTTCGTCGACGCGCTCCTGGACGTCGTCGGTCATCTCTATCTCCTCCGGCCAGGTGCGTTCGAAACCCTCCTCCGGCCACGGCCTCGTCGCGTCGACACCCATCTTCCCGCCGAACGCCTTGATGGGTGCGGCGTGTTCGAGGTGGTCGAGCGGCGCGCGCTCTATTATTTCGACGTCGCGCGCGGGGTCCATACGTGACGTCACCGCCCAGGTGACTTCTTTGTTGTCGTGGACGTCGACGTCTTCGTCGACGACGATGACGTTCTTAGTCAGCGACAGCATCCCCAATGACAGCATCCCCATGATGACCTTGCGGGCGTGACCCGGGTACTGTTTGTCGATGCTGACTATCGCGAGGTTGTGGAACACCCCCTCTATCGGGAGGTTGATGTCCACGATCTCGTCGAACTGCGTCTGGATCAACGGAAGGAAGATGCGCTCGGTCGCCTTCCCCATGTAGGCGTCCTCCTGCGGCGGCTTCCCCACGATGGTGGTGTGGTAGATGGGGTCCTCGCGACGGGTGATGCAGTCTACCTCGAACACCGGGAACTCCTCCACAGGGGTGTAGTAGCCGGTGTGGTCGCCGAACGGACCCTCCGGCCGCTTCTCCGGCAGAACCCGTCCCTCCAGCACCATCTCCGCGTTCGCCGGCACGCGGAGATCCACTGTCTCGCATTTTACGAGGGGTACGCCCTCCTCGCGGAGGAACCCCGCGAGCAGGAGCTCGTCGATGTCGAACGGCAACGGCGCGGTGCCGCTGTACACCGTCGCGGGGTCGCTTCCGACCGCGACCGCTACCTCCATCCCTTCTTCGTCGCCGTCACGGTACTGTTTCGCCCCATGCTTGTGCATCTGCCAGTGCATCCCCGTCCGTCGTTCGTCGTACACCTGCATCCTGTAGACTCCGACGTTGCGCTTCCCCTCCGGGCCTTCGCTGACGACGAGCGGCAAGGTGATGAACCGGCCGCCGTCCTCCGGCCAACACTTCAGTATCGGGTACTCGTTCAGGTCTGGGTCGTCGTCCACGACCTCCTTGCACGCCGCTTTCTTCTTCTTGACCTTGTTCGGTGGATACCGGCGGAACTCCCTGAGGAGGTCGATGCCTTCCTTTACCTCGCCCCAGTTCTTCACCGCACCGACCAAGCCGCCCATGTCCGGCGGCCGGAACTCCAGTATCTCCCGGATGCGGTCGGCGACGTCGTCGAGCTCGTCGACCTCGAGAGCGAGCTCCATCCGCTCCATCGAGCCCATCGAGTTGATCAGTACGGGGTGCTCGCTGCCGACGGGGTTCTCGAAAAACAACGCTTTGTTGTGCCGTCGCTGCCGTCGGCTGACGCGGTCGGTTATCTCCGCTATCTCCAGCACCGGGTCGACCTCGTGTTCGACGCGCACGAGCTCGTCCTCGTCCTCCAGCCGGCCGACGAACTCATGGAGGTCGTCGTAAGCCATAGGTTATCCGTTGCAGGCCGTGGTTTTAGTAGTTCCCTCGAAATAGGTAGTGGGGCGATGTCGACTGCTTCAGTCTTCTTCCTCTCGTCCCCGTCTCTCGGGGTCCGGCGTCCTACGGTCTCTCCCAGGAGGACGCGGCCCCCTTCGTGCACCCCCGTCGTCTCCCTCGTCAGAGTCTTTCCCACCATCTTCTCCCTCACCTGAAGGTTGGCTCTCTCCCCGTCTACGAGGTCTACGGCCGCCTTTCCGCCGTCTTCGCTGTTCCTCTCGCTGATCCTCCGCACCGGACGGCTCTCTCCCTCTTGTTTCGGGCTTCCTCGACGTCCGACGTCTCGCCTCTCGTTCCCTTGCTTGACGGTATTGCGGCGGCCTCACTATGCCTCCCTGGCTTCTCTTCTGCTTCGCCTCCTCCTGCCTTCGCTTCTTTCTCTCCTGGCTCTCTTCCTCGCGGTCTCTCCAGCTGCCTTCCTGAAGCTTCTCCGCCTGATGACGGGTGGCGTAGGTCTTGGGTCCTATGGCTCCGCGTCTGTCGCGGAACGACCTCCTGCTGAGGTAGAGCATCAGGAGGCCGAAGATGAAGAGATACGGGGTGTACGGTGACTCGCTGACGGTGAGCACTGTGGCGCCGACTATGCTGCTGCCTCCGACTAAGGCGTAGCTGATGCCGCGTCCCATCCCCCGGAGGTGTCGGGCGCTGTCCTCGACCTCGACGACGACCTCGACGTCGTCGCGCTGGAACTTGTCGAGCGCGCCTTCGAGCTTCGCCGGCGCGTTCGCGATGGCGTTGACGGTGTCCTCTAGGTCCTGGAACGCCTGCACGGCGCGGCCGCGGACCTCCTTCTGGACGTAGCCTTCCTCGATGAAGAACTCCCTGGCGACCTCGAGGAAGTCGAACTCGGGGTCGAGCTCTATGCATACTCCTTCGACGATGGTGCTGACGCGTAACCCCAGGCTGATGTAGGAGGGGATGGTCAAGGGGTACTCGTAGACGGTATCCTCTATCTCCTCCATCAGCTGCTGTATCCGGAGCTCGTCCACCTCTTCGCCGGATAGGTCGCGGATGGCTACGTCGATGACGTCGACCATGAGCTCGCGGTCGACGTCTCTGTCGAGCGTACCCATCTCTATCATGGCGTCGATGACGCCTTCCGCGTCGTGGTCGGCGGCGGCGCGGTAGAAGTCGAGGAATGTCTCCTGCAGCGACGGTGACAGCCTGCCGCTCATGCCGAAGTCGTATATCACTATCTGTTCGTCTTCGTTGACGGCGAGGTTGCCGGGGTGGGGGTCGCCGTGGAACACGCCGTCTATCAACGACATCTTCAGGTAGATCTTCTCGAGGTTCTTGGCGATGCGTTCGCGGTCGTGTCCCATTCGTTCGAGCTTGTCTACGTCGTTTATCTTGATGCCGCCGTGGTACTCCATCGTCAGCACTCGTTCCGTGCATACTTCGTCGTATGTGGCGGGGATGACGACGCGGTCGTCGCCTCTGAAGTTGTCTTTTATCTCGTTGAGCATCTCCGCTTCGCGGTGGTAGTTCATCTCCTGGTTGATCCTGCGTTCGAAGTCCTCCGCGAGGCCGCCGAGGCTCTCGGCGTGCGCTGATTCACCCATCAACCGCGCGGCTCGCTGAGTCCACGGCAGGAAGAAGTTCAGCACCCGGAGGTCGGCGGAGACGAGCTCCTCCACGCCTGGTCGCCGTATCTTGACGGCGACCTTCTCACCCTGGTAGTAGCCGACGTGCACCTGTCCGAGGGAAGCCCCGGAGATAGCGGTGCGTTCGAAGGCGGTGTAAACGGAGTCCGGGTGTCCGACCTCTTCCTCGAGTATCTTCTGTATCTCCGGGTAGGGTGCGGGTGGTACGTCGTCCTGTAGCTCCAGCAGCTCGTCTATGTACTCCTGTGGGACGACGTCGGGGCGGGTGGACAGCAGCTGTCCGAGCTTGATGTAGGTGGGTCCGAGGCTGATGAGTGTGTTCTTGAGCTTCCTGGCGCGGCGTGTACGGCGTTCGGGGGTTACTTTGCGGCTGCCGCCGAAGAGGATGTATCTGTTCCGGTCTCTGGCGAACGCGATTATGAACGGCAGGAACTTGACTGTCGCGCGGACGAGGCGCCAGGTAGCTATAGCCATCTAGCCGCCCGCAGCCTACTCCAGATCTATCTCTGTGCCACCGGTCTTGGGCATACGAACTCTGAGGAGTCCGTTCTCGTAGGTCGCGTCGCTCTCGTCGTAGTCGACGTCCGCGTGGATGGGTACGGTTCCGCGGACGAAGTCGCTGCGGGCCTCCGCGATGTACTTGAAGCCTTCCTCCAGGGGTTTCTCCCTACGTGCTTCGACCTTGAGCTTGCCGCCTACGTCGTCGGTCAAGCCGACTCCTTCCTCGAACTTGAGGTCGACGCTGTGTTGCTCGCATCCCGGGAGGTCTATCAGAACCAGCACTTCGTCTTCGCTCTCGAGGACGTCGGCGAAAACCGGCATCCTCTCGCCGAGCACCCGCATGACTTCCGCGCCTTCTTCTTCGAGCCGGCGGAGGAGTTCGCTGGTATCAATCATCAAGGACAGAATGACCTCCGTGATATAAAGTTCTTTATGTTGGTGTGGGTTGGACAGAACTCCGCCTATCGCCGACCGAACCCGTCGACTGCGGGTGGCCGCCAGCCGGTGCGTCGAAGGCGTCGGCCGCTTCCTCCGCCTTCTCCATGGAGCCCTCGGCCGGCGGCCCCGGCTCAGTTCCCGAGCTCCTCCGCCGCCTCCTCCGCGAGCCCGCGAGCGACCTCCGCGGTCTCCTCCTCCACGTAGCCTCGTTCGACGGCGTCCTTCAGCTCGTCCTCGTCCACCACCGATACCTCCTCCGACTCCGCGTCATGGACGGCGTCTACGTAGAGGTCGACGTAGACGACGGCGTCAGGGTATACCTCCACCGGCGTGGAGACGTTGACGTAGCTGCCTTTGACGTCGCCGTCGCTCGACAGATACGTGGTGACGTACCTCTGTTCGCCCTCACGTAGCTCCGTGCGGGCTACGTCCCCTCTCTCTTTCTCCGCGCCGAAGCCATCGTACTCGCCGCCAGCCGACATCTCCCGCTCCAACACCACGGTGGAGCCCTCGACGTCGACTACCTCGGCATCCCCGAGACGCAGCCACGCACCCGAGGGCTTGCCGTGCAGGATCTCCACGGTGTCGCCTTCCTCGGGACCGAAGGCGTCTGCCGCGGCCTCGAACTGGAAACCCCCGAGGTCTACGTCAGCGGCCTCGAGGAAGTCGACGGCGTCCGCCGCTGTCTTCGAGTACGCCTTCAGCCTGTGGTGGCCATCGACCGTGGAAACAACCCTGTCCCTTGCTTCGTCGAAACGCCGCCGTCCCTCCGGCCCCGGCCAGATCCAGATGGAGTCGACGCCGCCGTCGCCGGACCCCTCATCCAGCTTTCGCTCCATCTCACGGGCGTCTTCCGCAGCATATTCGAGAGCTTCCGCGACCTCCGTCGACGACATCTCCAACGCGTCCCGACGGAAGCAGGGCGTCCAGCCGTCGGGCGCGTCGAAGTCGACGAGGTCGAGCGTCCTCTGCATCTGCACGTGGTCGGCTTCGTCGCCGCCCTCGACCTCGACGCCGGAGCCTCCGCGACGGAAGCCCACGACGTCGCCGACGCGGACGCCGGCCTCCACCACCGGCAACCCCTCATTCCACGGAGCCTTCGCCTCCACCACCTGAACCATGACCTCGTCGCCTTCCTCGACGTGGCTGTCGACGCGGCCGTAAGGCAGGAAAGCCTCGCCGTCGTCGCCCGAGACCACTGCGCCGCCAGCCAGCGTCTCCACGACGTCGGCGTCGAAGACCTCTCCCTCCCCTAGGTCGGCGGACCACGTCCAACCCTCCTCCCCCAGCGCCGAGGCGACGTCGTCGGCGGCTTCGCTGTCGCCGGAGACCACGAGCCCGCGGTAGTCCTCCGTGTCCTCCACGTACACGTCCGGGGGTTCATCGGGGAGCTCCTCGGCGAACCGCTGGCTCTGGATCTCGGAGGGGTCGACCACTGTGAAGCCGCTGTCGAGCAGGAGACGGGTTGCGGCGGTGGAGTGGATGCCTCTCACGCGTGCTTTCATACGGTCAGGCAGGGGTTCTGACTCCAAATCAGCTGCGGTACCCAGGAGACGTATAACCCCGAAGCCGTCACCCCGGGATACCATGTCAGCCATCGTATGCCAACGGATTAGTTCGTCGCCGTCGAAACATGGTTCAGATGGACGCAGACGTCCCTCGATACCTCAGGATACAGAGCGCGTACTCGCCGTCGTTCGGCCCCGACGGCAGCCTGCTCTACCTGTCGGACACCACCGGAGTCGCGCAGGTCTGGAGAGTCGACAGCGCGCTAGAATGGCAGCATCAGGTGACTTTCTACGACGAGAGCGTGAGCTACGCCTCCTACTCCCCCGAACGTCAGGAGTTCGCGTTCGGCATGGACGAAGGCGGTGACGAACGAACCCAGATCTACCTCGCCTGCGACGACGGCACCGACGTCCGGAACCTGACGCGGCGGCCGGAGTCCAAGCACCTCTGGGGAGGATGGTCGAACTCCGGCGACAGGATAGCGTTCACCTCCAACCGACGGGACGAACGCGTATTCGACGTCTACGTGCAGGGACGCAGCGAAGACGAAGCCGAGCTAGTGTACGAGAGCGACGGCTGGCTGTCCGTCGTCGACTGGAGCCCCTGTGACAGCCGGCTCCTGCTGAGGGAGAGCCACTCGAACTTCGACCAGGACCTCTATATCCTCGACGTCGACTCCGGAGAACGCACGAGGCTGACGCCGGAGGAGGAAGCACGGTGGGGCAGCACGGACTGGGAGGAAGACGGCGTCTACCTCGTCACCGACCACGGAGCCGACACCACCTACCTCGCACGCGTCCAGCCCGAGGAAGCCGGCTCCCCAGACGACCTGGATCCGGTGGTGCTGGACGACGGCGGAGACTGGAACGTCGACGGCGTCAACGTCGAAGACGACCGGGTGGTCTACAGCCGGAACGTCGAAGGATACACGGACCTCACCTTCGCCTCCGTCGAAGACGGCTTCCGGAAGCTGGGGTCCCCCGACGTCGGCGACTGCGTCGTCGGCGGAACCAGCTGGAGCGACGACGGCCGCTTAGCCGTCACCTTGACCGCCCGCGACGACAACGCCGACGTCCACAGCCTAGACTACCCCGACGCAGCCGAGCTGACGCGGTGGACGGACTCCGCGACCGCAGGCATAGAATCGGAGTCTTTCGTGTCGCCGGAGGTCGTCCGGTACACGTCGTTCGACGGCCTCGAGATACCGGCTTTGCTGTCGATACCCCGACACGCCGACGTCGAACCCCCGTACCCCGTCGTCGTCGACGTCCACGGAGGCCCCGAGAGCCAGCGCCGGCCGTCGTTCAGCGGCCTCCGCCAGTACCTCCTGAAGGAAGGGTACGCGTTGTTCGAACCCAACGTCCGCGGAAGCACAGGGTACGGGAAGGAGTACGCCAGACTGGACGACGTACGGAACCGGATGGACAGCGTGAAGGACCTCGACGCGGCGCTGGACTACCTCGAAAGCCGCGGGGAGGTGGACGCCGAGCGGGCGGCGGCCTATGGCGGAAGCTACGGCGGGTTCATGGTGCTGGCTGCGTTGATAGAGTCGCCGGACCGGTGGGCGGCGGGCGTCGACGTCGTCGGCATCGCGAACTTCGTCACGTTCCTCGAGAACACCGGTGAGTGGCGGCGGGAGCTCCGGGAGGCCGAGTACGGGTCGCTGGAGGAAGACAGGGAGTTCCTCGAAAGCATCAGCCCCGTCAACAACGCCGACCGCATCCGCGCACCCCTGCTGGTGATGCACGGAGCCAACGACCCCCGCGTCCCCGTCGACGAGGCGGAGCAGATAGTCGAGAAGGTCGAGGCGAACGACGTCCCCGTGGAGAAGCTCGTCTTCGACGACGAAGGACACGGCTTCAGCAAGCTCGAGAACAGGATAGAGGCTTACACCCGGATGGTGGAGTTCCTCGACAGGTACGTGTGACCAGATTTAGAGGGATGTGCGCTGCATCGGTGCTACCCCCGGCGTCAACTAAGACACTGAGGAAAGCCGCGTTTCCACCGAACTCAAGCCGCCGCTGCCCTTCACCACGACGAAGCCCCGTTCCTCGTGGTCGTGGACGCATCTGCTGACGCTGGATTCCACAGGCCGTATGTCACCGTGATATCGGCGTTAGACGCGTTCTTCGACGACGGGACGCATAACCTCCGGGTGAGCTTCGTCGATATCCCTGTAGACTGATGCAGCACCACCCGTCGACTCCTGCAGGGGTTCAGTCGGATGCATCGTAGCTTTCGAGCGCGTCGCGCGCCCGGCAGACGTAGCTGTTGTCCATCCAGCTCCTGACCGAGGCCACCTCGTCGAACGCCTCCAGGGCTTCCTCGCTGGAGACGACGCCGCAATGGACGAACACCTCCAGGAGCTTCGGCGTCGTGACGAGCCTGCTCTCCCGAAGCGACGCGTGCACGACCCCTATCTGGTTGTACTCGTCGCAGAGGAAGAGGTCGGCGGCTTCGGAGTTCGCGAGCGAGACGGCGGCGTTCTCCCCGTCGTCGAGAGGGAAGTCGGGGTCCAGGGCGACGTCTACGACGGCGTCGGTGGAGAGCTGTGACAGCGCGTGCTCCGCCGCCTCCGCCGCCGGATCACGGTAGCCGGAGGTCTCCTCCAGCTCCTCGAACACCCTGCGTGGAACCAGGACGTCGTACTCGTCGTGGAGAACCCCGTGTAGGTCCACGGAGTCAGCGCAGCCGAGGCTGACGAGCGCGGAGGTGTCGGCGACGACCTGCATCTACGCGTCCGCTATCTCCCCGGCGTCGGTCTCAAGCTGCCGCTTCAGCACGCGGAAGTTCGCCGCCTCCTCGTGGCCGACCAGCCCCACTAGCTCGTCGAACGACAGCCTTTCGTCGTAGTACGCGTCCGCGATCTCCTGCTTCAATTCGTCGTCGTGGGCGGCGTCCCTCAGGTACTCCCGCAACGCGTCCACCAGCACCTCCGTCCTGTCCGCCTCCACTACCTCCGCGAGAGCGTCCGCTCTCTCCACGAGCGAGCGGGGAGCGCGGAACTGCACCCTCTTCCTCTCGGGCATATGTGTACATCGTGAGCGCGACAGCATAAACCTGACGCGGCAGCACCCCTCTACCGGCCGCCGTACACGAGAAGTCCCAGGAAAGCCGCGTTGACGGAGTTGCTGCCGCCGCTGTCGGTACCGACGAGCACGAGATGGCCGCCAAAGCAGACGTCCCCCTCGTCCACGAAGCCGTAGAGGTGTCCGGTGTCGAAGCCCGGCGTGGAGACCGGCGTCGTAGCGTAGCCCTCCCGTCGACCGCGTGGGCTAGACCGTTCTCGTGCCGGCGTCCCGACCCACGTCCTGCTCGACGTTCTCCATCAGCGCGCCCTCCAGCTCCATGAGCTTCCTCGCCGCGGGGTGGTCGCGGTCGAGCCGGTACATCGGACTGTTCCCCACCTTACGGGTCTCGCGGACGACTCCGAGGTCGAGGAGGTCCGGGAGGTTGCGGTAGACCGTGCTCCTGTCGACGCCGGCGAGACGCGCGAGCTCCGTGGCGTTGACGTCGTGACGGTGCTTGCCGAGGAACACCACGAGCATACGCGTCTTCGGACCGTCGCCGAACAGGTCGTTCAACACGGTGTCGACGCCCAATGGCTCCCCGGATTCCTGACGTCCCTCACCAGAGATCTTGCTCATAGGAGACAGTACCGTGGCATAGATAGATAAGAATTGTGCTATACGAACCAGTCCGGTGTTGCACAGAAAAGACAAACTTTTAATCCCACAGCGGTACATATTGGCATAATGGGGGATATCGGGGAGCTGAAGCTGGACGTCGTGGAGCACCTCATGCGGAAGAAGGTGACCGGCGGACACAACAAGACCGTGGACACCGTCGTGAACTGGTTCGCCAGCCACCGACAGGGTGAGGCACGGGACGCGATAGACGAGCTCGTAGCGGAGCCGGAGTCACCCGTAGTCAGGTACGGAGGCCAGAGGGACGCCATCAAGCTCACGAGCATCGAAGACGCGAAACAGTACCTCGTCGACTCCGACCGAGAACTACCCTGGGGTTTCGAACGGTGAAGGCCGTTCGCTTGCCTCTGGTCGGAAGTCCCCGGGCGGGTTGGGGTGAGGGGCTGCACCCTCTTCATCTAAGTTCGACGTTTATGTCGATTGTAAGTGTGAATGCATAGACATGACTCGGGACTCTTCCTACCGGCCGCCGTCCACGAGCAACCCGAGGAACCCCGCGTCGACGGAGTTGCTGCCGCCCGCGTCGTCCACCTCCACGAACCCCCGTCGCTCGAGGTCGCGGACGCATCTGCTGACGCTGGACTCCGAGAGACCGTTGGCGGCGGCGATGTCGGTGTTCGACACGGGGCCGTTGTCGAGGACGTAGCTCAATACCTCCCTCTGGCTGTCGTCGAGACCCGCCTCGAGACTCGGGAGGTCGACGCATCGGCTCTCCCTGGTGACGTCGGAGCGCACGTGGACGGAGCGCAGCTCCGCCGACGACGACATCGCGGCGACCGCGAGAGCCAGCATCAGCATCCTGTCGCCGCCCGCGAGGTTGACCACTACGTCGTCGTCGACGTCGTCCAACAGGCCACCGAGCTCCACCGCGGCGCTCTCGAACTTCCCGGGCTCCACCTCCACGAGCTCGACGGAGATGGTGTCGTCTATCTTCCGCGTCATCTCCCTTACCTCGTGGACGGCGTCGTCGCCGCGGCTGTCACCGTCGTCGGGGCGGACGAGCACGAGGTGGTCGCCCGCCTCGACCCCTTCGTCGACGAGCAAGCTGTAGAGATGGCTGGTGTCGAAACCCAGGGTCGAGACCAAAGTCGTCATACCTGAAGCTTTCGGGAGCAGGTGGCTTACAGTTTACGAGTGCCATGCAAGTACACCACGCGTCTTCCACGGAGACGGAAGACAGCCTGGGAAAGAACTAATAACCCGGCATACGACGACAGCACGCATGCCCAGGGCAGTCCAAGTACGCGCAAGACCTACGGACGACTTCCATCTGGAGAACAGCGACGGGTACGTGGGGTACAGTAGTGTGTTCAATTTACTATGTATGACTACACTTGGTTTAGTGAAAGAGATATGCTACTGGTCCACAGGAGCGCAGAACCGATCCAAAGAACGGTTGCGGCCAACCCCTAACTTGGGTTCATCTGTAACAGGTGAGTGATGACCTGGAGAACTCAAATTCTTCAACCCTTCAAGTTCATCTGGTACACTCTTACTTTTCTTGCCTATCCGTTAAAGCACTCGCATCTTATCCAACACTCCTGCAGACAAACCAAAACCTATTTATGCCTCTGATATGATGTCTAAACGCTGTACCAGTAGAACACAAATGAAAGAAGAGAGCTAAACGATGAGGCTAATGATGTACCTTAGAGCACAGGCCGACACGGCTTACGTGTCGAACTACCACAGGAAGTTGAGCGGCAGAATATGGCGTGCGCTGGAGGGCACGCCAGCGGACGAGAACCACGGTTCAGGTGGGCCCTCTGAGTTCTGCATGTCGAACCCGTTCCCGTTCGGTGACATGGAGGAGGGCGACGAGCGCAAGGTGATAGTATCGTCGGTGGACGAACAAGTCCTGTCCTACGTCGCCAAAGACGTCAAACAGGACCCCGAGTTCAACGTCGGCGAGATGGAGTTCGAGGTCGAGGATCTCTCGGCGTTCGACGTTGACGTCGGCGAACCCGGCACGGAGGGAACCATCGAAACCGCAACCGGCGTCCTCGTTAGACTGTACGAGGAAGTCCGAGAAGAGTACGGTATCGACAACGGCCACGGCGAGACTCCAACATACTGGCGTCCCGAACACACCAACGAACCGTTCGTCAACGCCGTAACATCGAACCTCCAGGCGAAGCACGACGAGTTCATCGGCGAACACCTACCCGGGCCTGAAGATACTGAGGGACCTCTGTTCAACAGCTACGAGCTGATTAAGTCCTTCGCCATCCCGCTCACAGTGACAGAGGGAGTTGAGATGGAGGTCGTACTCAGCAAGTGGCGGTTCGGATACAAGGTTCGTGACGACCACCACCGAAGGCATCTGAACCTCGCGCTCGACACAGGCATCGGGGGTAGGAACTCGCTCGGGCTCGGCTTCGTGAACATCACCGAGAAGAACGAGGTAGGGGGCAGACGTGCAGCTACCTGAACCCGAGAAGTTCGAGGATATGTACGACGCTGACGAGCTCCTACAGGAGTTCCCATCCCGCCCGATATCGTCGTTGCGCGATATCCAGTACGTGTACGGCAGGCTCTACACGTTGGCCACAGTCGGAGGCGGGGAGTACGGCGCGTACCTCACGCCTGCGCAGGCCGACGAGCTCGTTGGTGAACCTGACAGCCTGATAGTAGTGAGAGCCGATCTATCCGGCGATGAACCTCGTCTGGACTCCGATGAGCCCGTCTGGGTGAGGAACTACCAGAGTGATATAGTCGCAGATGTCGCACACAGCTACTACGACTCTGCTAGAGGATTCGACCATAGCATCACTCATCGCTCGGGTCGGGATAAAGAGCCGGAGAAGCTCGCCGAGTACGCGCAGGAGCGCCTAACCCGCTGGGCGACGGATGACGTCATCCAGGCCGCCGGAGAGGACCACGAAGACGGCTGGATTATCGACGCATTGGCAGAAATGGGTGAAGATGAGGACGTCCTCGGGAAGATAGAGGAAGAGGTCACGAGGTTGATCGACGGGACAGCTACCTCGCTTCTCACCGTTCAGGTTAAGCTCGAGGAAGATGGTGATTACCTCTACCCCGGTGACGTGGAGGTCTTCAACGAGGCGATGAAACAGAGGATACTTTCGAAGCTCGTCTCAAAGGGCGACGCCGACGAGTCAGAGGGAGAGGCGGTCGACCTTGTCACAGGAGATGAAGCCGTTACTGTTGGGACGTCAGAGGACCCTCTAAACTACTACCTCGGCAAGCAGATGGAGAAGTTCCCGGGTTTCGACGCCGACGAAGCCTGGCGGAGCCACCCGGTGTCGCAGGACACTGCGGTAGACGTCGACAACGCAGGTCCGTTCGTGGAAGCCTGTACCTACACGACGTTCGGCGCCACAGTCTACTACCTGCCGTACTTCATCGGTGAGCCGGAAGTGGACAGTCTTCTGACGCTTTACGGCCTCCTGTACGGGGTGCTTGACGAAGAGAACATGACTACCTTGGAATTCATTTACAGAGAGTACGACGGCGACGTCGAGAAGATACCAGGTCGACTCCGGTTCTACGTATCCGCAGTCAGGAAACACCAGCAGAAGAGGTTCGACGTCTACGGCGAGACGATGGACGGCAGGATACACCACCCCATCGAGCTAGAGGGATCTCATAACCAGGTTCTGAAGTCCTGGGTGTTCGACGACGAGGGAACTGATGGCCGTGCGAGCGCGGCGTTAGGAGTTCCGCCGGAGTCCGACAACTCCGAAGAAGACCACTGGCAGCTGCTCCGCAAGGACAGGATGAAGGTGGACATCATCTCCACCGGCTGGTACTTCGCTCTCACGTTCCCCAGGCCCGACGACGAACAGACGTTCTCCGCCGACGACGCACGGGTCCGTGCACTCGTGAGCGTACTCTCGGGCGAGGGCATCGACGTAGGTGAACTCCTGAAGCTGTACTCGGACAGGCTCACCGAGGAGAGTGGCGACTCGTTCCCACGTCACACCGTCGCGTCACAGTACGCCCAGATGTGCGCGCTAGCTGATGCAGGCCTACTGAAGACGAAAGAAGCCGACAGAGAACCGCTGACGAAACCCAACGAATACACGGAAGGATACATGACCACGAACCAAGCGATAGCAGACGGCGGCTCCAAAGCCGCCGTACGTGAACGTAAGATAGCACAGTTCATAGAACAGACACCCGCCTTAGAGGACACCGAACGTAGAGGAGCGTTCCTTCTTGGGGCGCTGGTAGGGCACATGTCGGGAATCCAGTCCGCTGAGGGCCGCAGCACTACCCTCGTGGATCAGTACCCGGTGAAGTCGATGACGCGACCGAAGATCAAACGAACTACGGAGGAGGTCATCGACAAGGACCTGGTTTACTCCCGGGAGAAGAACCTGAGCTCCACGATGTTCGCAGAGGTCGTAGATCGGCTGAGAGACACGTTGCTGGAGAAGGACGTGGAGACGTGGGACATCAGAACCGAGGACCTCCGGTTCTACTACTCGCTGGGAGTAACGTACGGATTGAACAGCTACGTTTCAGCCGAAGAACAAGACAGCCAGGAGAACTAAACCATGACAGATCAAGACACAGAAACCGTCGAGAACCGCTCCGAGATAGTATTCGTGTACGACGCAGTGGACTGCAACCCAAACGGAAACCCGTTGAGCGCGGGCAACCGACCAAGGATAGACCCGCAGACCCAGCAGGCGATAGTCACTGACGTCCGACTCAAGCGCTACCTTCGCGACCAGCTTGACGACGACGGCCTCGGGGTCTACATACGAAACGTCAAAGAAGAAGGACATCAGTTCACGCGCGAACAGCTACTCGAAGACCGAATCAAGGAGATAGAGCCCTCGGAGTACGACGACCCCGAGGAGCTCGAGGAAGCAGTGTACTCGGAGTTCCTCGAGAACAGTGCCGACGTCAGGTACTTCGGAGCAACGATGAGCGTAGACGCTGATGACGAGGAGGTCGCAGACGCGCTACCCGACCACTTCACAGGCCCCGTCCAGTTCTCACCCGGCAAGACCCTACACGCCGTCAACGAGAACGAGAACTACGACAGCCTCACGAGCGTCATAGCGACGCAGGAAGACAAGGAACAGGGCGGGTTCGGACTCGACGACCACCGTATCCAGTACGGGTTGATAGCCTTCCACGGAGTCGTAGACGAGAACGGAGCGGAGGACACCAATCTAACTCAGCAGGATGTAAAGCGCCTAGACACACTCTGCTGGCGTGCGCTCAAGAACCAGACAGTTACACGAAGCAAGGTCGGACAAGAGCCCCGGCTCTACCTTCGGGTGGAGTACGAAGACGACAGCTTCCACATCGGCGGTCTTCAACGGAATCTCTCGCTGGGAGACGGCTCGAAACCCGAGGACGAGCTCCGGAACATCGACGACCTGGAGCTCGATGTAACTGAGCTTATCGACCGGCTCGACACTCACAGTGACAAGATACAGAAGGTAAGAGTCGCGGCAAGCGACGTCGTCGAGTTCAGGAACGGCGACGAAACAGGTGGAGAGAACCTCCTGTACAGCGCGCTTGAGGGTACGGGTGTAGACGTCGACCAGATAGAAGTCTACGACGAGTATCAGAAGGCGATAGCGGAGTAAAATGGCCGACGAGAAAAGTACCGACGGAGACGGTGAAGCCAGCGGTGAAGGCAGGGACATCGACAGATGTCTTTCCTTCACCGTGAAGGGTCCATGGGGGCACTTCCGGCGGATAGAGGGCAACATCGTGAAACAGACATATCGGGTGATACCCCGTACCACCGTCGCTGGGCTCGTCGCCGGAGTCCTCGGTATAGGCCGCGACGAGTACTACCACCTGTTCGCGCCCGGAAGCTCGGCCATAGCTATCGAACCGAAGTCCGAGCTACGGACGCTCAACATGCCGATGAACACGCTCTCGACAGCAGGAGAGTCGATGAAGACCCTGAACTCACGCGGCTCCCTGAGCATCGGCTTCCCCGACTCCACCGACAACCGCCAGCAACACAACTACGAGGTACTGGTCGACCCCGCCTACCGGATAGATCTCTGGCTCGAAGACCAACGAGTGTACGGAGAGCTCCAGGAGATGCTAAGCCAGGGCAGATCTCACTACACACCCAGCCTTGGGCTGTCCGAACACCTCGCTGAGGTAGAGTACCACGGCGAGTTCGATGTCGAATCCGTGGTTTCGGAAGGGACAGCGAAGGTAGACTCCACGGTTCCTACAGACGATGTAGTACCGGATCCCGGTACGGAGTTCAGGATGGAGAAGCCTCCAGCGTTCATGGAGCGACACGAAGGCGGACGTAGAACCACGGCGTTCACCTCTTACTCCTACAACCCCGAGGCTGAACCCCTCAAGATAAAAACGGATAATGTACCCGTCAACGAAGTTGATAGTAGACAGGTAGTGTTCGTCTGATGGATGGTATATACTCCCATCCACCGGATGAAGACGGGGGGAAACTGCTAGAGACACATCTGAGAGACGCGGCTTCACGTGCGTCGGAGCTCGTGCCCGCCGAAGCCAAGACAGTCGAAGATAACCTATTAGAGCATCTCGTCCGACGAACGGTATCCGTCCACGACATCGGGAAAGCCACGTCGTTCTTCCAGAACTACATACGAGGTAACCAGCCTGCCGGGCCGAAACATCATTCGCCTCTAGGGGGGTACGTCGCGGAGTACGTTCTAGAGAAAACAGGATACGGGGATATCGAAAGGTTATCCGGGTATCTAGCTGTGTCAGAGCATCACGGTAGACTCCCGGACGCCCGTGAGTACGTGAGAAAGAGGACGCTCAGTTTCGACGAGAGGAAGGAGGAGATGAGAACCCAAGTGCAGGACGTGTCGGAGAACCCTGAAGCACGGAAAGTAGCGGAGGATGTTATAGAGAAGGCTACCGATGGTGAAGGCTCGTGGACGGAGTTCGCGGAGCAGTTCGAGTCAGGTGAGAGGTTCACGTCCGTCAAGGAGCTGGTCGTCAGCAAGTACGGTAACAGCTTGAAGGAGCTAGACGAAGGGCTCTATCCATTAGAGCTCCAGCTTTGGAGTGCTCTCACGTTGGCCGACAAGACGGACGCAGCAGGAGTTCCGACAGACGATCTTAGGGGAGAGAACCTCGACCCGGGGGTTCTAGAGCGACATATCGCAGCATTACCACCAGGCGAAGGTGAACGGGAGAGACGACTGAACGAGAGGAGGGAGGCAGCACGAAAGGAGGTTTTGGACAACGTAGAGGAGTTCCTAGAAGGAAACGGGGGACTCGGCACGATAACTCTTCCCACGGGGCTCGGCAAGACCTACACCGGGATGAGCGCCGCTATGAAGATAAGGAACCTACGGGATGGCGACGGAAGGGTCGTGTACGCCCTACCTTTCACCTCTATAATAGATCAGCTCGTCGACGACGTGATAGATGTATTCGACGTTGAACCAACCGATAGAACGCTAACAATCCACCATCATCTCTCAGAGACTGTCGTCGAGACGGATGACACGGATGTCGGAGCGTCAGAGGAGTACATGCTAGGCGAAAGCTGGCGCACCGGGTTGATTGTTACCACGTTCGTCCAGCTCTTCGAGAGCCTCGCAGGTCCGAAGAACTCGCAGTCCCTGAAGCTGCCCGCGCTCTACGACAGCGTCATAGTCCTCGACGAACCACAGGCGTTACCCCACCGCTGGTGGAGCCTCGTTAGGAGGATCGTTCAAACTCTAACGGAGGAGTACGACGCAACCGTCGTCGCGATGACAGCCACGCAGCCGCGCGTGTTCGAAGCAGGTGGTATAGAAACCTTCGAACTCATAGGAGACGTCGACGAGTACTTCGTCGATGCCGAACGAGTGAAGTACGTGCTACATGACTCCGCGGACGTCCATCTAGAAAGTACAGGGGAACACGAGCCCTTAGGGTACAGTGACGCCGCGGAGGAGATAACTGAAAATGATGGTGAATCAACTCTTGCCATCTGCAACACCATCGCAAGCGCGGAACAGCTCTCTAGCGAGATAGAAGAGACCGCTGAAACCGTGAACGTAAACGAGGTACACGGGAATCATCTGGAGAAGGAGGACACGGCTCTCGAAACCGCGGACGCCGTTCTAGCAGAGGTCGAAGAAAAAGATATGCCAGCGGTTGCTCACCTGACTACCAGGATGAGGCCAAAGGACCGCTTGGAGATAATCAAGTCAGTGAAGAAACTCACCGAAGAAGGAGCTCCAGTGGTAACAGTGTCGACGCAGCTGATTGAAGCAGGTGTAGACATAAGCTTCGACAAGGTCTACAGGGACTTCGCCCCACTCGACAGCATCGTTCAGGCTGCAGGTAGATGTAACAGGTCGTTCGAACACGAAAGAGGGGAAGTAGTCGTCTGGACGCTAGCCCCTCCAGAGGGAAAAGAGAACCTGCCGTCGAAAACCGTCTACAGCCTCTTTGGTCCAAGCCTTCTGCCGGTGGTAGCAGAAGCCATAAACTCCGTACGAGGAGAAGGTGAACGCCGGATACCAGGGCACCAGATGTCGAGAGAGGCTGTTGAATCATACTATAGGAAACTCCACGAGAAAGGTCTGGGAGAGGAAGAACTTGTCGAATGGTTCGACGACGCCGAAGCCGAAAGACTCGGCGCCGAATCCCTGATCAACGCCACGAACTCCGTCGACGTGATAGTAGCCCGGACCTCCGATGAGAAAATGAAGATTCAGGAGATTATCGACGCCAACGACGAAGGGAGACACTCGAAGGCAGGTGACCTGGTCGACGAGACCAAGGAACTCAGGGTTTCAGTTCCCCTGTATACCGAACAAGACCATGAAGCAGTGTCAAGGTTGAACCCAGTAGGTGAGAACTACGAGGGGCTCAGATACCTGAAGACCTCGTCAGATGATTCAAGTAAGTTCGATGCTAAGAGAGGTCTAGTTGTTCAGGATGACTCCGTCGAAGACAGGTTCCTCTGACGACCCCGTCGACGTTCTGCTGGAGAACGCACGCGACGGCGCGTCGTCCGATGGCTTCCGCGTCACCGGGGTGATGATGCAGTACTACTTCGTCTGCGAGCGCGAGCTATGGTTCCTCAGCAGGGACGTACAGATAGACCGGAGCAACGCCAACATCGTACGTGGAACGCAGGTCGACGAGAAGTCGTTCGAGCGGAAGAAACGCAGCTACTCCGTCGACGGCACGATATCCATCGACATGCTCGACGACGGCAAGGTCGTGGAGGTGAAGCCTTCGTCGAAGCTGAAGAAGGCGTCGGAGATGCAGCTGCTGTACTACCTATGGTACCTCAAGCACGTGGTCGGTGAGGAACGCGAAGGTGTGCTCGCGCATCCCACGGAGAAAGACCGCGAAGACGTAGAGCTAACGAAAGAAGCAGAGGCAGAGGTGGAGGAAGCTATCCGTGGCATATACGACGTCGTGAACATGGAGGAGCCGCCGCCTGCGGAGGAGAAACCGTTCTGCGACTCGTGCGCGTACCACGACTTCTGCTGGATAAGCATGGAGAGATAAACGAGATGGACAGGAACTACCACGTGTTCTCAGACGGAACCCTCGAAAGGCACAACAACACCTTGCGTCTCGTGACGGAGGACGACGAGAAGAAGTACCTGCCCGTGGAGAAAGCCGAAGCCGTGTATCTGCACGGACAGATAGACTACAACACCCGTCTGATATCCTTCCTGAACAAGAAGGGCGTGGCGGTTCACGTGTTCGGCTGGAACGACCACTACGCAGGCTCGATCATGCCGAAGAAAGGACAGCAGTCGGGGCAGACCGTGGTAGAACAGGTTCGAGCGTACGACGACCTAGAAAGCAGGATGACCATCGCACGTGCGATGGTGGAGGGAAGCATCCACAATATGCGCAGGAACGTGATGTACTACGACGGCAGAAGCGCGAGCTTCGAGAAAGAGACTGAGAAGCTACGTGGACTTTCCGACGAAGTCGATAAAGCTGTCGACACCGAGGAGGTCATGGGTGTCGAAGCTTCGGCGCGCCGCGAGTACTACTCCACCTTCGACGACATACTTCGTCCTGAGTTCGAGTTCGACAAACGGAAGTACAATCCACCCACGAACGAGGTCAACAGTCTGATCTCCTTCGGGAACTCGCTCGTCTACGCGAACTGCGTGTCGGCGATACGTGCGACTGCGCTCGAACCCACGATTAGCTACCTCCACGAGCCCGGCGAAAGAAGGTACTCGCTCGCGCTCGACATCGCCGACCTCTTCAAACCCCTGTTGACCGACCGACTCATCTTCCGGCTAGTGAACAGGCAGCAGATAACTAAGGACGACTTCGAAGACGACCTCAACGCATGCCTACTCGACGACTCCGGTCGAGAGACCTTCACCAAAGAGTTCGAGGAAGTGCTGGAAGAAACCGTCGAACACCCCCAACTGAAGCGGAAGGTCAGCTACCAGTACCTCCTCCGACTCGAAGCCTACAAGCTCAAAAAACACCTGTTGACAGGGGAGGAGTACAAGCCCTTCAAGAGGTGGTGGTAGATGTACGTTGTAGCCGTCTACGACGTCGAAGCAGACAGAACACGGATCATGCTGAACTTCTTCCGGAAGTACCTAACCCACGTCCAGAACTCCGTGTTCGAAGGAGAAGTCACCGAGGGGGAGCTACACGAGATACAGGGATTCGTAGAAGACGCTCTAGAGGAAGGCGAGTCCGTAATACTCTACGAACTATCCTCCGAGAACCTACTGGATCGCACCGTCTACGGCGAAGACCCAGCTGAAGACGACCGGTTCCTGTAATCCACCGACCCCCACGGGTTCATACACCATAGAAGGTCGACTGATATATCGCCGTTCACCGATGGTTCTAAGCCCCCGCAGTACGGTGTTTAGGCCGCATGGTTACAGACGAACCCTTGAGGGGTTGAAGTACTCTTGCGGACCACGAATTAGGTGGGGAAGCCAACGTTACAGACGAACCCTTGAGGGGTTGAAGTCATGCAGCCCTTGTACGCATGGAAGCCGCCTGTCTGTTACAGACGAACCCTTGAGGGGTTGAAGTCGGCGATAACGGCATCTCCACGCCGCGGAGGTCGTATAGTTACAGACGAACCCTTGAGGGGTTGAAGTGACGAAGACGACTATCCCGACTCGGTGGACGCCACGGTTACAGACGAACCCTTGAGGGGTTGAAGTACCGTAAGACACCGTCCGAGGGTTCGACCCTCAGGTTACAGACGAACCCTTGAGGGGTTGAAGTGATGCAGGGTCTACAGGTTGAGTCG
>JAQZDA010000010.1 GCA_028751075.1 Euryarchaeota archaeon Ods02 | reverse complement strand
CCGAGCAAGACTATCAACGCGCCGACGAACAACGCGGCGAGCGGCTCCAGTCGACCGTGACCGTGTGGATGGTTCTCGTCGGCTTCGTCGTACGCCCGACCACCCCAGACTAGCACGACGACGCTGCCGACGAGGTCGCCGACCGAGTGCGCGGCATCCGCGAGAAGCGCGACGCTTCCGAACATCAGGCCGGCGACGCCTTCCACCAGGATCTTGACGGCGTTGCCCGCGACGTTGACTCCCGCGACGCGGTCGAACCGCCTCCGTTCAGCCTCTCCGTCGCCGTCCGTGGGTTCCAAGGTAGAGTAGAGACGCGGGCTTAGCTTAAGGTGTTAACGACAGAACCCCCAGCCTCTCGTTAGAGCCGGGCTTCGTGCACGGTGTCGTGTACGCTGCCGCCGTCCTCCAGGGTGCTCTCTTTGACCTTCACGCTGTCGACGGTGAACTCCCCGAGGTCGAGGTCCTGATGCTGGTCGACGAACCTTAGGACCTCGCTCTTGCCGCGGCCGCTCTTCATCCGGCCGAGGGTGAGGTGGGGTTGGAAGGAGTGTTCGCGGCCGTCGGCGAGGCCGCGGCCGACGGTCTTGTCGTCGAGGAGGTCGGCGACGTCGTGCAGGCGTCCGGTGGGGTCGGTGACGCCGATCCAGACGACCTTGATGTAGTCGCGGGAGGGGAAGACGCCTGCGCCTTCCAACCGCAAGGGGAACGGCTCTATATCCTCGGCCGCGCTGTCAACGGCGTCCTTGACCTCGTCGACCTCGTAGGGTTCGACGTCGCCGACGAACTTCACTGTGGCGTGCGCCTGCTCGGGCTTCGTGTAGCTGACGTCGGCGTTCGTCTGCCGGAGCGTAGACTGGACGTCGCGAATGCGGGGTTCGAACTCCGGCGGCGGGTCGACGCTCGCGAACAACCTCGGCATCGGGTATGGGTTGGCCGAGCCCTGGTAAAACCCTCACGGTCGTTCGACACGTCCTCCGTCGTTCCGACCGAGTTAAATAACGACGACGCCCTAGATTCGGGCAATGAGCAGCTACGTCATCGTGGGCGACGGGATCGCCGGCGCTACGGCGGCGGAGACCATCTGCGAGGAGGACAGCGACGCCGACGTCACCGTGATCACGGAGGAACGCGAACCACTGTACAACCGCATCAACATCAAGGAGTTCGCGAAAGGGAAGATGCCGGAGGACTTCATCCGGATGCACGAGAAAAGCTGGTACGAGGAACGAGACATCGACCTACGGCTCAACACCAACGTCTGGAAGATAGACCCCGACGAGGAAAACGTGGTTCTCCACGACGGCGAACAGATACCCTACGACAAGGCCCTCCTCGCGACCGGGGGAACACCCCGCGACCTCCCCGTCCCCCACGGCGACGCCGACGGCATACACAAGTTCTGGACCTTCGTCCACAGCCGCCGCATCCGCCGCGACCTTGAGAACGCCGACGACGCAGTCATCGTCGGCGCCGGCCTGCTGGGCATCGACTTCGCCTACGCTCTAGCGGAGAACGACGTCCACGGCCGGTACCTGATGCGAGGCGACCGCTGGTGGCGGTACGGACTCGACGAGGAGGGCGCGGAGATAATCCACGACGAGCTAAGGAGCGTCGGCGTCGAACCCGTGTTCGGCGAAGGCGTCGACAGGTTCGAGATAGACCGCCTCGGCCAGGTCGAGGAGGTAGTCGGAACAACCGGCGAACGGTACCCCTGCGACGTCGCCGGAGTCTGCATCGGCCTCGACCTTAACACCGAGCTTACAGAGGGCACGGACGCCGAAGCCGACGAAGGCATCCTCGTCGACGAGTACATGCGTACGGACGACCCCGACATCTACGCCGCCGGCGACGTCACCGAGTTCCACGACGTATTAATCGGGGAACGCAACATCAACGGCAGCTGGGACAGCGCGATGGGTCAGGGCGAGATAGCCGCGAAGAACATGGTCGCCAGCGAACGCGGTGACGACCTCGAGGAGTTCTCCATCGTGCCGAAGTACTCGGTGTCGCATTTCTCGATGCCGTTCATCTCTCTCGGAAGCCCCACCAAAGGCGAGGAGTTCGCCGCCCGCCGCTACGACGACAAGGACTACAGAAGGCTGGCGTTCAAGGACGGCCGGCTCGTCGGCGCGGTTTTGATCGGGAACGTCCGCGTCGTCGGCCAGCTGACGAAGGTCATCCAGAACGGCGAAAAGGTGGAGGACCGTCAGGATGAGCTGCTGGAGGAGCAGATAGACCTCGACGCCGTCGCCGCCGACTGAGCCAGCTTTTCGGGTTCCCGACCCAACCCGACACGAAGAGTACTTAGGGGTATATAGAGGTACGTACCGATTATATATAGAAACCGCATGGTTTATCCGCGAAACGGTTCCTACCTCAAGCTAGATGACCTACGCGCCGGACGTCGGCCGCAGAAGGCTGCTGAAGCTCACCGCCTCCACCGCGGCCGCCGCCGCAGTCGCGGGCTGCGTCTCCGGCGCACAGGGCACGGGCATCGCGACCGTCGCCGTCGAGAGCGACGAAGACGGAGAGTTCTACCACCCCACCCAGGAGAACATAGAAAGCGGGGTCTACAGCCCGCTCACTCGTCCCCTGTACATATACGTCAGCCACCGGAGCCTCAGAGAGAAACCCAGGTTGATGACGGAGTTCCTGCGTTTCTACTTCGACAGGCAGCAGGAGTTCGCAAGAGATGTCGGGTTCTACGCCACCCCCGACGAGGTGACGCAGGAGAACCACGACCGCCTTACCAAGGTGCTCGAAGAGCTAGACGTCGACCCCGACGAAGGAGAGATACGGGGACGCATCACCTGCAGCGGAAGCAACACCCTCGCACCCATCACCGACGCCGCCGGCGAGGACTTCGAGAACCAGCACCCCGGCGTCCAGGTGAACGTAGATCCACAGGGAACAGGTGCAGGGTTCAGCGAGTTCACCAGGGGCAACAGCGACGTACAGAACGCAAGCCGGGAGATAGACGAGAGCGAGAGAGCGCGGGCGGAGGAGTTCGGCGTCGAATACAGCCGATACACCATAGGATGGGACGGCTTATGCGTCGTCAAGAACGCCGAGAACCACTGGTGCGACCGGCTGACGCTCGACGAGCTCGACCGGATATGGCGGTTCCAGAGCCCCGTAATTAGATGGAGCGACGTCCGCAGCGACTGGCCGGAAGAACGCATGGTCTTGTACGGCCGCGACGCCGGCAGCGGAACCTTCGACTACTTCACCAAGGCAGTCACCGGCGAGGTCGGCGACGTAAGGGACGACTACAGCGCACACAGCCAGACGGCGAACATCATGCAGGGCGTCCACCTCAATCGGCACGCCCTCGGATGGGGAGGCGTAGGCTACTACCACGCCCTCAAGGACCACATGTAGCATGAACGTAGAACCAACTACAGGAGAAAGGCAGGTGGCAGGTAGATGAGCTACGACGGCAACCCCCTGTCGGGCGACGGCGTAGCCGCCGACAACCGCCGCAACAGACGCGTCCGCAGGGTGTTCCTCGCCTGCGCCGCAGTCACCGTCGCCACCACGCTCGCCATCTTCGCAGTCCTCCTCGACAACGCCTTCAGCTTCTTCTACGACAGCCGACTCCACGAAGCCCTGCTCGGCGCCGCGGTCGAAGCCCGCGTCGGCTTCGTAGAGTTCCTCACCGGCACCAGATGGGCGCCGTACCACGCCTACCCCGACTACGGAGTCCTACCCCTCGTCAACGGAACCCTGATGATAACGGTCGGCGCCGCGTTCATCAGCATCCCAATAGGAACCGCGACGGCGCTCTACCTCAGCGAGTACGCCAGCCCCCGGGTGCGCGGCTGGCTGAAACCCACGTTAGAGGTGCTCGCCGGCGTCCCCACTATCGTCTACGGCTTCTTCGCCATCAGCTTCATCACACCCGTCTTCGTCCGGCCTTTCTTCGGGTTCTTCGGCGTCAGCGTCGACTACTACAACGCCTTCGCCGGGATCGTCGTCGTCGGCATCATGACGATCCCCATCGTCGCAAGCATCAGCGAGGACGCGATGAACGCAGTACCCGACGACCTCCGGAACGCCGCCTACGGCTTAGGCGCCACCAAACGCGAGGTCAGCACCCACGTCGTACTCCCCGCCAGCGTCAGCGGGATATTCGCGTCGTACATCCTCGCCGTCAGCCGCGCCATCGGCGAGACCATGGCCGTCACCCTCGCCGCCGGATACCAGAGTCGGATGACCGCGAACCCCTTCGTCGAGATACAGACGATGACCGCTTACATGGTGCAGATGGCGCGCAGCGAAGCCAGCATCGGCACCATCGAGTACCAGTCCCTGTTCGCCGTCGGCCTGCTCCTGTTCCTGATGACGCTCGCGATGAACCTACTCAACGACTGGATGAAACGACGTTACAGGGAGGAGTACCGATGACCGCCGCCGAAGCCCCCGAGGCATCCACCACCGAAGCCGAAGACAGCTGGCTCGACGTCGACCTCAGATGGGAGCACCTGAAAGGCCGTCTGTTCCTCGCCGGCTGCGTAGCCGCGTCGCTGTTCGGCGTCTTCGTCCTCGCCCTCCTCATAGCGGACGTCCTCTGGGAAGCGATACTCGGGGTCGTCCAGCACGACGTCAGCATCCGGACGTTCCTCACCCAACCTGCGTCCCGCCACGCGGACCAGGCGGGTTTCTACGCCGCCATAGTCGGCAGCGTCTGGCTGATGATCTTCACCGTGCTGCTGTCGTTCTTCATAGGCGTCGGCACCGCCGTCTACCTCGAGGAGTTCGCCCCCGACAACCGATGGACGCGGTTGATAGAAGCCAACCTCGCGAACCTAGCCGGCGTCCCCAGCATCGTCTACGGCTTGCTCGTCCTCGCCGCCGTAGTGAACTTCACCAACCCCTTGACCGGCGGCCGCGTCGGCCCCATCCTCCTCGCCGGCGCCGTCGCGCTCGCACTGCTGATCACCCCGATAATCATCGTAGCGTCGCAGGAAGCCCTCCGCGGAGTCCCCGACGGAGTCCGCCGCGGCAGCCTCGCCACCGGCGCCACCCGATGGCAGACGGTGAAGAACGTCGTCTTGCCGGCCGCGTTCCCCGGCATACTAACGGGCACCATCCTCGCCGTCGCCCGCGCCATCGGCGAGACCGCGCCGCTGATAATGGTGGGCGCCATCCTGACCGCGCGACGCGTTCCCGAAGGACCGTTCGACACCTTCGGCTCGATGCCGACGATGATCTACTACTGGGCCGACCGCCCCGAGATAACCTTCCACTATCTCGCTGCACTCGGCATCGTCGTCCTCCTCACCATCCTCATCGCGATGAACGGCGTCGCCGTCTACCTCAGAAATAAGTACGAGACCCAACAATGACAGACAATCAGATGGCCGAGACCGACCTCGACATAGAAGTAGACGGAGACGAAGGCACGGGAGACAGCCTAGAGACCGCCTCTACGCCGGAGACCGTGGTCTCGACACGCAACCTCGACGTCTGGTACGGCGAAAGCCAGGCGCTGCAGTCTATATCTATGGAGGTACCCAGGAACCAGGTCACCGCACTGATAGGACCCAGCGGCTGCGGGAAATCCACGTTCCTACGGTGCATCAACCGGATGAACGATCAGATAGACGGCTGCCGCGTCGAAGGAGAGGTCAGATTCAAGGGCAAGAACGTCTACGACGGCGACGTCGACCCCGTCGCCCTCAGGCGGAAGATAGGGCAGGTTTTCCAGAAACCCAATCCCTTCCCGAAATCCATCTACGACAACGTAGCGTACGGACTCAAGATACAGGGGAAGACCGACGACCTCGACCGACGGGTGGAACAGGCATTGAAGCGGGCGGCTCTCTGGAGCGAGGTAGAAGGCCAGCTCGACAGCAGCGGACTCGATCTCTCGGGTGGTCAGCAGCAGCGGCTCTGTATCGCCCGCGCCATAGCCCCCGACCCCGAGGTCATCCTGATGGACGAACCCGCGAGCGCGCTCGACCCCGTCGCAACCAGCCAGATAGAGGACCTGATCGAGGAGCTAGCGGAGGACTACACCGTCTTGATAGTCACCCATAACATGCAGCAGGCGGCGCGAATCAGCGACCATACCGCGGTGTTCCTCACAGGCGGCGTCCTCGAGGAGTACGGTGACACTGCACAGATATTCGAGAACCCCGACAGCCAGAAGGTCGAGGACTACATCACGGGGAAGTTCGGGTGAAAGATGCCCCGGGAAGACTACCAACAACGGCTTGCGAAGCTACAGAGAGACGTCGTCAGCATGAGCGACCTCGTGCTCGAACGCCTAACCATGGGCCTGGAGGCGCTGGAGACGAAGGACGAGGACCTGGCCTGGAGGGTCATCGACGGCGACGCCGAGGTCAACGAGCTCTACCTCGAGATCGAACAGGAGTGCGTCGACCTCATCGCGCTGCAGCAACCCGTCGCCGGCGACCTCCGTTTGATCGCGGCTTCGTTCAAGATAATCACCGATCTCGAACGCATCGGCGACCTCGCCACCAACCTCGGAGACTACACACTCGACGCACAGCGCACCGAGTTCCAGCAGGTCGACGTACAGGAGCTAGGTGGGTTCGCCCAGGAGATGGTGGAGGACAGCATGCGGGCTTACAAGGACGAGGACGTCGACCTCTGTTACGAGATAGACGCCGCAGACGACGTGCTCGACGACAAATGCGAACGCCTGAGCGAGCTAGTGATACGGGACCTCATCCAGGAGACCGATGTCGACAGCGACGAAGAAGCCGAGGTGATGCTGAAGGAAGCCACTCGACTCTTGCTCACTATCCGGGACCTCGAACGCGTCGGCGACCACGCCGTAAACATCGCCGCCCGCACCCTGTACATGATAGAGAGCGACGACGAACTCATCTGGTAGAAGAGAGAGAGAGCGGCTCCCCGTCGGACTCTACCCTACCGCGTCACACGTCTACCGGCCGCGAACGCCGCGAAAGCTATGGCCGCTACCGCAGCGGTGAAGCCAGGCAGTCCTTCGTCGTCGGCATCGGCTTCCGCGAAGGTTATCGAGACGTCATCTTCGAAATCCACGGGTCCCGTCCAAGCCACCGAGGATTCGCCTACATCTGCTTCGGGTGCGTCTGCGTCTGCGACCACGTAGCCCGCTGGTGCGTGCACGGTGAAGGTGGTGCCTTCGTCGAGCGACAGCCCGCCTTCGAAGACGTCTCCCGCGGTGACCGAGCCTTCGTCGACGACTCCGAAGCCGCTCCACGTGAACTCTACGACGGTTGTGCCGACGTCGTCGTCGAGGGACGCGGAGGCGGAGCCGTCGGAGACCGTCATCTCACGGTCGACGTGCTCCCCCGCGCGCTCCGCGAACGCCGCGAACTGGGCGCGGGTGTCCTCCGCGAGGTTGGCCTGTCTATCCGCGTCGTCCGCTATTCTCTGAAACCCCTGTCTTTCGTCTTCGGTCTCCAGCGCCGTCTCCGTCGTCACCGTCCAGACGGCGTCGCCGTCCTCCTCTACCTGTACGTCTATCTCAGTCGTGTCCGCTGCAGCGACACCCGTAGCCAGCGCGCAGGCGAGAGCTGCCGCGACCGCGAACGTGATCAATCTACCTTTCATTTGAGTTAAGTCAACCTCCATGGTTTGTACGTTTAAATACCCCGATACTACCTTCTGAATCTAGTATCCTGCTCCATCTGCAGGTGCTCCGTCATCTCCTCCGGCTCCGTCATCTCCCTCGGGAGCTTCATCGGCCTCGGGCTCCTCCTCTACCTCCTCGGGTTCGTCGTCCTGTTCCCCTGCTTCACCGGGTCGGGCGTCCGCTCCGGCACGGTCTTCGGGAGGTCCTGTGTCACCTGGTCTGCGGTCGTCAGCGACGCCTGGGCCGGCGATGCTCCGCGCTATCTCGGAGACCTCGGGTCCGCTGAGCTCGCTCGCTCGTTGCTTCAGCGTCTCGACCGCGGAGGCGTTGATGCCCTGTTCCGCGGCGCGTTCGAGCACGCGGTCGCTGGAGCGGTTGACGGCGTTGCCCTCGTTAGCTAGCTTCGCCTTCTCCGCTTTGGCGCGGCGCTCCGAGATCTCGCCTGCCTCCAGCCTCTCGTCTATCTCCGCCTTCCGCTGCTCCGCTCTATCCATACGCTCTCCGAGCTGGCGGGCGCGTTCCTCCACCGCCTCTTCCCCGTCACGTTCGAACGCCACCTCGAACGCCTCGTTCTCTACCGTGTGCGACACCTCGGTCTGATGGTTGTGCACGAGCACGGATACCTGTTCACCGAACGAGAGCTCTACCTCTGCGTCCGCTTCGTCCGCGGTTCCGTCCTGCGCGGCTGCCACGCCGGCTGCAGCCGCCAGAGCGACGACGGCTACAGCGGCGAGCACTATGGTTCTGGTTCTCATCTCTTTCACCGGTCATCCGTAGGACTCGGGGTTACTTCAACCGAGGTCACCGTGAGACAAAATTCGGGTTAAGTTACGTCGTCTTCGAAGATATAGACAGATTCACGCACCAACTACAGAGTTTTTAAAAGTTTATAGCCACCTCTAAGGTTTCCTTTCATGTTCGAGATGGCCGTATCCTTATGTGCGTCTGCGCTCCCTACAGTAGATTCATATCACCCTTCGACGCCCGCCACCCGTCTCCGACGCCCCAACGACGGCTGCGACACGAAGGAAACCGTTTCTAAGTCGCGGCTACTACCGGGATAGCAGTGCACAGGGCCGTACGCGTACCACTCGAATCCACCGAGGAATCCATCGAGGAGCTACGGCAGCGCGACGTCTACGACGAAGAACGGAGCGTCGTCCGCGACGGAAGCCACGCCCTCCTGCCGGTCACCGCGGCGCCGGACGGCTACGAGGTGGTGACGCAGGAGGAGCCCGTATACCGACGTCGAAGCCTGAAGGACGTCGTCGACGGCGTCGACCCACCAGCCGGGTGGAGCACGGTGGGCGACGTCGCTCTAGTCGACCTCACAGGTTACTCACCCGAGGAGAAGGAGGAGATAGCCCGTGGAGTCATGGAGTTAGACGCCGTCGACTCAGTGCTCGACTACCGCGGTGTCTCGGGTGAGACACGTGAACCAGAGGTCGAACACGTCGCCGGCGAAGCCGACACAGAGACCACACATCGGGAGCACGGCGTCAGCTACCGATTAGACCCAGCGAAGGTGATGTTCAGCGCCGGCAACCAGATGGAACGCCGGCGCGTGCAGGAAACCGTGGAAGCCGGTGAGCGAGTGCTCGACATGTTCGCCGGCGTCGGCTACTGGACGCTGCCCGCAGCGGTCGCAGGCGCAGACGTAGCCGCGGTCGAACTGAACCCCGTGGCTACCGACTACCTCCGTGAAGGCGTAGCGCTCAACGACGTCGAAGACCGCGTCACCGTCCACGAAGGTGACTGCCGCGACATCGTACCAGAGCTAGACGTCACCGGCTTTGACCGCGTCTTCATGGGTTACTTCGAAGCCCGGGAACGAAGCTACCTCGAACACGCGTTCACCGCCGTGGAAGACGGAACCCTGTTACATCTCCACGACGCCGCAGCGGAACCCGTGCTGGAGCGCGGGGCCGACGCCGCCCGTTCGGTGGCGGACGACCACGGGTTCGACGTAGACGTCGACAGCCGCCGTGTGAAGAGCTACAGCGAGGGCGTGTTCCACGTCGTCCACGACGTCGAGCTACACTGACGGAGCAGGAGAAGAGCTAGGTTATCTCGATGGCGGGTTTACCCGGCCTCGCCTTCCCCGAGCGTTCGCTGTCGCTGTCCTCCGCTGTCTCCACCTCGACGGCGCAGTCGAACTCGCGTTCCACCAGCCACGCCGCCCGCTCCAACGCCTCGACCTCGTCGGTCTGCGGTAGCTCGGGCTCCAGCGACCGGAGGTTCTCCTGCAGGTAGCCGCCGTACTTCGCCGCCTCGTCACCCCGGTCACGTATCTCGTCCTCCTGCATGATAGCACCCATGACGTCGCCGTCACCGTCGAGCTCCCGCGCTATCTCCAGCGCCCTGTGCTTCCACTCCGGCGCCACGACGACTCGGACGACGTCGACGTCGTCGATATCGGCGACGTCACGTATCTCCCGGATGTCCTCGCGGGTGTTCTCCACCAGCCGGCGTTCGACGTCGTAGGCCTCGTCTACCTCGACCTCCGGCCACCGGGCTTCCGCGAGCAATCCATCGCCGTCCATCTCCCGCCAGACCTCCTCGGCGACGTGCGGCGACACCGGCGAGAGTATCAATGCGACCGACCTGAGCGCTCTACGGTAGATGGAGGCGTCGGGTTCATCGGTGTAGTCCACGTACTGCTCTATCTTCGACACCAGCTCCTTGGCTTCGCGGACCCCGTGGTTGAACCTGAACTCCTCGTACTCCTCCGCCGCCGACTCGAGGGCGGCGTCTATCTCCCTCCCGAGATAGCGTTCGACGTCGCCCGACGCCTCCGTCCCGCCGTCGAACTCCCGCGCGAGATCCAGCAGACGCTGGAGGAACGAGTGGTTGGCTTCCACGCCTTTCTCTGTCCAGTCGAAGTCCTTCTCCGGCAGCGCCGCGCTCATGGTGAACAAACGTGCGGTGTCGGCACCGTACTCGTCGACGATGCGCTGCGGCGAGACCACGTTGCCTTTGCTCTTGCTCATCTTCTCACCGTCGAGCAAGACCATGCCCTGCGTCACGAGCTCCTGGAAGGGCTCGCTCACGTCGACGAGGTCGAGGTCGCGGAGGGCGCGGGTGAAGAACCGTGCGTACAGCAGATGCATTATCGCGTGTTCGATGCCGCCGACGTAGTGGTCGACGGGCATCCAGTCCGCGGCGACGTCCTCGTCGAACGGAGCCTCCAGCTCGTCCGGCGAGGTGTAACGGAGGAAGTACCAGCTGCTGTCGAAGAACGTGTCCATGGTATCCGTCTCACGTCGGGCGTCGCCGCCGCATTCCGGACAGGTGGCGTCGACGAACTCCTCCACCTCGTCGAGGGGGTTGCCGCTCGACTCGACGAACTCCGGTAGCTCGACCGGTAGGTCTTCGTCGTCCACGAAGACGGGGCCGCAGTCCGGACAGTGGACGACGGGTATCGGGGTGCCCCAGTACCTCTGGCGGCTGATGAGCCAGTCGTTGAGGCGGTAGTCGACGTCGTGCTCCGCCGACGGAAGATCCTCCACGAGCGCCTGTCGTGCGTCCGCGCTGGACAGCCCGCTGTGTCCGTCGCTCCGGACGAGGACGCCGTCTTCGGTGTAGGCATCCTTCCGGACCTCCCATTCGCCGTCGATGGGTTCCACGACCTGCCGTATCTCGACGTCGTGCTCCTGGGCGAACTCGTGGTCTCGTTCGTCGTGCGCGGGCACCGCCATGATCGCACCGGTTCCGACGTCCATCATCACGAAGTCCGCGACGTAGACCGGTATCTCCTCGCCGTTCGCGGGGTTCACCGCTTCGACGCCGGCGTACACCCCGTGTTTCTCGCCGCCGGGTTCGCGGTCCTCGGGTACGTCCTCGACGAACTCCCTGACCTCGGGGTTCTCCCTAGCTATCTCCTGGGCGATGGGGTGTTCGGGGGCGAGCGCGAGATAGGTGGCGCCGTAGATGGTGTCGAGACGCGTGGTGAATATCTCCGCGGCTCCGTGTCCCTCGATCTCGAACTCCGCGGTGGCGCCCTCCTGCCGTCCGATCCAGTTCCGCTGCATCTCCCGGACGCTGTCCGGCCAGCCGTCGAGGCCTTCGAGGCCTTCGAGGAGCTCTTCGGCGTACTCCGTTATCTCGAGGTACCACTGGTCGAGAGCCTCCTGCGTAACAGGCGACTCACATCGCCAGCAAGCTCCGTCCTCCACCTGTTCGTTCGCGAGAACGGTCTCGCAGTCGGGACACCAGTTGACCTCGCCTTCACGGTAGTCGACGAGTCCGGCGTCGTGGAACCGCTTGAACAGCCACTGGTTCCACCGGTAGTACCCGGGTTCACAGGTGGTGACCTCGCGGCTCCAGTCGTATCCGAAGCCCATGGCGTCCATCTGACCTCTCATGGTGTCGATGCATTCGTGCGTCCAGCTCCTGGGGTCGGTGTCGCGTTCCAGCGCGGCGTTCTCCGCCGGCAAGCCGAACGAGTCCCAGCCCATGGGATGCAGCACCTCGTCACCCTGTAGTCGCTTGAAACGGGCGTAGGCGTCGGTGATGGTGTAGTTCCGGACGTGTCCCATGTGTAGCTTCCCGCTGGGGTAGGGGAACATACCGAGGACGTAGCTCCGGTCTTCGGCGTCGTCGTCCGCCGTGAAGACGTCGGCCTCCATCCACTCTCTACGCCAACGCTGCTCTAGCTCGTCGTGGTCGTAGCTCTCGCTGTCTTGCTCTTGCTCTACTGACATGTGTATCCTCCTCTAACCACGCCGGCTCCGTCGACCGCGCTAGAAGGAGCTTTCGACGGCCAAAAAACGATCACTCCGGCGTGAGGTCATACATCGGGGTTCCACGTCGTCGCGCATAAAGCTTGCTTCATACCTCCAATAGGCTGCCGTCTCCCGCTCTGGCTTCGTGGTAGAGCGCGGTCTGCGCGTAACCGGTGTAGCCGGTGAACATCTGGCCACTCAGCCTGACCTCATCCTCAGGGAACAGGTGTTCTGGAGGGTGGCGTAACCTCCGGCGTCTTCCGTAAGGCGGAACTGCTGACACACTGCGGCCGCCGACCTTCCTCCGGACAGAGTTCAGTTGAACATCGTCGGTGGCGCTACCCAGTGGCGGTATTCTGTCACGATCTGACCTGGACAAAGCTTAACTTACATCGTGGTTCATCCAACTACATGGAAGAACGTCTGGTGGACTCCTTCGGTCGCGAGACCACCGACATCCGTATCTCGCTCACCGACCGCTGTAACTTCGACTGCTTCTACTGCCATAACGAGGGGTTGGGTGACACGCGTGGACCCGCGGAACCCGACGACGACGAGATGTCGACGGAGAAGGTGCTTCAGGTCGCGAGGATAGCGCACGAACACGGTATCCGGAACTTCAAGCTCACCGGCGGCGAACCGATGCTCCGCGCAGATCTGCCGGAGATAGTCGAAGGCATCGCATCCCTCGAAGACACAGAGGTCAGCATGACCACCAACGGAACCTACCTTTCGGGTCGTGCGACGGAGCTGCGGGAGGCGGGTCTGGAGCGCGTTAACGTGTCGCTCGACTCGCTGGACTCCGACGACTTCAGGGAGATAACCCGGGGAGGAGTGGAACACGTTCTCGAAGGCATAGGTGCAGCTATCGAAGCAGGGTTGACTCCTCTGAAGCTCAACATGGTGATGGCGAAGCCTATGCGACCGCATCTATCCGACATGGTCGACCACGCGGCGTCTAACGAAGGGGTGAGGCTGCAGATAATCGAGTACATGCCCGAGCTTGTCGGCGACATCGACTACCGCGTGGACATAGACGAGGTACACGGTTACCTGAGGGACCGTGCAGATGAGGTCCGAACGCGGGAGATGCACCACCGTACGAGGTACGTCGTCGACGACACAGTGGTCGAGATAGTAGACCCTGTCGAGAACCCGGAGTTCTGCGCCAACTGCCACCGCGTCCGGGTGACTCACGAAGGCGAGCTCAAAGGTTGTCTCAACAGGAACGACGACCTCGTATCCACGGAGGGAGCGTCGATAGACGAGCTGAGGGAGGCTTTCCGTCATGTCGTCGACAAACGAGTACCGTACTACGGCGAGTACATGATACGGAACGAGGACGGGGAGTGGATCCAGAACCCCGAGTACGTCGAACAGGTGGAGGTCGACGACCAGCTACAGCTGCCTATGGTGGACGAACCACGGATGTCGTCGGCGTCAACCTCGGACGACTGAACCCGAACCATCGGCTAAAGCAGCCCGCCGCTCACCGGTGGGAAGACAGCTAGCTCGTCCACGTCTCCGACCTCTTCGTCCCCATCCACGGGTTCTCCGTCCGCAGTCAAGTTGATGTGGGGCCGTAGCTCTCCATCCGTGTAAAGTAGGTCCTCGAGTTCGGGATGGCGTTCCACCAGCTTCTCCACGGCATCCGCCGCCGATGAGGATTCGACCTCGACCTCACCGGTTTCCGCAGCCTCCCGGAGATCCGCGAACAGCCGGACAGTCACCATGTCACGTCGTAGGCGGTGGCGGTACTTGTAACCGGAGGGCGGGGAACTTCGGCGGTGGACTGCATCGACTGCAGAGAGTTGCTGAAGAACCAAGGGCTCCGAAACACGGCGTCGCCAACACTGATTACGTATGCCGCGTAACTGTTCGACATGAAGGTTGTCTGCGTCGTCGGCGACAGCGACACCGGGAAGACGGGGTTGATAGAGCGGTTGGCGCCTGCGCTCGAGGAACGAGGCCGGATCGCGTCGGTGAAGTCGATACACCACGACGTGAAGGTCGACGAGGAAGGCAAGGACACGTACCGGCATCGGGAGGCAGGTGTGGAGCGCGTCGTAGGAGTCACTCCTTCCTCCAGGTTCGAGTTCGGCGACCACGCGGAACCAGAGCCAGGGAGCGGAAGGGACAGAGAAGGCAAGTTAGGTGAGATAGAACGGGTGCTCGACGACCTCGCCGACGCAGGGTTCGACTACGTCCTCGTCGAAGGATACAGCGACTCACGGCTGCCGAAGCTCGCCACCGAGGAACCAGACGACGACCTGGAGAACGTGGTCGTCGAACACGCGACGGAGTCCGATACCTCGGAGCTAGTTCAGGCAGTCGAACAGGTGGAGCCACGTGAGACCCTGGGTTCCCTGATAAGAAAAGCGAAGGACAGCGACCGGTCTCCGGAAGCAGGCGCCGTCGCGACGTTCACCGGACGGGTGCGGAGGGAGAACGTCGACGACGCAGAGACCACTCATCTGGAGTACGAGAAGTACGAGGACGTCGCCGACGAGAGGATGAAATCCATCGCCGCCGACATCGAGGACCGAGACGGGATCTTCGAGGTCGTCATGCATCACGATACCGGGGTGGTTCCGGCGGGACAGGACTCCGTCCACGTAGTCGTGGTCGCAGGACACCGTCGCGAAGCCTTCGCCGCGGTGGAGGACGCCATCGACCGCTTGAAAGACGAGGTCCCTATCTTCAAGAAGGAGGTCACCGTCGACGGAGAGTTCTGGACGCATCAGCGGCCGTGAGTTCGATGGTTCGACGGAAGTGCTTCCTTCATCCACGACCCGCATCTTCCCCCCGACCTCCGGCAGCCTTTTACCCTCCTTCACCGTATCTGTAGCCGATGCAACGAAGGAGGTTCATGAGACTGGCCGGCTTCTCCGCTACCGCCGGAGCCGCTGCTGCATCGGGATGCCTCGACCCCGACGAAGAACCCGACGACGACGTCGACGACGATGAAGAGGAGATAGAGATACACGATCACGTGGAGGTAGTCGCAGGACCCGATGGAGCCTGGAGGTTCGAGCCGCGTGAGGTCCACGTCTACGTCGGCGGGACTGTAGAATGGTACTTCGACAGCCCCGGACACAACGTCAGCGCACATCCAGACGACGACAGCCTGGTGAGAATTCCCGACGGTGCCGAACCGTTCCGTTCGTTCGAACCAGGGGAGTCTAGGGCGAACGATCCGGACACCACGTTCAGCCAAACCTTCCAGGTGGCTGGCGAGTACGTCTACGTCTGCACCCCACACGTCCCCCAGATGCGGGGAACAGTCGTCGTACATGAAGATTGAATCAGTTAAACGTTAACTGCAGTTAGAAGCAAACCCGACCAACGATAACCGAGCTAAACTTTATATGACATCAGTGTTTTCAGTAGTTATATGTCGCAACAACAGGAGGAAAGACGCGTAACCGACGCCGACAGATACGTGGGACGTCGGAGGTTCCTCGCGGCGACCGGTGCGGTAGCGGGTACCGGAGTCATAACCGGCTGTATAGACAGAGAAGAACCCGTCGACGACGACGTAGACGACGACGTAGATGAAGTCGACGCGATGACTCGGTCTATACAGGCGGCGAGAGACATAGACGAAGACGACTTCCCAGGGCTGCTGTTCCACGACGTAGCGCCGGGGAACGCGGAAGCCAGGGAACGCTCCACTTACGACGACCAGTTCCTAACTCCCCCCGAAGAGCACTACATCCGCAACCACTACTCCGCGCCACGTTTCGACGGCGAGGACGAGGAATGGGAGATAGAGCTCGAGCTAGGAGACGGAGAAACGGAGACGTTGACCGTCGCCGACCTCAAGGACGAGTACTCCACCGAGACCGTGACTCACACGATGCAGTGCTCCGGCAACGGCCGCTCGTACTTCGACCCGACACCCGGCGGCAACCCATGGAGGTTCGGAGCCGTCGGAAACGGCGACTGGACGGGCGCCCCCTTGAGCGAGGTGCTCGAGGACTACGGAGCCGAGACAGGCGACGGCATGTGGCTCATGGTCGCGGGCAACGACCACCTGACCGCCGACGTCGACCCCGACGACGTACGTATCTTCGCGCGCTCCATCCCCATGAGCAAGGTGATGGAGGACTGCATCCTCGCATACGAACACAACGGCGAGCAGATGACCGCCGACCACGGCCACCCTGTACGGATCGTCGTACCCGGCTGGTACGGCAACAACAACGTAAAATGGGTGACCGAGCTCAAGGTGATGGAGAGGATGCTGATAGGTAACGACACCGACCGGTTCCACGAGGACCTCGACGAAGACGAAGCCACCGACTGGGAGGAGCAGTACGTCCACTGGCAGCAGAACAGCTACCGGATGAAATGGGATGGACAGGAGTCGACGCGTGTCGCGGAGATAGACGAGTACGACACCTGGGACCAGTGGGACATGGAGGCCGATGACGAAGACGTCGACTGGCCGCCGTACATCTACGAACAGCTGGTGAAGTCGTTGATAGGCTACCCCGGCCTCGACTCCACCGTCGAACCCCGTGAAGAAGACGGCATGATAGAGGTCACCGGTGTCGCCTGGTGCGGCGACAGCGAAGAGGTCGACATGGTAGAGGTCTCAACCGACGGAGGCGAGACCTGGGAGGAAGCCGAGTTCTTCGGCGCGAACGGCGAACCCTACGGATGGCGGATGTTCCGTTACATGTGGGAGCCCGAGGAGGAAGGCGAGTACACGCTGGCGTCACGCGCCACCGACACCCGTGGACGCCGGCAGCCGCGGACCCTCTCAGAACAGGCGGAAGCCGAAGAGATCGTCACCATCGACCGCGAGAACGAGGTCTTCCCCTGGGAGGAAGGCGGCTACTGCAACATCGCCAGCCAACCCCACGACGTCGACGTCACCGTCGAGAACGTGTAGGCCGGACGAACCCCGGATTCGTACCGCTAGCTCTTCTTTCTTCTTCGCGTTAACTCGTCGTTACTCGCGGAATAGCACCGGTAGAAAGTGGACCACCTTTCTATCAGTCGCCACCGTTATCAGACGTCTCAGCCTGCATCCCCGTCGACCACGTCTCATCATCCACCGTCGGCCGTCATCTCAGTCCAGTTCCTCGCGGCCCTACGTCTCAGCCCGCATCCTCGTCGACCCCAAACGTCGTCCTCTGGTCCACCAGTACCTCAGTTTGCTCCGTCAGCCGAGTCCTCCACGTCCCTGGGACTTCCTTTCTTCTTCTCCCAGGAGCGCGCGGACTCGTCACCGGGTTCTCCGTGAACACCGAGCAAGCGGATCTCGAACTCCACGCGTCTACCGGATAGCTCGTGGTTGTAGTCCACGGTCACGGTGTCTTCGTTGAGCTCCACGATCCATCCCGTCGTACCGTCGTCGAGACCCACGAGACTGTCCTCCTCCAGCTCCTCCTGCTCCTCATCGTCGAAACCGCTCCTCGGGTACTCCACCACCCTGTCGGGGTCGCGTTCACCGTACGCCTCCTCCGGAGACGCCTCCACTGTCTTAACATCCCCCGGACTCATCCCGACGACAGCTTCGTCCAACGCCTCCAGAACCTTGCCCTTGCCGACGCGGAACTCCAGGGGTTTGTAGTCACGGTAGTCGTGGTAGATACCCTCATCCATAGCTACGTCGACGTCCGTAGTGTCGAAGACCTCACCCTCGCTGGAGCCCTCCGCAACCCGTCCTACGAAATGGATGACCGCGACCTGACCCTCGTGGACCACGTCGTCACTGCCGCCTCCGTCTCCGGTGGTCATCGTTCCCTCCCCACGAGTCCGACCATGTGACCCGCCTCCGGGAGAGCCAGCGACAGACCGGTCTCCACCGCTCCCACGCTGCCTGGCAGCACGAACACTAGGGAGTCGTCGACGACTCCTGCGGTGGCGTCCGACAGCATCCCCGCGGTGCCGACGTCCTCCACGCTACGCCGCCGGAACTCCTCGCCGAAACCAGTTACCTCTCTGTCGAACAGCTCCCGGAGGGTCTCCGCGGTGACGTCGTCGTCCGTCAACCCCGTACCGCCCGACGTCACCACTAGGTCACAGCCGTCGAGACAGGACTCCACCGCCTCGGTTATCTCGCCGGCGTCGTCTCCGACCACACGGTAGTCCTCCACACTGTGTCCGGCGTCCTCGATCATCTCCTTCGCCCTCGCCCCGCTGGCGTCTTCCTCTTCCTCACGGGACGACGACACGGTGACGAACCCGAAATCCAGTGAGCGTTCCTCGAAACCGTGTGCGTCGTAAGCTACGTCGTCGTGGCCGCAGTCATTCTCCTGGTAAGCGGGATGCGGCGACATATACACCAGGAGACGCGACCTTTCGACCGCTTCGACTCCGTGGCGTTCGCCGGCGGACGCCAGCACCGCACCGCCGTCCTCCAGCACCATCGACTCGTCACCCACCGACACCTTAACCACCCCCTCCAGAACCTGATACACCTTGTCGCATCCGTCGTGTACGTGCGGCTCCTGCGTCTGACCTTCTTCGAAGCAGTATACGTCGCAGAAGAAGTTCTCCGTCTCGAAGACGTTCGACTTCACGAAGTCCTCCGCGTCATAGACCTCCACCTCGTGTACGTCCGAAGCTTCCATAGCCATCTAGTAGGTAGCCTACCCCTTAGGCGTAGCCCCCTATCCGGTGTCGTCACCAATATCTCCAGGGACCTGAAGTCCTTCGAACCCATCTGATTCGTCAGGGTCTACAGCTGCGAGCATCTGCTGGACACCTGACTTCGTCCGTCTGTCGTCCGCGACCAGCAGGTCCACGTCGAGCCACCCCCTCTGTTCGAAGGCTCCGTCTTTAGGGACGACGTCCGCTCCGACCGCGGCAGCATCCACTTCTCCGTCTTCGGCGGCGTTGTACGCGCCCTCCTCCGAACGGTAAACCCGGACGTCCGCGTCCGTGGATACCTCGTCCTCGAACCAGCCTCTCAAGCCGTAACCCTCCGGCACCACTCCATATACCTCCGCGTCTTCCGGGTCGCCCGCGAACCCGACGAGTCGTCGGTAGCTGCTGTGTCTGCTGTAGCTCGATACGCCGAGCGAGTCGAGGTCCTCGCTGGACAACGCCACCACGGCGACGTCGACGACGCCGTCCCGAAGCCGGCGTGCGGCCTCCCGAGAGCTGACGTCGAGCCATCGGGAGTCCACCACCTCCAGAGCGGAAGCGACAGCTGCGTCGGCTTCACCCGCCCCTAGCACCGACGGTGGAGAGCCGTCGGCGAACACAGAGACCTCGACGGGTTCTCCTCTGTCGACGTAGTTGGTCTCGGATTCCACGGTTACGTAGCCGTCGGCGAGGGTGAGAGACGTCGTGGCACCGCTGCCGCGGTCGACCGAGTAAGCCAGTAAGTCGCCGGAGCCATCCTCCACCATTCCGACAGGTAGGATACGTGTGCGGCCGCCTTCGGTGCGAACCTCGGCTGCGAAGGACGCGTCGACGGTCCGTGTCTCGGGTTCACGCGGCAGACCCGCGGCCTCCCTGATCATGCCTTCGACGAACATACGGTAGACAGAGAGCGCGCTGATGGGGTTGCCTGGCAGCCCGACGAAAGACGTCTCGTCGACGCTGCCGAACACCGTCGGCCGCCCTGGCTTCAGGCTGACGCCGTGAAGCAGGAGGCTGCCTTCGTCTTCGACGACGCGGTACACCACATCCTCGTCGCTCGCGCTCGTGGAGCCGCTCGACAGCACTAGGTCGCATTCGGCTGCCGCTTCCGCTATAACCTCCACCATCCTGCCGTAGTCGTCTCCAACGTGGGGGTAGATCCTGGCTTCACCTCCCGCGGACTCCACCGCCGCGGCGACGGAGTACGTGTTTGAGTCGTGTATCTGACCTGAATCGAGAACGCCTGGCGGCCGTACGAGCTCGTCGCCGGTGCTGACGACAGCTACCTTCGGCTGCCGGTAGACAGGGAGCTTCGCCCGACCTGTGGCGGCGGCGAGACCTATCTCCCTCTGCGTCAGCAAGGTGCCACTGGAAAGCGCTCTCTCGCCCGCGGCTACGTCGCTTCCCGCGTACATCACGTGGTCGCCTGGCGCGAGAGACGTACGCACGAGTACTACGTCGTCCTCAGCTTCCGTCCGCTCCACAGGTACGACCGCGTCAGCGCCTTCCGGGATAGGTGCACCGGTCGCTATCCCGACAGCCACCCCAGTAGAGACGGAGAGATCAGGGGTTTCGCCCGCGGACACCGACCCAGCTAACTCGAGCTCCGCCGGAGATTCCTCGTCGGCGTCGTACGTGTCCTCCGCCTGCAACGCGTAGCCGTCCATCTTCGACCGGTCGAAACCCGGTACGTCCTTCGGCGACCTCAGAGTCTCCGCTAACACCATGCCTCCTGCGTCCTCGATATCTACTTCCTCCACAGTGGGTTCCGGAGTCAGCTCCTGGGCGACCTCTCTGGCTTCAGCTAGTGAGGCGAGGTCGCGGAACTCCTTCCTCACGTTACGCCCTCCATAACTCTACATCGACCTCTTCTCCTGCGCTGTATCCCTCGCGGCTCTCCGGCGTCACCAGGAAGCCATCACATCTGGAGACGCTCGAAAGAACACCTGCTCCCTTCGTCCGTAACGGACACGCAGCCAGCTTACCGTCTTCTTCGTCGAGCACCACGCGCGTGTACGTTCGTTTACCGACCTCCGACGCCACCTTCTCCTGAAGTACCGCCCTGGCTTTCGCCTGCGGTTCACCGTCGACTCCGAGCAACCCATGTACTGCGGGACGCAGGAGTTCGTAGGAGTTGACGACGCAGGAGACCGGGTAACCAGGAAGCGTCAGAACCGCCGTGTCGTCTACCTCTCCGAACCCAACGGGATGCCCTGGCTTTATCGCGACGCCGTGCACCTCCATATCTCCGACGGTGTCGACGACCTTCGGCAGCAGATCTCTTTCGCCTACGCTGCTGCCTCCGATGGTGACGGCGAGGTCTGCGTCCGACGTCGCTTCCAGGAGAGTTGATTCGAGCCGGTCCGTGTCGTCGGGGACGATGTCGTAGAGCTCGGCGTCGCCACCCCATCGGTGGACGTACTCCGCGACCATCCAGCCGTTGGTGCCGACGACCTCACCTGGTTCGGGGTTCCCCTGGACGACTTCGTCTCCGGTGGGTACGACAGCCACCTCCGGCTTCCGTCTCACCTCGACGGTTTCGACTCCGACCGACCGCATCACCGCCTGGGTGCTGGGACCTATCCTCGTGCCGCGTTCGACCACCGCTTCACCTGTGTCGACGTCCTCTCCGGCGTACGCCACGTTCTCACCTCGCGACAGCGTGGATTCGACCTCTACGGTGTCTCCGACCTCGGTCGTGCGTTCCACGCGTACCACAGCGGTGGCGCCGTCGGGTACCTCGCTCCCCGTGTGGATGTACCTTGCTTCACCTGCGCCGACCTCGTCTACGACGACGTCGAGGCTAACGGGCTTGGTCTCCGTGGCTTCGTGGGTGTCCTCCGCCTTGACTGCGTATCCATCCATGGCGGCGCGGTCGTAATGTGGCATCGGTCGCTCTGCCTCCACCGGACAAGCGGCAACCCGGCCGACGCTGTCGTCGAGATCCACCTCCCTGGAGGCGACGGCTGACACGAGGTCGAGCAAGCTGTCGACGGCTTCGTCGAGAGGTACGTTCTCTCGGAATCCCTGTTTCATACGTGTTTCAAGTGCTCCTCGTTGTTAAGTTCGACTGGAGGTATTCGGTGTCAGTCATTCGGTTCCGTACCCCCATCTTATGCGAGCCCACAGTCGCTCGTATCCGAAGTACGTGAAGGTCTTGATGGCGTTGGAGGCGAGCCCTATGCCTACAGAGGTTGCGGCGTCGTCGGTGAAGAAGAAGGCTACGAAGATCGTTATCAACACCATGAGCACGCGGTAGCAAGCGGTCTTCACTATCGAGCGACCCAGGCCTTCGTGGGTGTTCCGGATCCGGTTCAGCAGTGCCCGGATCAAGGTCGAAGCCCTCCGTTCATCGGCGTTGTATATAATGAGTAGCGGTTAATGTAAATGCTTTTGTTAACCGGACTCGATTAACCCACGTGTTGCATCCGGACGCCGAAGACACGTTCCTCACGGAGAGACAGCGCGAGGTCCTCGCACGTCTCGAAGAAGGCTACACGCAGAGGGAGATAGCCGAGGAGTTCGGCACTAGCGCCGCCAACGTCAGCATGATAGCGAACTCCGCGCGGAAGAACGTCGAGAAAGCCCGACGCACCGTCGATCTCGCGAAGTACATCAGGACCGGCGACAGGGTCGAGGTCGAACGCGGAGACCACATCGAAGACGTCGTAGAAAGGGTGTACGACCTCGGCGACGTCAGACAGGTGAAGGTCGAACACTCGAAACCAGAGCTGTACTCCACGGTCTACGACACGTTGTCGGAGGGGTTCGACGGCGAAAGGTTCGAAGCCGAAGCCGTCGAGATAGGGCTGACCGACGACGGCGAAGTCGAGTTCTACGGAGTTTGAAAACTGGGTATCAGCGTCTTCGACCTTCGAGGACTACTCGGCTTCGAGCACCTCCTCAAGCCACCGGAAGATAGAGTCCCTCATCCGGTGCTCCGCGGATCTCGTGAAACGATGTCCCTCGGCTTCGTACGCGTGCAATGAGACGTCGGTCGACAGATCCTGCATCGCCTCGAAGCTGTGTCTCACGGGCACGGTTCCATCGTCGCGGCCGTGGTAGACCGCGACGGGGACGTCGAGTGCTTCGGCCACCGCGTCGAAGTCGTACCCACGGAGGTCGTCGACGAAGCCCTCACCCACGCCGTATCCATCGCCATCTCCAGCGGCGCCGCCGTCGACGCCTGCGTACCGTTCGAGCGCGTCGACGTAGGTCACCGGAGCCTTGACCACTACAGCTTCGACGGCGGCAGGGACCGTCGACGCCGAATCGGGAGGCAGGTCGTCTGCAGCTGCGTGCAGCGCCACCTTGCCGCCGAAGCTGCTGCCGTACAGTACACAGGACTCGGGCTCGAAGTAATCTACCACGACGGCGAGATCGGTGAGGCGTGTCGACAGGTTCTGCGCGTCGAACCCGAGGTCGCTTTCTCCGCAGCCGCGGTGGTCGAAACGGACGGCGTCGAAGCGTTCGTCGACCGCGCGCCGACACCTTTCCTCGTAGCTGCCTTCCTTGTCGCTGACGAATCCGTGGCTGAAGAAGATCCACCGGGGGGCCCCCGCATTCGTGGTGGACTGCGACTACGGTGTCGCCGTCGACGTCGACCTCGTGCCTCGTCTGGATGTCATCTATCTGGAGGTCGTCTACCATGGCCTGTACGCTAGAACGTGGAGTCCGAGGGCGTTCACTCCACCGCCTCCTTGAGCTTCTCCTCCACCCCTACTTCATCTATCGCTGTCTCAGGGTACTGTCCGTCCTCGTCCTTCTCCGCGCTCTTCACCATGTCCCAGACAGTCAGCAGCGCACGTGTGACGCCGTTCAACGCCTCCATCTCGACGCCGGTCTTCCCCGTCGACGTCACCTCCACCGTTGCCTTGACTCCATCGTCCATCACCTCGAACGCGGTGTCGACATCGGTGACGGGGATCTGATGACACATCGGTACGTCCTCCCAGGTGTGCTTCACCGCCTGTATCGCAGCGACCCGCGCCGTCGACAGAACGTTGCCTTTCTGGACTTCCCCCGTCCGAACCGCCGCTACGGTCTCGGGCTGCAGCCGTATCACTCCGGACGCCGTCGACGTCCTCCGCACGTCGTCTTTTTCAGTGACGTCGACCATCTGGGCGGCGTCGTCCTCGATATGTGTGAACTCCGAATCGGTCATACCCGAAGATGGCTGTCCCGTTCGTTTAACTCTACCGCGGATGATGAGATAACGAAACCCTCTTTGTCCATCCAGCCTGCCTCTGGTACATGGCGAACCTATGGACTGACATAGAGGTCGGACCGAACCCGCCGGAGGAGATACACGCCGTAGTAGAGTGCCTGAAGGGCGAGCGCAACAAGTACGAGTACGACAAGGACGTCGAAGGATGCGTCCTCGACCGCGTCCTGCATTCTAACGTCCACTACCCCAGCGACTACGGCTTCATACCCAGGTCGTGGTACGACGACGACGACCCCCTCGACGTCCTCGTGCTCGTCGAGGATCAGACGTTCCCCGGCTGCGTCATCGAGGCGCGGCCCGTCGGCCTCATGGGTATGGACGACGACGGCGAACAGGACGACAAGGTCATCGCAGTCCCGTCGGAGGACCCGCGTTTCGACGAAGTACAGGACGTCGACGACGTCGACGACCACCTGAAGGAGGAGATATCGCATTTCTTCGAGACCTACAAGGCGCTGGAGCCCGGGAAGGAGACGGAGACCCTGGGTTTCAGGGGACGGGACGCCGCAGTCGACGCCATCGAGCACTCGATGGAGCTCTACAGCGAGAAGTTCGAGTAACGGAGGGGTTGCGGGGGGTGGTTGTCGCTGTACATGGCATCCACGCGTTCGAGTTTCTCCTGGCTTTAGACGCCGTCGAATACTACGTAAACTGGATGCTGCTCGCCGCCATAGCCACCGCGGTGGCGTTAGCGGGACTCGTCTTGGTATTGGGCGCCCTGCTGGTCAACTATCGGCGTCGCCGCCTCCGGCTCAACCACTTTAGCGGGACCCGTCTTGGTATTGGGCGCCCTGCTGGAGTACCGGCTCGCGTGGACGGTGCTCCGGACGCCGACGACGGACGCCGGCGAAGCCCGGCTCTCCCCGAAGCCGGAGTACGTCGAGGTCACGGGAACCGTCGAAGCCGAGGAACCCCTCGAGACCCTGGTGTCTCGGACGGAGTGCGTGGCGTTCAAGCACATGGTGGAGGAGTACCAGCGAAGCGGCCGTAGCGCGGCCTGGAGAACAGTCGAGGACGTAGTCGCTGCCAAGGGGTTCTACGTCCGCGACGAAAGCGGGCGTGTGTACGTCGACACCGGCGACCCCGCGGCCTCCGAGATACAGGGGAACGCGGAGCTGCGGCTAAATCACGAGGACGTCATAGAGGTCGACGGCGGCGAGGAACCTCCTGAAGACGTCGCCCGCTACCTCCGGAGGAACGACGAGCTAGACCGCCAGGACGACGAGGTAGAGCTCGGACCTATCTCGCTGCCGAAGGACAACCCCCGGAGATACCGCGAACGCCGGCTGGAGCCAGGGGACGAGGTCTACGTGCTCGGGCAACCGGTGCAGGGTCGTTCCGGGCATCCCGAAGGAGTCGTCTTGATGGACGGCCCCGATACGCCGGACTGCGTGGTCTCCGACGTCGCCTGCAGCCGAGGCGTCTTCCTCGACAGCGTCAAGAAGGCTTCGTGGGCGCTCGTGCTCGGCGTCGGATTCCTCCTCGTGACCTACTACTTCATACTGCCGCCCACGCTGGAGGTCTTCATGGGTTTCCTGTAGCGAAAACGGGTTAAGGCCTCCCGAGGTAGGGTACGGTACATGACCGAGACAGTGATCTGGCCCGCCTACATCGACGCCTCGAAGTCACGGGACGAGGGCCGCAGGGTGCCGATGGACGTCGCCGTCGACTCCCCGGACGCGAAGGAGATAGCGAAGGCGGTGAAGCAGGTGGGGTACGACTTCGAGTACGAAGCCGACAAGAGCTACCCCCGTAGCTGGTGGGAGGACACCGGCCGCGTCACCGTCGACGCCGACGACTCGAAGGACGACGTCCTCCGCGCGGTGGCGGCGTACCTCGACGCCATGAGGAGTGAAGGATGACCGCTGAATGGGTGGACTTCCACAGCCACACGTTCGCCAGCGACGGCGAGCTAGTGCCGGCGGAACACACCCGACGGGCGGAGGTACAGGGTCTCTCAGCCGTCGGCATCACGGACCACGCCGACGCCTCCAACGTCGAGGACTGCGTGGAACGCGCACTGGAGGCGAAGGAGACCGCGAACATCGAGATCTACGCCGGCGTCGAGGTAACTCACGTGCCTCCGGAGAAGATAGAGAGCGTCGTCGAACGCGCCAGGGCTGCGGGCGCCGACCACGTGGTGGCGCACGGTGAGACGCCGGTGGAGCCGGTGAAGGAGGGCACGAACCGCGCCGCCGTCGAAGCCGGGGTGGACGTCCTCGGTCATCCGGGCTTGATCTCGCGTGAGGACGCTCGGCTGGCGGCGGAGAACGACGTCTACCTCGAGCTCACCAGCAGACGCGGCCACGGTCTCGCGAACGGCCACGTCGCCCGGGTCGCGGAGGACGTCGACGCCGACCTCCTGGTGAACACCGACAGCCACCATCCCCGGGACTTCGTATCCAGGGATCGCGCGGTCGAGATAGCTCGGCTCGCGGGACTGTCACGTGAGCGCGCCGTCGACGTGGTGGACGGGAACAGCCGGAGGCTCGTGGAGCGGATACAGTGATGAACCGGCGAAGGATGAACCCGCTGGTGGCGGGGTTAAGGGTGAAGCGTGAGACGTCTGGGTGAGGTCGTCGGCGACGCCGGCGGCGTCGTAGTGGTCCGGTGTGTCGAGGGTTTCGAGCCGGAGTTCGACGTATCGGTGTACGACGAAGGCTTAGACCGAGTCGGCGAGACCGTGGAGTTCTTCGGACCCGTCGAACGTCCGTACGCGCTCGTTGGAGAGCTAGAGGGCAGGGTCGAAGATGGTTCACCGGTCTACGTGAACTGACCGGCGAGTCTCCAGAAACCGTCGTCGAATATATAGCCGAAGCAGTTTTCTATGTAGAGATGGTGGGTGTTCCATGGAGAAACGAAGGGTCCAGGTCACCGGCGGCTCCACCTACACCGTCTCGCTGCCGAAGGATTGGGCGGAGGAGAACGGCGTTGACGCCGGCACGGAGCTCGGGATGTTCCCTCAGAACGGCTCCATCGTAGCGGAGGTGCTGGCGCGTGAAGGCGTCGGCACCGAAGGGGTTATGGACATCTCCGACGTCGACGGCGAACACCTCGTCCGTGCGGTGATCACGATGTACGTCGCAGGCTTCGACGTCATGAGGTTCGAGAGCGACGACATCACCGGCGACCAGCGCCGGAGCCTAAGGGACACGAGCCGGAGGCTGGCGGGTCTGGAGGTAGTGGAGGAGACGCGCGACCACATCACCTTCCACGAGATACTCGACAGCGGCGAGATAAGCATGCACCGGACGGTGTCGCGGATGAGGTTGATAGTGAAGGGGATGTTCGAGGACTCCGTGGCCGCCCTCGTCGACGACGACGCAGGGCTGGCGCGAGACGTCGTCGAACGCGACGACGAACCCGACAGGATGTTCGCGATGGTGAACAGGATGTTCCGCGCGTCGCTGCGCGACCTACGTTCCGTGGAGGAGCTAGGTGTCACCCGGGAGGAGTGCTTCGACTACTACTCGGCCGCGCGTCAGCTCGAACGGATAGCGGACCACTCGACGAAGATAGCTGAGGCCGCCGTCGAGCTCGACGGGTCACTGGACGACGACGTGGCTGAAGCGGTCGAGGAGGCAAGCGACGCCGCTTTCTCCGTGGTCGAAGACGCTCTCGAGAGCCTTCTGGAGAGCGACGACGACAGAGAAGCTACGGAGCTGGCGAACGCCGCCCTTGACTCCCTCCCTGACGTGGAGGAGAGGACGAAGACAGCGGATCAGCTGATAAGGGGGCTGGAGCCCGGGGAGGCTCAGCAGATGGGGTTGGTGGTGGACAGCATCGGCCGTACGGCGGACTACGGCGCGAACGTCGGGGAGACGGCGTTACAGAGCGCCGCACCGGAGCCCTGAACTTCCAGACAGGTCACGCTAGCCTATCGGTCTGACTGAACTCCACCTCGAACGAGAACGGACCGAAGTTGAACCGGGCGACACCGTCGACCCTGAGATAAGCTTCCCCAGTCACGACTGCGTCGAGCCCGGTGGCTCCTACAGCGGATACGAACTCCGTGGTGTCGGATTCGAACGACGTCTCCTCCCTCGCGACCTCACCTGGCGGTACGACGAGGTCTTGGATCTCTCCTTCACCGACCTTCTCGAATCCTTCGTCGGGTCTGCCGCTGGCGTAGGCCTCGTACTCGATCACGTCGACGGAGCCTCCGACGGCGTTCATCGTGTTGTCTATCTCGACTTCACCGTGGAACACCACGGTGTCTAGGTCTGATCTCTCCTCGTCTATCGTCCATCCACCGGTCTCTACGGGTGGAGTCTCTACGTCTCCGGAGACCACCTCGGAAGCTGCTTCACTCGGGTCGTCTACTATGATGTATCCTGTGAGTACGGCTGCGGCTACGAGGAAGACCACGACAGTCGCTACACCAGCTACGACCAGAGCTATGTCCTTGGGAGCCATGGAGCTGTTACTCTTCGGAGCATGGATAAGGCTGACGGAGGACTCCAAGAACCGTATTAGCATGGAGAAGCGGTTTCAGAGATCCGACGCGAGGTCCAGGGCTTCGAGGAAGCCGCGGTAGCAGTTTGCGTCGACGACCGCGTCGGCTGCCTGCTTCGCCGGGTCGTCCGCGTTGGCGACGGCGTACGACGTGCCTACACGTTGGAATATCTCGACGTCGTTCTCGCTGTCGCCAATCGCGACGAAGTCATCCAGGTCGAGGCCGAGGTTCTCGGCGGCCGTCTCGATTCCCCCTCCCTTATCGACTTCCTGTGACTTCACGTGGTAGGCGTAGCCGGTGTAGACGACGTCGAGGCCGTGGTCGTCGGCGACCTCCTCCACCTGCTCTCGGGGGTGTTCTGGGGCGACGCATATTTCGGTCTCCCGCCACCTGTTGACGAGATCGTGTTCACCCCATCCGAGCGAGCCGTGTCGACGGATGTAGTCTTGCTCGAACTCCCTGGCTGTCTCGCCTGCAGGCGCTAGCTCTAGCTCCCTATCGGCGTAGACGACACCTCCGTTCTCCGCTACGGCGTTCAAGGGAAGTCCGACGTAACGTGGTATAGAAAGGGCGTTCGGGAGGACCTTGCCGGTGGCGACGACTACCTCGCCTGGCCAGCTTCGTAGAGCGGGGAACACTTCGGGGTGCAGTGCAGCTGTCTCCGTCGACCGCGTCAACGTTCCGTCTACATCTACAGCTAGGTGCCGCAATATATCCCTACTCTGGCTTCAGGCCTTCTTCCTTGATACGTAGGACGCTTTCGCCGTCCGGAAGGTTTGGAGCGTCGACGAGCTTGACGACGCGTTTGTCGTTCTTGCTCTTCCGGATGTAGAGGCGGAAGGTCGACGTGTGGCCTAGTATGTTGCCGCCGACGGGTTTCGTGGGGTCGCCGAACATCGAGTCGGGGTTCGACTGCACCTGGTTGGTGACGACGGCTGCGGCGTTGTGGAGGCTCGCTATCCGGAGTATGTCGTGCATGTGCTTGTTGAGCTTCTGCTGGCGGTCGGCGAGGTTGCCTCGGCCGACGTACTCCGCGCGGAAGTGCGCGGTGAGGCTGTCGACGGTGACGAGTCCGACGGGGAACTCTCCGTCCTTGAGGTCGTCGGCCATGTCGCGGGCTTTCTCCGCCAGCAGTATCTGGTGGTTGCTGTTGAACGCCTTCGCGACGTGGATGTGTTCGAGGAAGGAAGCCTCGAGCTCTTCGAGAGCTTCCTCGTCTTCGGGAGCTCCGTCGATGCCGCGGTTGTCGAGGAGGTCCTCGATTATCTCGTCGTCGAGGCCGCGGACCATCTGGCCGATGCGTTCGGGTCGGAAGGTGTCCTCGGTGTCGATGAAGATCGTGCTGCGTCCGAGGCCGCCGTGTTCCTCGGGGAGCTGTACGTTTACGCTTAACTGGTGGGTGAACTGGCTCTTTCCGCTGCCGAACTCTCCGTAGGTCTCCGTGATGGACTGGGTCTCGATGCCGCCGCCGAGCAGCTGGTCGACCTCGGGGACGAGGGTGCTTATCTTCCCTATCTCTCGCCGGCGTTCCATCAGCTGGCTTCCGGTCTCGAAGCCTCCGACGTCGGCTTCCTGACGGGCGGACCGGATTATCTTGCTCGCTGTGCTGTCTCCGATGCCTGCTCCTTCGCTTAGCTCGCCTGGGCTGGCGACCGCGATGGCTTTGATGGTGTTGTACCCTGCTTCGTTGAGCTTGTCGGCGGTGGCGGAGCCGACGCCGTCGAGGGACTGTAGGTCTTCTGCTGCGCTCATCTTAACTCGGTGTTTGCCACCGCGTTGCATAAAGGTTTAGAGAGCCGTGGTCTTTCCGGAAACTCCGGTTAGCGCTTCGGGTTAGGAAGGGCTTTTGTATCCAGGAGTCCTACCGTCACGAGCCGGAAATGACAGAGGTGCCATGTCCCGAATGTGGAAAGCAGATCGCTCCGGAGTCGGAGCTATGCAGTCGATGCTACGCCGACTCCATCGACGCGTTCAGCCTCCCCGACAGCGTCGGGCTCTCCGTCTGCTCTAGCTGCGGTTCGTTCGACGTCGGAGAGGGATGGAACTCATTGGACGAAGCCGTCCCAGAGGCGGAGCTTGTGATGCAGGCCGTGGAGAGGGAGCTGAAAGCTCACGTCGACGCACTCGACCCCTCCATCTCCCTCGCATGCAGACAGATAGACACAGGACGGTACGAGGTCGATGTCGACTTCTCTGCGAAGGTAAGGGGTGTTCACGTACGTGAGACGGAGGCCGTGTCGGTGTCGATCGACCGGACCACCTGCACGACCTGCAGCCGAAGGTCCGGAGGATACTACGAGAGCATCGTGCAGGTGAGGGCGAGTGGCCGAGAGCCCGACGAAAGCGAGCTAGAGAGAGCGGTCGAGGTGGCGTACGGCGTCGCAGGCCGGGACTACGGCGACAGAGACACCTTCGTGACGAAGACCCAGGAGGTGGAGGGCGGCGTCGATGTCTACATGAGCACGACGAAAGCGGGGAGACAGGTTGCGGAGAAGCTGTCGCAGGAGTACGGCGCCGACGTCGGGGAGTCCGCGACCCTCGTAGGTGAACGTGAAGGCGACGAGGTCTACCGTGTTACCTACGCGGTCGAGCTGCCGCGTTTCGTCTCCGGAGACATAGTGGAGGTGGAGGACGACGCCCTTCTCGTGGAGTCCAACGACGACCTGCTTCGCGGCACCTCCCTGAAGACTGGTAGAAGGGAGAGCTACTCGGATGCTGCGGTGGAGGACGCTTCGAAGCTAGCATCTGCCTCGGACGCCGTGGACACGACCGTCGTCAGCCAGGGAGATGGAGAGATACAGGTGCTAGACCCCGAGACCTACGAGACGGTGACGTTGACGAGACCTGATTACGTCTCCCCCGATTCAGACGAGGTGCCAGCGGTGTCGACGTCCCATGGAGTCTATCTGGTACCTGAAAGGGGAATCCGACGTCGGGGAGATGCCTGAAATAAGAAGCCTTAACTCGGTCCTTCCTCCAGTTCAGGTAGTCAACGAATGCGCGGTCTAAGCAGTTTGGACGAAATCGAAGCGAGGGGACTAAGCCGTATAGACGACATCGACTACAGCCAGTACTCCTTCCAGCAGTTAGTCGCCATCCCCACGGTACTGTTCACGCTTGCGATCCTTATCCTCGCCATCACCTACGCTCTTACGGGTTCGCCGGTCAGTCTGGGTTTCGAGTTCACCGGCGGAGTCAACATCCAGATTGAGGACGGGACCTCGGTGTCGCAGGTGGAGGAGGACTTCACCGGAATAGAAGGAGTCCCTGAACCGGAGAACATTCGAGGTATCACCGGCGGTGCCGTGGTGCGTTACGGTCCATTGACGGAGGACGAACAGGCGATAGTGGACGATTTCCGGCAGGAGAACTACCCGGACGCGAGTCTATCTTCAGTTAGCGCCGCTTACGGATCCTCGTTGTTGTACCAGAGCATGGGTGCGGTTGCTTTCGCCTTCTTGTTGATGAGCCTGATTATCTTCGCCTTCTTCCGGACCTTCGTGCCGTCCGCCGCGGTCGTCGCCAGCGCCCTCAGCGACATGACCGTACCGATAGCGTTTATGACGCTGGTGGGTATCGACGTTTCGCTCGCGACGATTCCGGCAGTGCTGCTGTTGATCGGTTACAGCATCGACAGCGACATCTTGCTGACACGGAACACCCTCACGGGCAAGCGCACGGACTACTACGAGAACGTCCGTACGGCGATGCGTACCGGTGTCACGATGACGACAACGTCGATGGCTGCAATGTTCGTGATGGCGATCGTCGCCCACATCTTCAACGTCTTCGTGCTACGCGACATCGGACTGATCCTGTTCGTCGGACTCGGAACCGACCTGATAAACACATACATGATGAACGTGGCTATACTGCGCTGGCACGTCCTGAAACCGCTGCCAGACGGAGGTGAGGTACGATGAACTACGTACGTCTCGCGAAGGACTGGCGGACCTGGCTGCTGTTGATATCGCTGTCTTTCGCGCTGTTCGCTCTCGCTCCGACGGCGGCGGACGACGGTCTAACCTCGCTGTCGTACGGTCTTGAGCTCGAAGGCGGAACCACTCTACAGCTGGAACCTGTCGGCAGCACAACGGAAGTAAGAGGGCTGGACCAGGATGAGGCACCGGAGGTAGCTTCCCGAATACGTGAAACGCTCGGAGTACCTGTGTCAGTGACGCCGATAGTGATCGAGGGTGACGCCGATGCACCAGACGGCGAAGTGGAGGTTAGGGACGACGTCCCCGAGGAGGAGATACGGGAGGCTATAGAAGGCGAGGGGCTCGAGGTGGTGACTCACGAGCGACAGCTTACGCAGGAGACACTCGGGGACCTGAGGGACTCCATCCAGCTACGTCTCGACGACCGCCTGGGTGCAGGTGCGGGCGCCGAGGTAGCGGTTCAGTCGAACATACTGACGGGCGAGAGCTTCGTCGTGGTCGAGGTACCGGGTGAACGGGATGAAGAGGACCGTCTTGCGGACATAATACGTCAAGAAGGTAGGTTCGAGATACACGGCACCGTGGAACCGGAGCCAAACGTCACTACCGAGCTGATAGGCCGCGGCGACGGCGTGCTTCAGGGCAGCGTCTCACAGCCTATCGAGGACGAAGACCGCGGAGACGGCACCTACTACGTCTCCTTCCGGATGGACGACCAGACCACTCAGAGGTTCATGGACGTCATGGTAGAGACCGGAGGAGCGGATCCGTCGGACGCCACCCGCCGCGATCACCCGCCGCGGATGTACTTCGACGGCGAAGAGGTTTTCAACGGTTCGCTGCAGCCATCGCTCGCGCAGCAGGTGAGGGAAGGAACCTGGGATGGAGGCCTCAGGGTCACGGGAATGGATCGTGATCAGGCTCAGCTGGTGAGTGTGGCTCTACGCGCAGGCGAGCTGCCCGCCCCAGTCCGAATCGTCTCGACGCAGACCATCAGCCCGCTCCAGGGCGACCTGTTCAAACAGTACTCGCTTATAGTCGCGTTCTTCGCTATCCTCGCGGTAGGAGCCGCCGTCTACAACCGGTACAGAGACCTCAGGGTCGCGGTGCCGACGGTGTTGACGGGTCTCGCGGAGGTCGTGATACTCCTCGGTGTGTCGGCGGCTTTGAACTTCAACATCGATCTCGCGTACATCGCAGGGATGATCGCGGTCATCGGTACGGGGGTGGACGACCTGATCATCATAGCGGACGAGGTGCAGGAGCGAGGCCACGTGCAGAGCGCCGAGGTGTACCGTAAACGGCTGAAGCGGGCGTTCATCATCATAGGGATGGCTGCGACTACGACCATCGGCGCGATGCTACCGCTCGCCTGGGTGGGACTGGGACGCATCAGCGGGTTCGCGGTCGTGACCATAGTCGGAGTGCTGATCGGTGTCCTGATCACTCGGCCTGCGTACGGCTCCTTCCTCCGGGAGCTCATCACGGAGAAGTAGGTTCAGAAGTCGGTGACGGTGGACTGACGGTGTTCGGAGAGTATGTCGTGGCTGGTGCTCCAGCTCTCCCGGGTTTCCGGGGGTAGCTCGTCGTGGCGTTCGACGTAGGTTTGGAGGAACTTTCTTGTCCGCGAGTCTCCGGGGTATCCGCTGCCGACGTCAACCCCGTGGTTCTCGGCTATCTCTTCGACGTGGCTGTCGCGTGCGACCTTCGCAACTACTGACGCCGCGGAGACGGCGGGGTAGTTCTCGTCGGCGCCATGGAATGCGGAGACCTCGACCCCGCCGTCTGCTTTCGATGCTACGCGTCTCCGGAAACGTTCTTCGTCGGTGTCGCTGGCGTCCACGACTGCTTTGCCCGCTACGTCGAGCCTCGATAGCGCTTCCGCGTGCGCCTCCACCATGAGGTCGTTCATCGAGGTGTCGGCACCCGTGACGTAGCCGTCTATCTCCGACGGATGTAGTTCGACGACGGCTACCTGACAGCGCTCCCGTATCTCGGCGGCGACCTCCTGTCTGCTCGCGGGGGAGAGCTGTTTGGAGTCGGCGACATCGATGTCTTCAGCCCCGCTGTACTCTACGGCTGCGACGAACATGGCGCCGAGCACGGGGCCTTTACCTGCTTCGTCTACGCCTATCATAGAGAGGTCCGTCGACGCCGCGTGTTAAAGGGATGACGGACATCTGTGGGAAAAGCTGAATAACGAGGGAATGCAACCTGATGTAGAGCGGCGGCGTCTCGCTGAACAAAGTGAAGCGAGGTACGGCGCGAAGGAGCTGATGCAACTGAGCGCCGGTGTCTCGCGGAGCGAAGGGACGCGAGGTACGGCGCGACTGAACGAAGTGAAGGAGCGCCGGTGGTGTAGTGGTAGCACGTGAGCTTCCCAAGCTCATGGCCCGGGTTCGACTCCCGGTCGGCGCATAACATGGAGAAAGCGACGTTCGGAGGCGGCTGTTTCTGGTGTATAGAGGCGGTGTTCCAGGAGGTGGAGGGTGTCGAGGAAGGGGTGTCGGGGTACGCGGGCGGCGACACACCGGACCCCAGCTACCGGGAGGTCTGCTCGGGTTCCACGGGTCACGCGGAGGTCGTCCAGCTGTCTTACGACCCCGACGAGGTGAGCTACCGTGACCTCTTGGACGTCTTCTTCGACGTCCACGATCCGACGACGTTGAACCGTGAGGGGCCGGACGTCGGAAGCCAGTACAGGTCCGCGGTCTACACCCATTCGGAGGGTCAGATGGAGGAGGTGGAGCGTAAGATACAGGAGCTCGAGCGGGAGGGGTTGGACGTCGTGACGGAGGTCGAGCCGCTGGAGGAGTTCTACCGTGCCGAGGAGAAGCATCAGGATTACTCCCGGAAGAACCCGGGTGACGGCTACTGCCGCATCAACATCCAGCCGAAGCTGGATAAGCTTAAAAGCCGGCATCCGGAGAAGACCGAGGCTTGAAGAGAAGTGGATCACGTGTAATCACTGGAGCGTACCGCTTGCATGGTATTCCGTCACTAGCTAACTACCCCCAAGGATTTATCTATCGAAAGCGCTAACTATGACGGCGAGGGAGGGCTAGTCAAGCTTGACTGCAACAGTGTTGGTAGTCGACGACGAACCCGACGTGGTCGAGATGTACGGAGCCTGGCTGGAGGACGACTACAACGTCCTTAAGGCCAAGGACGGAGGCTCCGCTCTCGAGCAGGTCGAGGAGAACGACGTAGACGTGGTCCTGCTGGACCGCCGGATGCCCGACATGAACGGAGACGAGGTTCTCGAGGAGATACGAAGCCGCGGGGAGGACTGCAAGGTAGCAGTAGTTACTGCGGTCGAACCCGACTTCGACATCATAGACATGGGTTTCGACGACTACCTGACGAAGCCGGTTTCCAAGGAAGACGTCCACGACACCGTCGAGGGACTGCTGCAGACCGACGAGTACAGCCGCAAGACCCGGGAGCAGTTCTCTTTGATGACGAAGAAGATAGCTCTCGAGAAGTCGAAGTCGGAGGCTGAGCTGGAGGCGAGCGATGAGTACCAGGAGCTCGTGGAGAAGCTCGACGAGATATCCGACGAGACCAGGGAGATGGTGGACTCGATGTCAGGGGACGACTACCGACGCGTGCTCGAGAGCCTCGAGTAGACTAGAGATCCCCTGTGTTCCGTCATTCAGGTTTCTCCGCGTACATCAACCCATGAACCCAGGCACCGCTCTTCAGCATAGGATACTGGTGGTAGGCGGCCTTCAGATGGTTCATCTGCGCCTCCGACCTCACACGTAGGAGCCTAAGCATAACTCCGACCGGAAGCGTCAGAAGCGTCATCAGGTAGATACGGCGGGCTGAAGGGTAGACGCTGTCGTACCTGTCCTCGAACTCTACACCCGTGAAACCCACTTCCTCCGCGTGCTCGAGGAACTCCTCGTAGGTGTCGAGGTTCGGCGCCGCCATCCCCTCTAGCATCGCCTCCAACCCGTTCACCTCCCTGTCGGAAAGCTCGTCTTTCCCGACGAAGCCATCAGCTACGACTATCCTGCCTCCTGGTTCCAGTACGCGGTACATCTCCCGTAGGAACTCCTGTTTGTCCTCCGCGTGACACGCAGCCTCGACCGCCCAGACGACGGAGAACGACTCGTCCTCGAACTCCGTGTCGGTGAAGTCCATAACCCTGAAATCAGTTAGGTCTTCGACGCCGTGTCGGCTTGCGCCGCGCCGGGCTTTCTCGATCTGGTTCTGGTTGATGTTGATTCCGGTGACCTCGGTGCCGTGGTTCTCGGCTATCCATATCGCGCTTCCGCCGACGCCACATCCAGCGTCGAGCACCCGGTCGTCCGCGTCGATGTCTGCGCGTTCGGCGACGACGCGGGTGAGGTTGACGACAGCTTCGTCATGGCTCATTCCGTCCTCGTGGTAGCCGTAATGCATCGAAAGATGGTCGTTGGTGCCCCAGATCATCGCATAGTCGACCTGGCACTCGTCGTAGTACTCGTTGACCTCGTCGACCACCTCCTGAGATGTCATGAGGGGTTAGATGTATGACGGAGACAAAGGGGTTGCGGAGAGCTATCGAAAGCAAGGGTTAGTCATACCAAGTACTAAGTACCGTTAAGCTTACCTTACATACGATGTCCTTCAGACGTATACTGGTGGTTACGGCTGTAGCAGCGGTTCTTGCGGTGGGTGCAGCGGCTGCTTCAGCATCGGCACAGCAAGCAGATGGATACGCAGGAGCGCATCTGTCGTTCGACACGACGGATAACGCGGTCGTCGACTACCAGGTCGACGGCGTGGAGCTCTTCAGCAGCGCGGAAGTTGAGGCGCGTACCGACGCCGAGGAACGCGGCGCCGGAGGTGTCGGTGTCGGCGTCGGTGCAGGAGTCGATCTCGGAGCAGTTTCCGGTATCGCTGGCGCTAACATAGAGGCGACGGCGGAGGCTCGAACCAGTGCGAACGTGGAGTTCCAGGGTTCGGCGTCCTTGTCGGCGCACGACAACAGCAACGCAGTGCTCGTGCTCGAAGCAGGCGGCGAAGAACAGCTCGTCGAGGTCGAAGTACCCGCAGATGCTGAAGCAGAGGCACGTAGCGACGTCGTCGTCTCCACCGAGAAAGACGGAGTCGAAGGCAGCTACATCGTCGTCGGTGACGGCGAGGCCGCGGTCAACGACGAAGGCGACGTCACCGCGCATCTCGGTGAGGACGCCCGCATGGTGTTCCGCGCGCACACCGAGGGCGCATCCGAGGACGACGAGGAGCAGGAGCGCATAATAGCCGACGGTAACGCCGCCGCCGAAGTTCAGTTCGTCGGAGACCACGAGGAGGTGGACGGAGCCGCGTATCTCGACGACGTAGAAAACGTTGAAGGTGAGAACCCCGGTGAAGACCGCGTCGAGGTCGAGGTCTCCCGGGTGGAGGCCGACGGCAAGGTCGTCTTGACCACCGTCAGCGAAGCCGCGGTCGGAGCGAGCGAAGCGTTCGACGTAGAAGTAGACGGTGAAGCCGCCGTCGAGGTCGACAGCTACAGCGAGCTAGAGGCAGCGGCTGAAGGTGACTCACCCGCGTACAAGGTCGTCGGCGAAACCAGTGCGGAATCCCACGCACAGGTTCTCGTCGCCCTCGACCACTTCAGCGAACGTAGCTTCACAGTGGCCTCCGCAGACGAAGAAGACGATGAAGACGCCGAGGCAGACGACGATGGGGAAGCTGACGACGTAGACGACGAGGAGACTGACGACGAAGAAGTAGATGACGAGGAAGTCGACGACGCAGATGAAGAAGACGAAGCCGTGGACGACGAGGACGAGGGACTACCTGGCTTCACAGTCGTCGCTGCGTTGCTCGCGGTGACGTTGTTCGCCATGCGCCGTCGGTAGACGCAGCTTCCAGAGCTTCAACCTGTCTCGGTCGGTTTCACGTCTGCTGTCTGGTTCATCGGAACCGAGGAACTGCCGCCGTGTATCATAGAGCTACCAAGTAACCGGCGCGTACTTGGTCAGTCAAGTACTTGGACTGTCAACCGAACAGGTTTGAGGTGAGGGCGGCACTGTTCACCGATGACGCATACTAGAAAGTTCACCGTAGCCATCCTGACAGCCTTCCTTCTGTTGGGTGCCGCATCCGCAGTAACCAGCGCACAGCAGGCGGAGGGCTACGCCGGAACCCATGTATCGTTCGAGACGACGGACAACGCCGTCGTCGACTACCAGGTCGACGGCCAGCAGATGTTCACCAGCGCCGAGGTTGAAGCTCGTAGCGACGCCGAAGCACGAGGCACCGGAGGAGTCGGAGTCGGCATCGGCGCCGGAATCGACCTCGGAGCAGTATCCAACATAGCTGGTGCGAGCGTGGCTGCGACGGCGACGGCGCGAACCAGCGCGAACGTCGACTTCGAAGGCTCTGCCGGCCTCTCCGCGCACGACAACAGCAACGCAGTGCTCGTGCTCGAAGCAGGCGGCGAAGAACAGCTCGTCCAGGTCGAAGTACCGGCGAACGCGGAAGCCGAAGCGAGGTCAGACGTCATCGTCTCCACCGAGAAAGACGGAGTCGAAGGCAGCTACATCGTCGTCGGTGACGGCGAGGTAGACGTCAACGACGAAGGCGACGTCACCGCGCATCTCGGTGAGGACGCCCGCATGGTGTTCCGCGCCTACACCGAGGGAAAGACGCAGGACGACAGAAGGCAGGAACGCATCGTCGCGAACGGTAACGCGGCCGCCGAAGTTCAGTTCGTCGGCGACCACACCGAAGTCGACGGAGCCACCTACCTCGAGGACGTCGAAGCCGAAGGACGCAACACCGGCAGAGACCAAGTAGAGGTCGAGGTGTCTCGCGTCGAAGCCGACGGTAAAGTCGTGATGACCACGGTGAGCGAAGCCGCAGTCGGCAGCAGCCAGGCGTTCGACGTAGAAGTAGACGGTGAAGCCGCGACAGAGGTCGACACGTACTCGGACCTTGAAGCCGCAGTCGACGGCGACGCACCCGCTTACAAGGTCGTCGGTGAGACGTCAGCGGAGTCGCACGCACAGGTGCTCGTCGCGCTCGACCACTTCAGCGACCGCAACATCGAGATCACCGCCTCCGACGAAGACGACGGCGAAGACGGCGGTGACAACGACGGCGAAGGACTGCCTGGATTCACCGCCGTAGCAGGGTTGCTCGCATTGACGTTGTTCATGCTCCGCTACAGGTAAGCGACTGCAACCGGGACGAGCAGCTTATCCTCCATCGAACACCACGTCGAGGTTACGGTAACGTTAAGGAGTTTTCCCCACACCTTCACCCCATGAGGCTGCACGAGTACCAGGCGAAGCAGGTGTTCGCCGACGCCGGCATACCGACGCCGGAAGGACGCGTCGCCGGAACGCCGGAGGAAGCAAGGGAGATAGCGGAGGAGATAGGTGGCGAGGTCGCGGTGAAGGCTCAGGTGCACGTCGGCGGCCGCGGGAAAGCCGGCGGCATCAAGCTCGCATCAACCCCCGACGAAGCGTACACCGTCGCAGACGAGATACTCGGGATGGAGATCAAAGGAAAACTCACCGAGGAGGTCCTGGTGGAGGAAGCCGTCGACATAGACGACGAACTCTACGTCGGCGTCACCCTCGACCGAGGTGAAGGAGAGGCGGTGGCTATGGTGTCGTCGCGCGGAGGCGTCAACATCGAAGAGGTCGCGGAGGAATACCCGGAGGCGATAGCGAAGGAGCACGTCGACCCCGCGTACGACCTCCTGGGATACCAGAACCGACGCGTCGTCTACGGAGCAGGCGTCGACCGCGAGGTGGCGCGGGACGTGAGCGGTGTGCTCGACACCCTCTACACCCTCTGGAGCGGCTCGGACGCCGACGACGCCGAGATAAACCCCCTCGTAGTCACCGGAGACGGCGATGTCGTCGCCGCAGACGCCGTCTTCAACATCGACGACAGCGCGCTCTACCGTCAACCGGAGCTCGCGGAGATGGAGGAGGAAGCGTTCGACGACCCCTTCGAGGCGAAAGCCTCGGACAAAGGCTTCGACTACGTACGTTTGAGCGGGGACGTCGGCATCATCGGCAACGGCGCCGGACTCGTGATGACTACGCTCGACCTCGTCGACCACTACGGAGGGTCGCCGGCGAACTTCCTCGACATCGGCGGCGGCGCGAAAGCCGACCGCGTCCGCGACGCCCTCTCCCTCGTCTTCGAGGACGACAACGTCGAAGCCGTGGTGTTCAACATCTTCGGCGGCATCACCCGATGCGACGAGGTAGCGGAAGGCATCAACGAAGCGCTGGAGGAGTTCGACGAGCTACCGAAACCCCTCGTAGTGAGGTTGACGGGGACGAACGAAGAGGAAGGTCGGAAGCTGTTGACGTCGAAGGTCGAGGTTGAGCAGAGCCTCGAAGGCGCCGTCCAACGCACCGTCGAGCTCGCCGGAGGTGACAGCTGATGTCCGTCCTCGTGGGAGACGACACCCGACTCGTGGTGCAGGGTATCACCGGCGACGAAGGCGGGTTCCACGCCTAAAGGATGCAGGAGTACGGCACAGACGTCGTCGCAGGCGTCACACCCGGTAAAGGCGGGGAAGAGGTGTTAGGCGTACCCGTCTACGACACCGTCGAGGAAGCCGTCGAGATGGAGGACGCGAACGCCTCCGTCGTCTTCGTGCCGCCGGCGTTCGCCAGCGACGCAGTCATGGAGTCTCTGGACGCTGACCTCGACCTCTGCGTAGCCATCACCGAAGGCATCCCCAAACACGACATGATAAGGGTGAACCGCCGACTGCAGGAGGTCGACACCCGACTGGTGGGGCCGAACTGCCCCGGCGTCATAACCCCTGGGGAGGCGAAGGTCGGTATCATGAGCGGCGACATCTTCGACAGCGGCGAGGTCGGACTCGTCAGCCGCAGCGGCACCCTGACGTACCAGTTAGTGGACAGCCTCGGCAGCCGCGGCATCGGACAGAGCAGCGTCATCGGCATCGGCGGCGACCCAATAATCGGCACCGACTTCATCGACGCGCTCAGGGCGTTCGAAGACGACCCCGAGACCGAAGTCATAACCCTCGTCGGCGAGATAGGCGGCAGCGACGAGGAACAGGCGGCGGAGTGGATCGAGGAACACGCGTCGAAACCCGTCGTCGGCTTCGTCGCCGGACGCACCGCGCCACCTGGCAAACGAATGGGTCACGCGGGCGCCATCGTCAGCGGCGGAGGAACCGGCACCGCCGAAAGCAAGATGACGGCGTTGAAGGACGCCGGCGTCGAAGTGGCGGAGACGCCGATGGAGGTTGCGGAGAAGGTCGAAGACCTCGTCTGACGTAGATATCACTTACCGAGGTTCCAACAGATGTTGAAAGCCGACCTACATCTGCATTCGGAGGCGTCGTACGACGCCGAAGGAAGCCTCGACGAGATACTCGCTCGCGCTGACGAAGTCGGGCTCGAAGTTCTCGCGGTAACCGACCACGATCAGATAGAGAACTCTTTGAAGGCCGTCGAGCTCGCGGAGGGGTACGACGTCACAGCGATACCCGGAGTCGAGGTGTCGACGTCGAAAGGCCACGTGTTAGCGTGGAACGTCGAGGAAGCTCCGGAGATGAACCGGTCGGTGGAGGACACCATCGAGGAGATTCGCGCGCTCGGCGGCGTCGCCTGCATCCCTCATCCCTTCCAGCGCCTGCGTCACGGCGTCGGCGGCGTCGAAAACTGCGACGCCGTAGAGATATACAACAGCCGCTTGCTGACGGGGCTGTCGAACCGGAAAGCCAGACGGTTCGCCCGCCGACGAGATCTACCCGTCGTCGCCGGAAGCGACGCCCACATCGTCGACATGGTGGGGCAGGCGTACACCATCGTGGACGCCGACGAAGCCACGGCAGACGAGGTTATGGAGGCGATAAAAGCCTGTAGGACGGAGGTCGGTGGAAGGAGGACGCCGTGGAGGTACAGCTTACGTCAGTTCGCCGCAGGAGGTGGGCGTAAGCTGAAGGCGTTCCTGACGAAACCTCTGTAGCTTCGTCTCCTACGTCAGCCGCCGCGTTCCAACAATCGGTCGACGAGCTCTTCGGCGTCGAACTCCTCGAGGTCACTGTATCCCTGTCCTGTCCCGAGGAAGACGATGGGTTTCCCGGTGACGTGGCTGATGCTGATGGCGGCGCCGCCTTGGGCGTCGGCGTCGGCTTTCGTGAGCACTACGCCGTCTATCTCGGCGGCGCTGTCGAACTCCCTGGCGCGTTCTACGGCGTCCTGTCCTGCGACGGCTTCGTCGACGAACAGGGTGAGGTCGGGTTCGACGACGCGTTCGATCTTCTCCAGCTGTTTCATGAGGTCGTCGCTGGTGTGGAGGCGGCCGGCTGTGTCACCTAACACTACGTCGACGTCGTTGGCTTCCGCGTGTTCGACGGCGTCGTAGATGACGCTGGTGGGGTCGCTGCCTTGTTCGCGGACGATGACCTTCTTGTCGAGGGCTTCAGCGTGCTCCTGTATCTGCTGGTTGGCGCCGGCGCGGTAGGTGTCTCCGTTCGCCATCACCGACGACAGACCCTGGTTCTCCAGCCGTTCCGCTATCTTCGCTATAGAGGTTGTTTTGCCGACGCCGTTGACGCCGGTGAACACGACTACGACGGGTTTCTCGGCGTCCTGTACGTAGCTGTCGAAGTCGAAGCCATCGACCTCTAGTACGTCGACGAGTGCGTCGTGGAGCGCGTCGACGACGAGGTCCTCCTTGCTCTCCCGCCAGTGCTTCTTCTCGCCGACCAAGCTGTCGCGCACCCTGTCCTTGATCTCGCGGGTGACCTCGACCTCGACGTCGCTGCTCAACAGCGCTATCTCTAGCTCCTCCAAAAGGCCGTCGAGGCTCTCCTCGTCGATGACGAACGCGCGGTCGCCGACGAGGCTCCTCGCCTTCCCCGCGAAACCCGAGCCCGAGGCTTCATCGGGCTCGGGTTCACCGGCAGCGTCTTCAGCTGCTTCCTCGGCGGCTTCTGCGTCGACGTCGTCGGCTGATTCCGACTGAACGTCCGCCTCGACGGCCTCTTCAGAGCTGTCTTCGGAGTCTTCGGCTTCTTCGACGGCTTCGTCGGCGTCCTCGCGGAACTCGTCGAGCTTGTCTCTGAGGCCGTCGAACATCTGTTCTATCTACCGAGCTGCGCCTGCTGCGCCTGCTGAGCGACCTCCTGAAGCCGCTCCTCCTTGTCCTGTATCTCCGCGTCGAGATCCTTCTTCTGGGCTTCGAGCTTGTCTATCTTCTCCTCCAGCTGCTCCACGGCTTCCCCGCGTTCGAGCTCCAGGGTGACGTCGGCTCCGACGCCTACCAACACCTCTTCGATGTCCTCCACGTTGGCGCGTATCCGGGTGTCGCCTCCGAGGGAGACAAGTATGTCTTCGCCGCTGTCGATGGACTCCAGGCTCTCGACCGCGCCCTCGCATCCGTTTATCTGGGCTTCCACCTGGGCTTTCGCCTGCTGAAGCTGCTGGATGGCTTCACCGAGCTCCTCGTACTCCTGGCTGAGCCGTTGTACGTCCTGGTTAGCTCCCGCCATCTAGCTAGCACCCGCTTCCGCTGCCTCTGTAACGGCTTCGATCTCTATCTGATTGCGCTTCAGCCTGTGTTTGCTGCCGAGGTTGCTGTAGACGCGTTCGCGCGCCACGTCCTCGTTCTCCGCCTCCACCGTAGTGGTGAAGCTCCTGCGTTCTCCTCCGGGCTCGAACTCTCCCGTGACCTCGTACTCAGTCATGTTTCATGGAAGTGCTCTCGGATGTATAAGTGTGCTTGGTTCGACCGCGGATGTCCCGAGAGAGTCACGCGGCGCCGGGGCTTCGCGAGAGGGTTAGTCGCCGTCGAGGTCGCCGCCGTCGACGACGCGCCCCCAGAACAACGGGGTCTCCGTCGGCCGGTCGCGGACGTAGAACAGGAACGGACGGTCGAAGGATACCTCGACGTGATCAGGTGGCGCACTCTCCAAGAAGACCGCGGCGGTCGCCGCCGCTGCCTCGGTGCCCTTCTCGTCGACGTCCACGAATGATTCGTGGAACACCTCGTCGAGCCAGCCGACGTCGCCGATACCACTGAAGTCAGCGTCGGCCGTGAACGCCGTCTCCATCCCGAGGCTCTGGAGGACGTCGGACAGCGCGAACTCGCTTTCAACGCGGAACTTCGGCACCTCCATCTCCACCTCCGGACGCCCGGCTTCGTCGAGCAACCCACCTACGGTGTCGACGTCGAGCCCCCGTTCGAACTCCCTATAGCCGTCCTCCGCCGGCAGCAGGAGCACCATGCTGGTGTCGCCGTTCTCGTACGGTAGCTCCAGTAGCTGGTGGCCGTCGACCTCCGCGTACGGTAGCTCGACGCTCTGCCTCATGAACTCGACCTCGTGTTCGCTGCCGTCGATGGAGGTGAAGCTGCCTGCGCTCGTGTTCGCCTCGTCGAACTGGTAGCTCCAGAGCGCGTTGAAGTACACCGCGTTCGTCAACACCAGAGGCGTCTGCCCGTCGACGCTGCCCTCCGGCAGGAGGTCCTCGATTCGGTCCTCGGTCTCGTCGGCGACCCAGCTGTTGATGTGCTCGCGGCTCTCCTCCGGCGCACCTGCGAAGTCCAGTGGTTCGAGGTCGGCGTCGTACTCGCTGGCGAGAAGGTCGACGTAGCTCTCGACGAGCTCGACGTCGTCGCGCGGCCACAGCCGGTTCGCGGTGTTCAACCTGAACGCCGGGTCTTCCTCGTCGTCTCCGTCGTCGGCGTCGTCGGGCGTCATCGGATCCTGTACCTCGCTGCCTTCCTCGTTCCTCGCGTCGAGCTCCCGTTCGAGCGCGCCGAACGCGTCGTGCAAGCCGTCGCCTTCGAGGTACTGCATCGTCTCCTGTATCTCGTCGGCGGTGGTGCCCCGCGCTCCCGCCTGAACCATCGCGAGCGCGACGCTCACGCTGTACGGCGAGTAGAACACGTTGGCTTCGGGTTCGTCGTCAGCCAGCTCCCGCAGGAGGTCGAGGGTGAAGGTGAAGTTCCCCCTCACCTGCCGCGCGAGCACGTCGAGGCCTACGTCTGGAGAAGTGAATAGCTCCTCTATCACGGGGAACTCCACGTCTTCGACGTCGACGTCGGATGCATCGTCGGCGTCGCCGTCACCTGAGATATCTGTATCGGCGTCTTCCGTTCCGTCGGCTTCGCCATCTTCGTCGGGTTCGTGCAGGCAGCCGGACGCCGCCGACAATGCGGCGAACGCGAGCAGGCTCCTGCGGTCGATGCTGTTCTGCATACGCAGAACCAGGTGCGGTGGGGTTAAGGCGGTTACGTAGGGTGAAACAGCGGTTTCAGTCTCCCAGGGGTCAGGAGGTCGGGGTTTCGGTGGTCAGACGAACCCCAGTGTCTCTTCGATGCGTCCGAGCTCGGGGCCGGTGGTCTCGGTGCCGGCGACGTATCCCCTGGTGTTGGCGACGAGGCCGCTGCCTACGAGCGGCGTGCCGTAGTTCACGGTGCCGACGTCGACGTGGACGTCGAAGACGTCCTCGATGGTCCGGAGCTCTTCGTCGCTGCTTCGGGGGTGGCAGAGAACTCCCGATGTGGTGGCGACGGCTGCGCTTCCGACGACATCGAGGCCGCCGAGGGTCGCGGGTTCGACGTCTACGTCGAGGGCGTCTTCCACTGCTTCCCGTTGCCCGCTGTCGAGGCCGGGGCTGACGGCGGCGGCTTCGTCGTTCGCGAGGACGAAGTTGCCGACGGCGTTCGGGGGTCCGGGGAACCGGGTAACCGGTACGTCTGCTTCGTCTTCTATCTTCTCTATCTCGTGGTCGAGTGCGTCGTCGGTGACGAGTGCACCGTGGCTGTTGGCAACGGCTGTGCTGCCGATGACGCTGCTGTTCGCTATGGTTCCGCTGTATACGGCGTCGACGTCGAGCTCGTCGGCGACGTCCCCGTGGTCTACTCCGCTTGCGACGAGCAAGCTGTCTTCCGTGGCTTCCGCGAAGACTCCGAGGAAGGGGCTTCCGTTGAAGTTCGCTCTCAGCATCAGTCCGCCAGCTCGGCCTCGACCACTCCGTCCTCGAACTTCGCGGCCCGTACCCGGACCTTGCTGGGTATCTTGCTCCGGCTGCGGCTCCAGACCTCCTCGTTGATGGATTCGTCGAGGTTGACGTCGTCTTCCGGTGCGCTGAAGTGCTTGGCGAGGTCGCTCCTGACTATCTTCATCGCTTTACCGGCGCGTTCGGGTTTCGGCGCGTCCTTCGCGTCCCTCAGGGGTACCGTGATTACGCGTTCCTCCATCCTTCTACTCGTCTATGTCGCTTCGTCGCCAGTTCCGGCGTTTGGGGTTCCTGGTGACGTTGCGGTCGGTCTTCATCATCACCCATGCGGGCACGCGGACGTTCTGCCGGTTCTTCTTCGCGAGCCGGCGTTTCTTCGCCTTGGAGTTCTTGCTCATACCCCGCGGTAGTCCCCTGCAGCATAAATAGGTTGCTGGTTCCGGCTCAGAATCCTCCTTCATCTCAGCGTCTAGCCATTCTGGTGACTGCGACCGAGACGATAAGCAGAACCACAGCCCAGACGGTGAAGCCAGGTAGCCCTTGATCGTCTGGCCGTTCATCTCCAGTCATCTCTTCGCCATCATCCCGGAAATCTTCTTCCCGGGCATCCGGCAGCCTCTCGTCGAGGTAGACCTCCCCAACAGCAGTTCCTCGTTGCGCAAGCTCTGGGTATTCTTCCGTGGTGGCCCAGGTTCCATCGAAGTCGAACAACTCCATGTATTCTCGCGCCGCGTCTCCCTGCATCTCATCGGTTGATAGACCGGTGCCCTGGTGCTCGCTCATGGTGAGGTCACCGTCGTCTGAGCCCCCGAATCCGTCTGAGTTCGTAACATCGACGCCCGCGACTTGACCGATGCCGTAGTGAACTCCGGTGACATCGACGTCCCAGTAGACGCCGTGGTAGACGGTTCTAGGGTCCGACAGCTCTACTTCGCTGAAGCCGACTAACCCACCCTCTGCATCTTCACCTTCTACCTCCCCTGCCGTGTAGGAGGTGACGACCGCTGTCTGTGGCTCGACATCCCCATCGGGTAGGAAGCCCGATGCACCACCTAGATCTATCACCCCAATCAACCCTCCTGCTACGTTGCCGGAGACGTTCGCCGTGGAGTAAGCATCCACGACGGCACCGTTGTTCCAGCCTACGAGGCCGCCGGTGCGGGCACCTTCGACGTCACCGGAGACAAAGGACTCCACTACTGTTCCGGCGTTGTACCCCACGACGCCGCCGGTCACGTCGTCGCCGTGGACCTCTACGTTCTCCAACGCGAGGTTCTCAATCTGTCCTTCTTCACCGACTGCGGCGAAGAGTCCTGCGTATCCTTCGTCAACGCCGTTGACGGAGAGGTTATAGATAGAGTACCCGTTTCCGTTTAACGACCCCATAAACATCTCTCCTTCCTCGCGTTCTCCAATCGGTTCTAACCTATCGAGACCGGACGCGTCGATGTCGTCGACGAGAACGTATTCCGCGGTAAGGTCTGTCCCCACATCCTCCAAGTCTTCTGCATCCGCAATCTCTACTGGTTCGGCCGCCACTGTTCCCATAAAGAGAAACAACGTAACTGCGAGCGAAAGAAGCGCTACCCCCAACTCCCCTGCCAAATAGGGTCGTTAGATTATGCTTGTGTTCCATTAAACCGTAAAGAAGCGATTCAACCATACCGGGCTGCCAGCCTGTTGATGCCGTAGGAACTTCAACCTTCACCATACCAGCCGATACTAATTCGAATTTGCAAACCTCGATACTGACCCGTGGAACGTCAAGGGAAGCTTTAAACTCCACACGTCCAACTCTACGGCAACCTTGCTGTCTATGGAAGACTTCCGCGAAGACGCGGAGAAGATACGGGAGAGCGAACGCCGGCGCGACAAGGAACCCGACCGAGTCGACGAGGTGGTGGAGGTCGACGAGAGGTGGAGGCAGGCGCGGCAGGACGCCGACGACCTCCGCGCGGAACGCAACGAGCTCTCGCGCGAGGTTGCGGAGAAGAAGCAGAGCGGGGAGAGCGCGGAGGAGGAGATAGAACGGGTGAAGGAGCTGAAGCAGGAGATAGCGGAGCTGGAGGAGCGGGAGCGCGAGCTGAAGGAGCGGCGGGACAGCCTGCGTTACGAGATAGGTAACGTCCTCCACGAGTCGGTGCCGAAGGGTGAGGACGAGGAGGACAACGTGGAGGTCGACCGGTGGGGTGAGCCTCCGGAGCATGGTTTCGAGGTGACGCCGCACGCGGACGTCGTGGAGGAGCTGGATCTCGCGGACACGGAGAAGGCGGCGGAGGTGACGGGGAGTCGGCAGTACTACCTGAAGAACGAATTGGTGCAGCTGGAGATGGCGCTCCAGCGGTTCGCGGTAGACCGGCTGGTGGAGGAGGGGTTCACGCCGATGCGTACTCCGGAGATGCTGGGTGAGGAGGCGATGGAGGCGGCGGCGGAGCTCGACGACTTCGAGGAGCAGCTGTACGCGGTGGAGGAGGAGCCCTGGTACCTTATCGCGACGTCGGAGCAGACGCTCGCGGCGTACCACTTCGACGAGATACTGGAGCCGGCGGAGCTCCCGCTAAGGTACGCCGGTGTGTCGTCGTGTTTCCGCCGTGAAGCCGGCAGCCACGGGAAGGACACGAAGGGTATCTTCCGCGTGCATCAGTTCGACAAGGTCGAACAGTACGTGTTCTCGGAGCCCGACGACAGCTGGAAGGTGTTCGAGGAGCTACGTGGGAACTTCGAGATGTTGTTCAGGGAGCTGGATCTGCATTACCGCGTGGTGAACGTCTGCACCGGCGACATGAACGACAACGCGGCGAAGAAGTACGACCTCGAGGCCTGGTTCCCCGCTCAGGACCGGTATCGGGAGCTGGTGTCTTGTTCGAACTGCACGAGCTACCAGGCGCGGAAGCTCGGCGTCCGCATCCGCGGGGAGGAGAACCGGACTGCGCACACCCTGAACTCGACGGCGCTGGCGACGCAGCGCACCATATGCGCTATCCTGGAGCAGAACCAGACCGAGGACGGCCGCGTCCGCGTTCCCGAAGTTCTCGTGGACGAGGGTTACGTAAACTTCGAGTTCGTCGAGGGTGCGTTGTCGGAGGAGCCAGAGGAAGACTGACTTCGTCTACGAGGAGTCTTCGAACCCGGTTCTCACGACGACGGGTACGGTACATCGCCACTCCATCTCTTCGGCGTGCCACTCCACCTGGGTTTCGACGTACTCTGGCGCGTTCTCCACGAGTTCCTCGGTCCCGTCACCTGATGATCCGGTTTCCTCTGCGGTTGCCTCGGCGTCGTCGGTGTTGCTCGGGTCGCGTCCGCCGAACACCCTGGTTCCGGTGTCGGCGGATATCGAGACCGCCCATCTGGTGTCTACGTACGTGAGGCCGACGCTGCCCCAGTCTAGGTCGCGGCGTTCGAGGACGTCGGGGAACTCGTCTCTCGCGGCTCGTGCGCAGATGGAGTCCTTGAACGCGTACAGTGATTCGATCTCGTGTTCCGCTGCTTCGTCGCCTTCGTACGCCATGGGATAGGTTACCTCGCCTGTTTCCTCCAGGTACTCTACGTCGTCGGGGTTCTGGAGCTGTCGTTCAGCGGTGCTCTCCGTGGCCAGTGGTTCTCCTTCGGGGATGGTCAGGTAGTGGCCGTGTTCGTCCTGCTGGAGGTCGACCTCGGCTTCCACGGGTTCCAGCGTCTCGAGGTCGGGATCTCCGACCATGTATCCCATGCAGCCTGCGACGAGGATGGCCGCCGCCAGGGTCAGGACGGTGTTCGCCGTCGGAGGTTCCTGCATCGCTAGCGACCTGGTCTTCGCCCGAGTCCTTAATGCTTTCCCGCTGTTGACAGCCACCAGAGAACCGTTTATGCTCTCAGGTAATATTCCGCTTCAGAATATTCACGCAAAGCATAAGATTTGGAAAGGGTTAAGTGAAGGCACCCGAAAGAGGGTAACAGGAGTTGAGCATGACTGGTGAATGCTTTTGCCACGGACGGTGAGGTAGAGGAGAAGATAGACGACCTGCCACCCAGCGCCAAGCTGGTGTACAAGGTCCTCGAGTACAACGGACAGATGACGCAGAAGGAGCTCGCGGGCGAGACCCGTCTGTCCGTACGCACCGTGAGGTACGCCCTCAACAGGTTGAGCGAGGTAGGGCTCGTCGAACAGGTGCCGTGCCTCACAGACGGCCGGAGGACCCTCTACGACGTAGAGAGCTTCGAAGAAGAGGACGCGGTTGCGGAAGCCGACGACGCGGTAGAAGCGGACTGAACGACCCCTCCCCCCCCCCTTCGTCCTTACGCCTCCAGACACGTACAGCGCACGTACAGCGACAGATTCAGGGCTCGACGACAGCTTCCGGAGACCAGCCCCCCACCTACTCGCCCGAGCAGCCCGACACTCCGCCGTCGCCGGACCGCACCTCGGTTCTGTAATGTTCTTAGATGTAGGTCGGGGGAAACCGAACCTATAACGTTCGGGTGTCGGATACCCCCCAACATGACAGACCACGTCGTAGTCCTTGGAGCCGGATACGCTGGAGCCAGCGCCATCAAGAAGCTTGAGAAGCGACACGATGGCGACGTCACCTGGATCGACGACAACGACTACCACCTCGTCCTCCACGAGAGCCACCGGGTCATCAGAGACCCCGACGTCGAGGAGAGCATCACCATCCCTGTCGACGACATCAAGTCCGAGTCCACGGAGTTCGTCGAAGGCCACGTGGAAGCCGTCGACGAAGAGAACCAGGTGGTCGAGCTGGAAGACGGCGACGCCGTGGAGTACGACTACCTACTGGTCTGCCTCGGCAGCCGCACCGCTTTCTACGGCATCCCCGGCCTCGAGGAACACGCGTTGACGCTGAAGTCCCTCGACGACGCCCTCGAGATACACGAAGCCGTCACCGAAGCCGCGGAAGACGCGACGGAAGACGACCCCGCGCAGGTGGTCGTAGGCGGCGCAGGCCTGAGCGGTATACAGAGCGCCGGCGAGTTCGCCGAGTACCGCGACCACGTCGACGTAGCCATCGACATCTACCTCGTCGAAGGTATGGAGAGCGTGCTCCCAGGAGCAGGAGACAGCCTGCAGAAACGGCTCGCGAACATGCTCGTCGACCGAGGCGTCAAGATAATGACAGGGGACTTCATCGGCGAGGTCGACGAAGAGACCGTCTACGTCGGAGAGCAGGACGACGGAGAGAGCTACAAGGTCGAGCTCGACTACGACCTCCTGCTCTGGACGGGCGGCATCACCGGTCCCGACGCGGCGAAGGAGATAGATGTCGAAAGAGACGAACGCAGCAACAGACTCGACGCGGCGCAGGACTTCACCACCACCGACAGCCGTATCTTCGCGCTCGGAGACTGCGCGCTCGTAGACCAGAACGGAGATATGGCTCCACCCACCGCGCAGGCGGCGTGGGGAGCAGCACCCGTCGCAGCCGAGAACGTCGTCAGAACCATCGAAGACAGAGAGCTCAAGGAGTGGACTCACAAGGACAAAGGAACCCTGATATCCGTCGGAGAAGACGCCGTCGGACACGACGTCATGTTCTGCCCGGTCGAGACCTTCGGCGGCCTACCCGGCCGGTTCATGAAGAAGATGGTGGCCGCAAGATGGATAGCCGACGTAACCGGATGGGGGCGTGCGTTCAAGGCCTGGGGCGACCTCTGAGATACGGGGGCTCCGGCCTCGCGACGACCCGGCCCCACGCGACAGACGCCAACCAACCCCATACGAGTACAAAAGATAAAAGTTTAATGGGTGCCTGACTTAACAAGTCACACCTGATGACAGATGATTTTCCACCGGAGGGTGTCTGAATGGCCAGATACGACGTACTCGACCACGAGCTCGTCCCGGAACACGTCGTGCTCGACGACGACGAAGTCGAAGAACTGCTCGAGAGATACGACATCAAGAAGACCGACCTACCCAAGATAGGGAGGCTGGACGCCGCCGTCAAGGAGCTCGACGCCGAACCCGGAGATGTCCTCAAGATAGTCCGCGAGAGCTGGACCACCGACGAAGCCATAGCCTACAGGATAGTCGTCGACGAATGACCACAGACAGACCCAGCAGCCACCCCCACCACCCCCTCAAAACATGATGGAGACACGTAAGATCGCCGACGCCTACTTCAGCGCAGACCGCATCGCAGAACACCACATAGAGTCCTTCAACAACTTCCTCGAACACGGGATGCAGAGGGTCATCGACGAACAGGAGACCATCGACACCGACATCGGAGAGAAGGAAGGAGAGGAAGAGGTGTTCGTCGCCCTCGGCAACATCCGCGTGGGCACGCCGAAGGTTCAGGAAGCCGACGGCAGCGAGGAACCCCTGTACCCGCAGGAAGCCCGCCTCCGGAACATAACGTACAGCGCGCCGATGTTCATGGAGATGCAGATCGTCGAGGGTGACAAGGAGTATGAGCCGACGGAGACCTACATCGGCGACCTCCCCATCATGATGAGGTCGAACAACTGCAACCTCGAAGGCCTCAGCGACGAAGAGATAATCGAGCTCGGGGAGGACCCCGAGGACCCCGGCGGCTACTTCATCGTCAACGGCAGCGAACGCGTCCTCATGACCAGCGAGGACCTCGCACCCAACACCATCCTCGCCGAGAAAGACACCAAGTACGGCGACGAGATACAGGTCGCGAAGGTCTTCAGCCACCGACAGGGATACCGCGCCCTCGTCGTCGTCGAACGCGGACGCGACAGCCTCCTAGAGGTCAACTTCCCCTCGGTGAGCAACAACATAAACTTCGTCACCCTCGTCCGAGCGCTCGGGCTCGAGACCGACGAAGCCATCGTCCAGAGCGTGAGCAACGACCCCGAGATAGTGAAGTACATGCTCGAGAACCTCGAGGAAGCCGAGGTAGAGACCCACGAGGAAGCGATGGAGAAGCTCGGGAAACAGGTCGCCCGCGGACAGGCCAGGGAGTACCAGCAGAAACGAGCGGACTACGTCATCGACCGATACCTCCTCCCTCACCTCGACGGAGTCAGCGACGACGACCTCGAAGTCCGGCTCGCGAAAGCACACTACCTCTGCCGGATGGCGGAGACCTGCTTCGAGCTCGCGCTCGGACGCCGCACACCCGACGACAAGGACCACTACAGCAACAAACGGCTGAAGATAAGCGGCGACCTCATGGAGGACCTCTTCAGGGTCGGCATCAACAAGCTCGCACGCGACGTCAAGTACCAGCTCGAACGAGCGAACATGCGCAACCGCGAGCTAAGGGTCGACACCGTCGTCCGAAGCGACGTCCTCACCGAACGCCTCGAACACCCGCTCGCCACCGGTAACTGGGTCGGCGGCCGCAGCGGCGTCGCCCAGTTGCTCGACCGCGCCGACCACATGGCCGTGCTGTCGCATCTCCGACGCGTCGTCTCACCGCTTTCGAGGGCGCAGCCGCACTTCGAAGCACGCGACCTCCACAGCACGCAGTGGGGACGGATCTGCCCCGGCGAGACCCCCGAGGGACCGAACTGCGGGCTCGTCAAGAACTTCGCGCAGAGCGTAGAGATCAGCAAAGGCATCGAAGACACCAGCAACCTCGCGGAGACGTTGACGGAGCTCGACGTCGAACCCATCGCGCACGAGGTCAGCGAGGACCAGCGTAAACGTCTGAAGGAGGCGAAGGAGAAACGCGAACGCGAGGCCGAGGAGATGCGGAGGAAGCAGGAGGAAGAACGGAAGGACGACGACGAAAAAGACGAGGAAGAAGGCGAGGAAGAAGGCGAGGAAGACGGAGCAGAGGAAGGAGACGGCGAGGAGCCCGGGGAGGGAGAGGAACCCGTTCCCGAAGCAGAGGAGGAAGCCGAAGACGTAGAAGCGAGTTCCGAAGAAGAAGTCGAAGGAGAGGAAGCCGACTCAGAGGAAGAAGGAGAAGCAGAGGAGGAGGTCATCCAGGAAGCCAGCACCGAGGAGATAGAAGCCAACCCCGACACAGGAGGAGACTGAACCAATGCAAGAGAAATCCAAGGTCTACGTAGACGGAAGCCTCGTAGGAACCCACGAGGATCCGGAGAAGCTCGTGGACAGCCTGAAGCTGTCGCGTCGGAGAGGAGAGATAAGCAACCAGGTCAACATCAACAAGGACAGCCACACCGATGAGGTCTTCATCGAGACCGGACCCGGACGCGCCCGCCGCCCCCTCATAGTAGTCCAGGACGGCGAACCACTCGTCGACGAAGAACACGTCGAGATGCTGGAGGAAGGCGAGATAGAGTTCGACGACCTCGTCGAAGCCGGACTCGTCGAGTACATCGACGCAAACGAGGAGGAGGACATCCTCGTCGCAGTCGACGAGACGGAGGTCACCATGGACCACACTCACATGGAGATAGAGCCCTCGCTGATACTCGGCATCGGAGCAGGGATGATACCCTACCCCGAGCACAACGCATCACCACGTATCACCATGGGAGCCGGCATGGTGAAGCAGTGTCTCGGCCTACCATCCGCGAACTACCGCGTCCGCGCCGACACACAGAGCCACCTCCTCCACTACCCGCAGAAACCCATGGTGAAGACGCAGACCAGCGACCAGATAAACTACGACGAACGCCCCGCGGGCCAGAACTTCGTCGTCGCCGTCATGAGCTACGAGGGCTTCAACATAGAGGACGCCCTAGTCCTCAACAAAGGCAGCATAGAACGAGGGCTCGCCAGATCTCATTTCTTCCGGACGTACGAAGGCGAAGGCCGGCACTACCCCGGCGGTCAGAAAGACAGGTTCGAGATACCCGACGACGACGTCCGCGGCCACCGCGGCGAGGAAGCCTACACTGATCTCGACGAAGACGGCCTCATCAACCCCGAGACACCCGTGGACTCGAACGCCGTACTCATCGGGAAGACGTCGCCGCCGCGTTTCCTCGAGGAACCCGACGAGATGGGTGGAATCAGCCCGCAGAAACGACGTGAAACAAGCGTCACCGTCAGGTCGAACGAAAGCGGCATCGTCGACACCGTCATCGTGATGGAGAACGAAGAAGGCAACAAGATAGCGAAGGTCAAGGTCCGCGACCAACGCGTCCCCGAGATGGGTGACAAGTTCGCCAGCCGCCACGGACAGAAAGGCGTCACCGGACACATCGCACCGCAGGAGGACATGCCGTTCACCAAGGACGGCGTCGTCCCCGACCTCATCATCAACCCCCACGCACTACCGTCGCGTATGACCGTAGGACACGTGCTCGAGATGCTCGGCGGCAAGGTCGGCGCGCTCGAAGGACGCAGAGTCGACGGCACAGCTTTCACCGGTGAAGACGAGGACGACCTACGCGACGGCCTCGAAGATCGGGGCTTCAAACACAGCGGCAAGGAGGAGATGTACAGCGGTATCACCGGCGAGAAAGTGGAAGCCGAAGTGTACACAGGCATCATCATGTACCAGAAGCTCCACCACATGGTCTCCAACAAGATACACGCCCGAAGCCACGGCCCCGTCCAGGTGCTCACCCGTCAGCCTACGGAGGGCCGCGCCCGCGAAGGCGGACTACGTATCGGGGAGATGGAGCGCGACGTCCTCATCGGACACGGCGCCGCACTCACGCTGAAAGACAGGTTGCTCGACGAAAGCGACCGCGAGTACATCTACGTCTGCGGAGAATGCGGGATGACGGGGACGGAGGACGTCCGACAGAACCGAGTCTACTGCCAGAGCTGCGAGGAAGAGAGCGACATACACAGCGTGGAGATGAGCTACGCGTTCAAGCTGCTGCTCGACGAGATGAGGTCGCTTGGAATAGCGCCACGACTAGAACTGGAGGACGCAGTATAAGATGAGTCAGAGAACCACCCCCAAGACGATCGAGACCATCGAGTTCGGACTCATGAGTCCGGAGGAGTACAGGAACATGTCGGTGACGAAGATAATCACCGCCGACACCTACGACGACGACGGATTCCCCATCGACATGGGACTGATGGACCCACGTCTCGGAGTCATCGACCCCGGCTTACAGTGCAAGACCTGCGGCAAACGGTCTGGACGGTGCGAGGGGCATTTCGGCCACATCGAGCTAGCGGCGCCCGTCGTCCACCCGGGCTTCAGCAAGCTCATCCGCCGCCTCCTCCGCGGCACCTGTCACGACTGCGCCCGCCTCCTCCTCGACGACAGCCAACAAGAGGAGTACAGGGAGAAGCTCGAGACCGCTCGCGAGCTAGAGGAGGACGTCAGCGACGTCATGAAAAGCGCGATACGGAGCGCGCGGAAAGCCGGCACCTGCCCGCACTGCGAAGCCGAGCAGAAGGACGTCAAACACGACAAACCCACGACGTACTACGAGGACGGGCAGAAGCTGATGCCGAGCGACATCCGCGACAGGTTCGAACGCATCCCCGACGACGACCTCAGGGTTCTCGGCATCAACGCGGACCGCGCACGACCCGAGTGGATGATACTCACCGTGCTGCCGGTGCCGCCGGTGACCGCGCGACCCAGCATAACCCTCGACAGCGGCCAACGCAGCGAAGACGACCTGACCCACAAGCTCGTCGACATCATCCGCATCAACCAGCGGTTCATGGAGAACCGCGAAGCGGGGTCGCCGCAGCTGATAATCGAGGACCTCTGGGAGCTGCTGCAGTACCACGTCACCACGTTCGTCGACAACGAGATAAGCGGCACCCCGCCGGCGCACCACCGCAGCGGCCGCCCGCTGAAGACCCTGAGCCAGAGATTGAAGGGCAAGGAAGGCCGGTTCCGCGGCTCGCTGTCGGGTAAACGCGTGAACTTCAGCTCGCGCACCGTCATCAGCCCCGACCCCACGATATCCGTGAACGAGGTAGGGGTGCCCGAGGAGATAGCGAAGGAGATGACGTTGAAGGTGAAGGTCACGGAGAACAACATCGAGGAGATAGTCGAGTACGTCCGACGCGGACCCGAAGACCACCCCGGCGCGAACTACGTGAAACGCGAGGACGGCCGCCGACTCAAGGTGAAGGACAAGAACGCGGAGGCGCTCGCCGAACGGATGCTGACGCCCGAGGGAGCGGGTCCGATGGCCGGGGAAGGCGACGAAGAAGAGGAAGAAGCCGGCGCGTCCGACGACGACGCCGACCCGCAGGGCCTCGGCTGGACCGTGGAACGACATCTCACCGACGGCGACGTAGTGCTGTTCAACCGGCAGCCGTCGCTGCACAGGATGTCGATGATGGCGCACGAGGTCGTCGTGATGCCGTACAAGACCTTCCGCCTCAACACCACGGTGTGTCCACCGTACAACGCGGACTTCGACGGCGACGAGATGAACATGCACGTCGTCCAGAGCGAGGAAGCGCTCGCGGAAGCCGAGGTACTGATGAAGGTGCAGGAACACATCCTGAGTCCGCGTTTCGGCGGCCCCATCATCGGCGCCATACAGGACCACATCAGCGGAACCTACCTGCTGACGCACGAGGAGGAGCTGTTCGACGAAAGTCAGGCGCTCGACCTCCTCAGGAAGACCAGCGTCACCGAGCTACCGGAAGCCGACGAAGAGATAGATGGAGACGAGCACTGGTACGGAGACACCGTCTTCAGCTTGCTCTTGCCGGACGGCCTCGACATGGAGTTCGAGAGCAGCGCCGGCGACACCGTCGTCATCGAGGACGGCGAGCTCCTCGAAGGAACCATCGACGAAGACGCCGTCGGCAGCTTCGTCGGCGAGATAGTGGAGACCGTGGCTAAGATCTACGGGATGGACCGGACCGCGCGGTTCATCGACGACGTCAGCAGCCTCGCGATACGGTCGATAATGCATTTCGGCTTCAGCTTCGGCATCAGCGACGAGGACCTGCCGGAGGAAGCCCGTGAAGAGATAGACGTCGGCATCGAGGAAGCCGAGGAAGAGGTCGAACGCCTGATCGAGACCTACGAACGCGGCGAGCTCGAAAGCCTGCCTGGACGGAGCCTGGAGGAGACGCTGGAGATGAAGATAATGCAGGCGCTCGGCAAAGCCCGTGACAGCGCGGGTGAGATAGCGGAGCAGTACCTAGAGGACGACAACCCGGGAGTGGTGATGGCGGACAGCGGAGCCCGAGGTTCGATGTTGAACCTCACTCAGATGGCTGGATGTGTCGGCCAGCAGGCGGTGCGCGGCGAACGCATCAACCGAGGGTACGAGAACCGGACGCTGTCGCACTTCAAGGAAGACGACCTCAGCGCCGACGCACGCGGCTTCGTCCGCCACAGCTACAAGGAAGGCCTGGAACCCAGGGAGTTCTTCTTCCACGCGATGGGTGGACGCGAGGGACTCGTCGACACCGCCGTCAGGACGTCGAAGAGCGGATACCTCCAGCGCCGTCTCATCAACGCCCTGCAGGAGCTGGAGGCGCAGTACGACGGAACCGTCCGGAACAGCGAGAACGACATCGTCCAGTTCGAGTACGGTGAAGACGGAACCGACCCCATGAAGATGCCGGACGGCGACGCAGTCGACGTCGACGCCATAGCAGACCGCGTCCTAGACGCCGACGAAGCTCCCGCAGGAGGTGACGACTGATGTCGCTGGAGGAACATCTCGACGACAGCGAGCTACCCGAGAGGCTCCGTGAGAAGGTCCGCGCTACCGCGGAGGAACGCAGCCTCAGCGACGAGGAAGCGGTGGAGGTAGCTGACGCCGTCTACGAACGGTACGAGCAGACGCGCATCGACCCCTTAGAACCTGTTGGAACCGTGAGCGCGCAGAGCATCGGCGAACCAGGGACACAGATGACGATGAACACGTTCCACTACGCCGGCGTCGCCGAGATCGACGTCACACAGGGGCTGCCGCGGTTGATAGAGCTCGTGGATGCGCGGAAGGAACCCGACACCCCGATGATGACGGTCTACCTCGAGGACGAGTACGCGGGCGACCGCGATAAAGCGAGGGAGGTCGTCTGGGAGCTCGAAGCCACCGACGTCCTGTCTATCGGCGACCTCTCCATCGACGTCGCCGACATGCAGGTAGCCGTCGACCTCGACGAGGAAGCGCTGGAGGAACGCCAGCTCTCGCGGGAGGAGGTGGCGGAGTCCATAGAGGAAGAGTTAGACGTATCCGTGGACGAGGAGTCGATGTCGTTCGGCCCCGACTCACCGTCCTACCGCGAGCTCCTGCAATTGGTGGAGGAGCTACGTGAGGTCGTGTTCAAAGGCATCGACGGCGTAGAACGCGTCGTCATCCGGAAGGAGGAGGTCGAGGACGGCGACGAGGAGTACGTTCTGTACACCGAGGGTTCGAAGTTCAAGAAAGCGCTGAAGGTCGAAGGCGTCGACTCGACGCGGACGAAGACCAACAACCTCCACGAGATGCAGAAGGCATTGGGTATCGAAGCCGCCCGTAACACCGTGGTGGAGGAGATAGTGAGCACGCTGGGTGAACAGGGTCTCGAGGTAGACATACGACACGTGATGCTCGTCGCCGACGCGATGACGACGACCGGCGACCTCCAGAGCATCGGACGTCACGGTATCTCTGGTTCGAAAGGCAGCGTACTGTCGCGGGCGGCGTTCGAGGTCACCGTCAACCACCTCCTCGACGCCGCCGTCCACGGCGAAGACGACGACCTGAACGGAGTCACGGAGAACGTCATCGTCGGCCAACCCATCAAGATCGGAACCGGTGACGTGGAGCTGAAGGTCGGACGCCCTGGCGGCGACTGAACCCCGAAGCTAGATCAGATTTTTCGGTCCGTCTCCTCTACCTTTTCTCTTCCACAGCCGTCTCCTCGACCTTCTCCTCAAGCGTCTCCACTACCTCTTCCGCGACGTCCTCTACGACGTGGATGTCACGGCGTCTGTACTCCGTAACCACGGCTAATGCGGCGAAGTAGCTGACGACGGCGAAGAAAACAGCTATAGCGAGGTTGCCGAGCACGAGGTTGCGGAGGATCTCGGCGGCTGAGTTCAACATCTGGCGGTCGAAGTAGGTTACGTCGCCGGTGCCGAACAGTAAGGCTCCGAGCCAGTAGCTGGCGACGTAGACGAACGGCTTCACCAGGGGATTGAGGATGAGGACGGCGCAGAACAAAGCAACCTTGCTCATCCAGGCGAAGTAGTACGCGAGCCCCACCATCATCAGAACACCTGTGCCGAGCGTCGGCATCGCCGTCAAGAACACACCTATCGAGAACGACAGCGCGACCTGATGCGACGTGTGGTCCTCGTCGAACGCACGGCGGAACTCCGCCACCGTCTTCCTGCGGTAGTTCTGCCATCTTTCGGAGTACGACACAGCCTGTTTTCCACCTCCACGATTGTAAGTTCGGTGGAGCTCCGGGAGATATGTTGAAAGCTTGATACACCGCCGGCTCCAGATTTACGTTAGATGGACGTACTCGAAGAGGCGCGGCGGGTGCTCGAGGAAGGCGAGATATGCGACCACTGCCTCGGCCGCAGGTTCGCTAAGCTGTCTTTCGGCCTCGGCAACGACGAACGCGGCCGCAGCCTACGAACAACCATCGCGCTGGAGGACGACGAGGACTACACCGAACCCGAAAGCTGCTGGGTGTGTGACGACGCCTTCACCGATGTCGACAGCTGGGCGGAGAGGGTCGTCAGCCGTCTGGAGGGGTACGAGTTCTCGGGATACCTCGTGGGGACGCGGCCGCAGCCGTTGGTGGAGGAGAACGAACGCTTGCTCGACGAAGTCACGCCGGCTGAGTACGCGGAGGAGTTCAAGTCGGAGTTCAACCGCGAGGTCGGCCGCCGCGTCGGCGAATCCGTGGACGCCGACGTCGAGCTCGAACGCCCCGACGTCGTCGCACTATGCGACCTCACGCGTGACGCTGTGGAGCTTCAGGTGAACCCCGTCTTCTACCTCGGTCGGTACAGGAAGCTAGAACGCGGCGTCGCGCAGACGGAGTGGCAGTGTTACGACTGCGGAGGAGCCGGCTCCGTGGAGGGCAGCGACTGCGAGACTTGCGGGGGCAGCGGCTGCGTGGTCGACGACAGCGTAGAGGAGTACGTCGCACCCGCTTTCCTCGACGCCACCGACGGCGGGGAAGCGGTGTTCCACGGAGCCGGCCGCGAGGACGTCGACGCCCGCATGCTCGGCAGCGGCCGACCGTTCGTCCTCGAGGTCAAACACCCTCGAAGGCGGGACGTCGATCTCGAAGCGATAGAGCAGCGGATAGCGGAGGAGTCAGATGGAGCCGTCGAGGTCGAGGATCTCCAGAGGGTCGAGGGCGACGTCGTGGAACGGGTGAAGGAAGGCGACGCCGACAAACGATACAGGGCGGAGGTCGATTTCTCGGAGGCCGTCAGCGAGGAGGAGCTGGAGGAAGCCGTCGACGCTCTCTCGGAGGCAACGGTCGAGCAACGTACGCCTGAACGCGTGGAGCGCCGGCGCGCCGACAGAGTGAGGAAGCGCCGCGTCCACGAAGCAGACGGAGAGCTACAGGACGGAGGAGAAGCCGCGGCGGTGGAGCTCCGGACGGAGGGAGGTCTGTACGTGAAGGAGCTGATCTCCGGCGACGGCGGCAGGTCGACGCCGAGCCTCGCGGGCCTCCTCGACGTCGAGGCGGAGGTGGAGGCTCTGGACGTCTTAGAGGTCGAGCTATCGCTGGAGGAGGTCGTCGAGGAAGCATCCAACGGTTCCTGATCTATGGGATAAGGGGTTGCGGCTCGGGACTGGTTTTCGTTCACGCTCGGGCTCGGTGGGGGTAACTTCTCGTCATCGCCGCAGACGACGTTAGGGCTTACTATCGTTTGAAGCCACCGGAGACCCCTGTGCGGCCGTCCTACTTCCGCGGAAGGTTTTTGAGGAAGCACGACCAGGTTCCATCTTGTATGTCCGACATGGAAGACCTCCGTCAGCAGTTCGTGGAAGCGTTCGAGGGAGCAGACTACCCCGTGAACAGTCCGATGGACCTCGTGCCGGCGATGCCGGAGGGACCACAGACGGAGTTCACGTATCAGGACGAATCCTTCACCGCGATGGAGATGCAGCAGGAGGCGGGTGGACAGGGGGACTTCCCCTACGACAGCGTCGAAAGCCTCGTCGACGACCTCATGGAAGGCATCGAGGAGAGCGACTACTTCGACGACTGAAGACGAGCGACGCGTCATATCACGCTCCCAACCCCCACCATATCTTTCCTGCCTCATTAGACAGGCTTCCGTCGAAATCCGCCGTTGCTGAGAGGCAGCGGGCTTTTCTACCCTGCTATGCATCCCCTTACCATGGATTTCGAGGAGACTCAGGAGCAGGAGATGCTGCGTAAGACCGTGCGGGAGTTCACGGAGGAGTACGACGCCATGTACTTCGAGGAGTACATCGAGGAACAGCGGTTCCCCGAGGAGTACTGGAGCGACCTCGCCGACACCGGCTTGGTCGGCACTCTCGTGCCCGAAGAGTACGGCGGCGCAGGCATGGGTATGCTGGAGATGACGATCGCGCTGGAGGAATTAAGCAGGGGCGGCGACCCAGGCGGCATCGCGCTCGCGCTTACAGCGATCTTCGGCAGCGTCGGAATCACGGAGCACGGCACAGAGGAGCAGAAGGAACGTTGGCTGCCGGCGATAGCGGAAGGCGACGTACACTTCAGCATGGGTTTGACGGAGCCGAACGCCGGAGTCAACCTCCTGAAGATGGACACCTTCGCCGACGAGGTAGAAGACGGCCGCTACGTCGTCGACGGTTCGAAGACCTTCATCAGCGGCGTCGACCACGCAGACGGCATGCTCCTGATAACCCGCACCACGGAGTTCGACCGCAACAACCCCACGTACGGAGTGACGTTGTTCCTAGTCGAGGACCCAGCTGAACGTGACGGCATCAACCTGACGCCGCTCGAAGTCGAGGTTCCATGGTACGAGACACAGTACCAGGTCGACATCGACGGCCTAGAGCTCACGGAGGACGACATACTCGGAGGTGCAGACAACCGGGACGTCGCACTGTACAACCTCTGGGACACACTGAACACCGAACGTATCGCGGTCGCAGCCGGCAGCGTAGGAAGCGGTCTCCGCGCCGTCGACCTCGCAGTCGAGTACGCCAACGACCGCAGCGTCTTCGGCGCACCCATCGGAAGCCATCAGGCGATACAGCACCCTCTCGCGGACAGCTACAGCAAGCTGATGACGGCGCGGGAGATGACGTACAAGGCCGCGTGGAAGTACGACGAAGGCATGGCGGCGGGACTGGAGTCCAACGTCGCGAAGCTCAGGTCGACGGAGGCTGCGACGGAGGCCGCTAGCGACGCGATCCAGGCGCACGGCGGCAACGGCTTCAGCAGAGACTACGAAGTGTTCCCGATCTGGGTGAACGCACGGCTGTTCGAGACCGTGCCCGTACCCAACGAGATGGTTCTGAACTTCATCGGAGAACACGAGCTCGGGCTTCCACGGTCTTACTGACGAAGACACCGGCAGCCTTCGACATCGAAGGGGTCGACGTACGTCACTGCGAAGGAGATCGTCCGGCCTCAGGTTTAACACGCACCGAAGCTAAAACCACCGCATGGAGTACATCGACAGCGAACCCCTGGAGCACGTCGGCGAGATACCGCTGATGGGGGCGAGGAGTTACGAGGGCAAGAGAGCCGTCGTGAGCGCGAGCGGCATGGGGGAGCTGAGCTACAGGGAGCTCGACGACAGAAGCAACAGGGTCGCGAACTTCCTCCGGGACCACGGCGTCGAACCAGGTGACCGCGTCGCCCTCTACCTCCCGAACTCGATGGAGTTCCCGGAGGCGTACTTCGGGATAATCAAGGCCGGCGGTGTAGCGGTGCCGTTGAACCTGATGTTAGACGACGGAAGCCTCCAGTACATCGTAGACGACGCCGAAGTACGACACGTGATCTCCACGCCGTTGCTGGCGGCGGGCATCGACCGCGACCGCGTCACCGTGTCACCGCCTCAGGAGCTTCTCGCGGACACCGACGTCGAGAAGCTCTACGTCTCCGCGGTCTCCAGCGACGAAATCGAGGTCGTCGACTACGGCGACGTCGACAGCTACCCCGCGGACGCAGAGATACGGAGAAACGACGAAGGGCTCGCGGTGCAGATGTACACCTCCGGAACCACGGGGCTTCCGAAAGGCGTGAAGCTCAGTCACGAGAACGTCCTGAAGTCGCTGGAGTCGTTCACGAAGACATCGACGAAGATAGACCCCGACGACACCCTCCTCATCGTTCTACCGTTGTTCCACATCTACGGCCTCAACATCCTGATGACCACGCATCTCTACAGCGGCGGCGAGGTAGTGCTGATGGCGTCCCCGGAACCCAGGAGCATCCTCGAAGCCATCGAAGAACACGAGGTCACCGGCTTCCCCACCGTTCCCGCGATACTCCGGATGGTGCTGGACGAGTACCGGAGCGACCCCGATGAGTTCGATCTGTCGTCGCTGGAGCTCGTGGGCAGCGGTGCAGCGCCGTTACCGGAGGAGATCAAGAACGAGGTCGTGGAGGACTGGGGCGTGATGATGGGTGAAGGCTGGGCTATGACGGAGACCGCTGGCGCGGGAGCCGTGCAACGTCCCGGCTCGGAGATGTGGAAGCCCAGCGGCTGCATCGGGAAACCCATGTACAACCTGGAGGCGAAGCTCGTCGACGACGACCGCGACACCGTGGTGCCTCCGGAGGCCGTGGACTACAGCACGCCGCCGCCGGAGGAGCGATGGGTGGGGCGTGAAGGCGAGATAGCGGTGAAGGGTCCGCAGGTGTTCCAGGGCTACCACAACAGGCCGGAGAAGACCGACGAGGTGTTCGACGACGAAGGCTGGTTCTACACCGGCGACCGCGCAAGGTTCGACGAAGACGGCATACTGTGGATACAGGGACGCACCGACGACATGATACTCGTCGGCGGCGAGAACGTCTACCCCGAACAGATAGAGAACGCCCTCAACGACCACCCCATGGTGGAGGAAGCAGGCGTCGCCGGCGTCCCACACGAGGTCAAGGGACAGGCACCTGTGGCGTTCGTCGTGTTGCAGGGAGACGCCGACGCCTCCGAGGAGGAGCTCCGGAGGTACGCGTTCGAAAACGTGCCGTCGTACGCGCACCCCCGGCGGGTGTTCTTCGTCGACGAGGTACCCAGGAGCGCGACCCGGAAGGTCCAGAGGTTCAAGCTAGAGGAGGAGGCGATGGAGCGGCTGGATGGTCCGCTTGAGTCGAGCGAGAAGCTGTAGCCCACCAGCGCCGAGGGGAGGGACGTCCGTCAGACGTTTCTCCGTCGAATCCGCCGGAAGCTTGATAACCTTCGTTTGTAAATTCATTGGTAGAGAAAAACAAGCATGATAGATAGACTGGAAAAAGAGATCGAGATGCTGGAGCGACACCTCACCGTGCTCCGCATGGTCGAGGAGAACGAACCCATCGGCATCGTGAAAATGAGCAACGAGACAGGCTACCCACACCACAAGATACGGTACAGCCTGAGGGTGCTCGAGGAGGAGGACCTGATAGAGCCGTCGAACCAGGGAGCCATCTGCACTGAGTCCACGGAGGATTTCCTCCAGTCGTTCGACGACAAGGTAGGGGAACTGGTAGACAGTCTCGAAGGTATGAAGGCTTAGGTCGACTGTATCCAGTCCAGCGGTCTCTACTGCGAGTCGTAGTTCGGTGCTTCGTCGGTTATCATGACGTCGTGGGGGTGGCTCTCGTCCTTGCCGGCGTCCGTCGTCCTGACGAACTCCGCGTCTCGCTGTAGCTCCTCGACGTCTGATGCTCCGACGTAACCCATCCCGCTCTGGAGACCGCCGACGAGCTGATGCAGCTGCTCCGAGACGGCGCCGCGGTAGGGTATCGCGCCTTCGATGCCCTCCGGCACGTACTCGGTCTCACCCTCCTGGAAGTAACGGTCGCTGGACTCGCCAGCCGTCATCGCGCCGACGCTCCCCATCCCACGGTACTGCTTGTACCGTTTGCCCTGGATGGTTATGGTGCGGCCGGGGGCTTCGTCGGTGCCCGCGAGCAACGAACCTATCATGACGGCGTCGGCTCCGGCGGCGATGGCTTTAGCGATGTCGCCGCTGTACCGGATGCCGCCGTCCGCTATCACCGGTACGTCGTACTCCTCTGCGACGTCCGCCACACCGGATATCGCGGTCATCTGCGGCATACCGCTTCCTGTGACGACGCGGGTGGTGCAGATGCTGCCGGGTCCGACGCCGACCTTGACGGCGTCGGCGAAACCCGCTATCTCCTCAGCGGCCTCCGGCGTCGCGATGTTGCCGACGACTACGTCGGCGTCGACCTCCTCCGTTATCTCGCGGGCGCCTTCTACGACGTTGAGGTTGTGGGCGTGAGCGGTGTCGACCATGAGGACGTCGGCTCCGGCTTCGTCCAGGCCGACGGCGCGTTCGACGTCGAACGGTGACACTGCGGCGGCGACGGCGAGACCGCCTTCGCTGTCGGTGACGGCTTGCTCGTGTTCGCGGCGGCGGAGGATGCTGTCCATCGTGACGATGCCTTCGACCTCTCCGTCTTCGACGACGGGCAATCGTTCGACTCGGTTCTCGTGCATGAGCTCGAGTGCTTCGTCGTCGCTGACGTCCGCGGAGACGGTGACTACGTCCTCCGTCATCACCGATGACACCTCCGACTCCCTGCGGTGGAACAGCGGCCGGAGGTCTCGGTTGCTGACTATGCCGACGAGGCCGGAGTCGTCGACTACGGGTAACCCCGACACTCCCTCGCGTTCCATGAGCTCTATGGCGTCGCCGACGGTGGAGTCAGGTGACGCCGTCACGACTTCCCTGGTCACCAGTCGGTCGGTGTCCTTCACCTTCTCTATCTGAGCTTCCTGGCTCTCCGCGCTCATGTTCCGGTGGACTACGCCGAGACCGCCCTGTCGCGCCATCTCCGCAGCCATCTCGTTCTCCGTCACCGTGTCCATCGCGGCGCTGACGACCGGTATGCTGAGCTCTACGGAGGATGTTAGACGGGTGGATACGTCTGCTTCGTTGGGTTCTACGTCGGATTCCGCGGGCCTCAGCAGTAGATCGTCGAACGTGAGCGCGGTCTCACAGTCGAGCTTGTCCTGGAACTCTTGCCCCATGTAAGTCGAATGGATGGTCCGCATAAAACCGTGTCGCTTCCCCAACGACAGATAACGCGGCTACAGCAGAGTCCGGAGGTTTCCTCGCCGTCTCTACAGCATCGGAAGCTGTCGCCTCGCTAGCTCGTCGACGCGTTCACGTGTACTCTCGGCGACGTCGCTCAAAGCCTCCTTAGAAGGCGAGCTTTCAGCTACCACCACGGGTTCGCCTTCGTCGCTCGCCGTCCGCACACCGGGATCCAGTGGTACGGAGCCAAGCAACGGTACCTCGGCTTCGTCGGCTAGCTTCTCGCCTCCACCGGAGCCGAAGACCTCGTGTTCGCCGCCGCAGTCCGGGCAGACGAACCCCGACATGTTCTCCACGACTCCGGCAACGTCTACGTCCGCACGCCGGAACATCTCGACGCCCTTCCGGCTGTCGTCGATGGAAACCGGCTGCGGCGTCGTCACGATGACGGCGCCGGTGACGGGCACGGTCTGCGCGATGGTGAGCTGAGCGTCGCCGGTGCCGGGCGGGAGGTCGACGACGAGGTAGTCGAGCTCACCCCATTCGACGTCGTTCAACAGCTGTGTCAGCGCTTTGTGTACCATGGCGCCGCGCCATACGACCGGGCTGTCCTCGTTCGTGAGGTAGCCCATAGACATCACCTTGACACCGTACTTCTCCGTCGGCAGGATGGTTTCGTCCTTCGTCACCCGTGGTGGCTCGGTGTCGCCGAACATCCGGGGGACGTTGGGGCCGTAGATGTCGGCGTCCAGCAATCCGACGTCGTGGTCGCGTCCGAGGGCGACGGCGAGGTTGACGGCGAACGTCGATTTCCCGACGCCGCCTTTTCCGCTGGACACTGCGATGACGCTGTCGACTCCGGGGACGACCTCGCTGGAGGTGTCGGCTTCCTCGTCGACGCTCCAGGTGAACGAGACGTCGCAGTCGAGGTCGGAGAGTTCCTCCTCCGCCTGAAGCCGGACGTCCTCCTTCACCTCCTGGTTCGGTACGTCGAAAGCCACCGTGACCTCGTCGTCTTCGACGTCGATGGAGTCCACCATCTCCAGCGAGACGACGTCCTCCGCTAGCTCGGGGTCCTCGACCTCCTTCAGGCGTTCACGTACTCTGTCGCGTGATACGGTCATCGTCCCACGTAGGTGGTGGACGGGTTTAACAGTTTATAGCCGGCTTCCCAACGGAGCGGGAGCCGCGTCACCGGACGTCGTAGACCACCTGGACGCTCGCGGAGACTTCGACGTCGTCGTGCTCTATCTCCGTCGGTGGTGCGTCGTCTAAGGCGTCGTCGGCTTCAGCCATCTCCATCATGTAGTTGCCACGTACAGGTGACACTCCCGCTCCACCTGACTCTACGTTGCGGACTCCGACGACGTCGAGCGCGCCGGCGGCTGCGAGGGTGTCGGCCTGGCTCCGTGCTTCATCCATAGCGTCCTCGATCGCGCGGTCCTTCACGCGTTCGCGTTCGCTCTCCGACAGCGTCATGGAGACCCCGTCTACCTCGGTAGCTCCTGCGTCTATGGCTTCGTCTATGACCTCTCCGGCGCGGTCGGGGTCGTCGAGCGTGACCTGGTAGCTGTGGCTTGCGACGAACTCCGGCTCCTCCATCTCCTCCCCGCGTTCGGCGTATATCGGCCGAGTCTGCCCGACGTCGAAGCCCGTGGTCTCGTAGCTGTCCTGAAGTCCAAGGCCGTCTAAGGCGTCGGTGACGCTGTCGGCGCGCCGCGCGGCTTCGTCGCGGGCGGCTTCGACGTCGTCGTCTCGTGCTTCGACCTCGAGCGACACCACGGCTCTGTCGGGTTCAGCGCTCGCTTCACCGGAGGCTGAGACCTCTATGTAGCTGTCCACGTCTTCTGGGCCGCCTTCGTCGGCGGCGGCTACGAACGCACCCGTCAAGACGAGGGCGATCACCACTGCTCCAATACTGTATCTGTGTATCTGTTTCATCGCGAACCGACATAGGAGGTTGCTTTCATTAGTTCTGACGTAAGCTAAAACATCTGTTTCAGCTAACCCGGGTCGAGCACGGGTTCTATGCCGCGTCCGCGACGACCACGTGGACGCCGACGGACAGGTCGGTTTCAGCTAACCCGGGTCGAGCACGGGTTCTATGCCGGCCTCGATAGCCCGGGTTTCGACAGCGTTTAACCCAGGGTACCCCAACCCCCGGTATGCTCTACAGTCTACGAAGGGACGCCGCCACCTCTCTCGAGGACGCCCTCGAACGCCTCGGCTACGGCGACCTCTCGCTCCAGCTCGAGGACCCGCCGGAGGACGTCGACGCAGCCGTAGCCTCCGCGGTGGCTTTTCAGATAGACGGTGACCCAACCGAGAACGCAGAAGAGATAACTAAGGAGATCGACGACGCCGGAGAGCTCGTCGACACCGTCGAGGCGCAGGGACCGTACGTGAACTTCCTGCCGAGCCAGCGCTACCACCAGGAGACCCTGGAGGCTGCGGTAGAAGACAGCTACCCCTTGCTTCCCGAGCGCGACGAAGAGATACTCCTCGAACACACGTCCGCCAACCCCACGGGGCCGTTGCACGTCGGCCGCGCCCGCAACCCCATCATCGGCGACAGCCTAGCCCGCGTCCTCCGTCAAGCCGGCTACACTGTCGAGGTCGAGTACTACGTCAACGACGTAGGCCGACAGGTCGCCACCATCACCTGGGCGCTCGAGAACCTCGACGAAGGAAGCCTCCCCGACGTCGAACGCGAGAAACCCGACCACGACGTCGTCCGGTACTACCGCCGCGCCAACGAAATACTCGAAGGCGAACACGGTGAAGAGGAGAAGGAGAGGGCGGAGGACGAGATAGACCGGCTGCTGCAGGGGCTCGAAGACGGAGAGAAAGCCGCCCACGAAGCCGTCACCGACGCCGTAGAACGATGTCTCGACGGACAGCTGAAGAGCCTCGAACGGTTGAACGCGTCGTACGACAGCTTCGTCCGCGAGAGCGAGTTCGTCTTAGACGGCAGCGTCGACGACGTCGCCGACCGCCTCGAGGAAGACCCCCGGTGTTACGACGAAGGCGACGCGCTCGCCCTCGACCTCAGCGACGAAGGCATCGACAAGGAGCTGGTGTTCCGACGCGCCGACGGCACCAGCCTCTACACCACCAGGGACATCGCCTACCACCTCGACAAGTTCGAACGGTGCGACCGCGCCGTCAACGTCCTCGGTGAAGACCACAAGCTCCAGGCCAGGCAGCTCGACGCCGCCCTCGACGCCGTCGGCGAAGAACGAAGCCCCGAGACCATCTTCTACAGCTACGTAAACCTACCCGACGGCAAGATGAGCACCCGCGAGGGAACTGTCGTCGACATCGACGACCTCCTGGACGAAGCGGTGGAGCGCGCGCGCAGGGAGATAGAGGAACGCAGCGGCGACAGAGACAGAGACGTCGACGCCCCAGAGGAGACGGCTGCAGCCGTCGGCGTCGGCGCCGTCCGGTTCGACGTCGTCGCCCGTCAGCCGGAGAAACCCATCACGTTCCGGTGGGAGGAAGCACTGGACTTCGACGGACAGCACGCACCCTACGTCCAGTACGTTCACGCCCGCACCGCGGGGATCCTCGAGAACAGCGACGTCGAGCCGGAGTTCGACGCCGCACGACTGACTTCGGCGGAGGAACGTATGCTGCTGGAGAAGATCGCGAGGCTGTCGTACGAGGTCGACGAGGCGGCGGAGGAGCTGGCGCCGCACCGTATCGCGAGCTACAGCAGGGAGCTCGCGGAAGCCTTCAACGAGTTCTACCGCGAACGCCGCGTCGTCGACAGCGAGGTCGAAGCCGAACGCCTCGCGCTCGTGGAGGCGTCGAAGAACTCCATCGCGTCAGCGCTCGACCTCTTAGGCGTCGAAGCGCCGGAGTCGATGTAGTAGAAGCCGAGATATCGACTACAGTCCGTCGCCTGTTAAAGGTTGCCGTAACCCAAACCCATTTTTACCGGGGTGCCCTATCTACGCCAGAGAATGAGTGATATAACGGACGAGGTCGAGTCACCGGACGACGTTCAGGTCGATGACTCGGGCGACAGAGTTCAGAAGCTCGAGGAACGGGTGGAGAAGCTTCGTTCCGAGAACGAACGCGTGCGAGACAAGCTACTCGATGCGAACGCCCAGAAGAACAAGTACCAGCAGAAGATACAGCGGCTGAAACACGAGAACGAGAAGCTGAAGAAGTCTCCGTTGTTCGTCGCCACCGTCCAGGAAATGACGGAGGACGAAGGCATAGTCATCAAACAACACGGCAACAACCAGGAGGCGTTGACGGAGGTCACGGAGGAGATGAAGGAGGAGATAGAGCCAGGAAGCCGGGTCGCCGTCAACAACAGCCTCTCCGTCGTGAAGACCCTCGACGACTCCACCGACGTCCGCGCCCGCGTCATGGAGGTCACGGAGACCCCCGAGGTCACGTACGAGGACATCGGCGGCCTGGAGAAACAAGTCAACGAGGTCCGGGAGACCGTGGAGATGCCGTTGACGAACCCCGAGCTGTTCGACGAAGCCGGCATCGACCCGCCCGCCGGCGTCCTCCTGCACGGGCCACCGGGCACGGGTAAGACGATGCTCGCGAAAGCCGTCGCCCGTCAGACCGACGCCACCTTCATCAAGATGGCGGGCAGCGAGCTCGTGCACAAGTTCATCGGCGAAGGCGCGCGGCTCGTCCGCGACCTGTTCAAGGTCGCCCGACAGAACAGCCCCAGCGTCCTGTTCATAGACGAGATAGACGCCGTCGCCTCGAAACGCACGGAGAGCAAGACCAGCGGCGACGCCGAAGTACAGAGGACGATGATGCAGCTCCTGAGCGAGATGGACGGCTTCGACAGCCGCGGAGACGTCAAGATCATCGCCGCAACCAACAGGTTCGACATGCTCGACCGCGCCATCCTCCGACCCGGAAGGTTCGACCGGCTCATCGAGGTGCCGCTGCCTGAGGAGGAAGGACGGGAGCAGATCTTCCGCATCCACACGCGCGACATGAACGTCTCCGACGACGTCGACTACGAGACCCTCGCCACCCTGACGGAGGGTATGAGCGGCGCCGACGTGAAGTCCGTCTGCACGGAAGCCGGTATGTTCGCGATCCGTCGGGAGGAGAGCACCGTCAGGCAGAAGGACTTCGTGGAAGCGTATCAGAAGGTCAGCGAGGAGAGCGACGGCGAAGCCAGCGGTCGTATGTTCGCCTGAAGGAAAGGGTTACGCCGCTCCGCCCTTCCAACGACTTCTGCGTCAGCTTAGCTTCCTTCGAGGTACTCCACCGTCCGCAACGCCTTCACGGTCTCCCTGACGTCGTGCACCCGGAGGTAGCGAGCCCCCTTCCGTGCGGCGACGACGTTCGCGGCCAACGTCGGCTCCAACCGCTCCTCCTCCGGTACGTCGACGGCGTCAGTGAGGAACGACTTCCGGCTGCATCCCACGAGCAAGGGGTAGCCGAGCGAAGCCAGCTCGTCGGTGCGCCGGAGCAGCGTCCAGTCGCCTTCGCTGCCTTTCCCGAACCCGATTCCGGGGTCGACTACGATGTCCTCCTCGGAGACTCCGGCGCGTCGAGCGAGTACTATCTTCCTGTCGAGTCGGCTGACGACGTCGGCGACGTAGTCGTCGTACTCCGCTCCTCCACCTGGCTCGACGGGTACGTCGACGGAGTCCATGACGACGACGCGGCAGCCTGAGTCGGCGACGACGTCATGCATATCGGGGTCCTCGAGACCGGTGACGTCGTTTATCCAGTCCGCCCCCGCATCGAGCACCCGCTGAGCCGTCTCGGGGTTTCGGGTGTCGACGGATACCTCCGCGTCGACGTCGCGGCTGACGACCTCCTCTACGACCGGTAGCACTCGATCTATCTCTTCGTCGACCGGTACGGGGTCGGCGCCGGGACGCGTGGACTCGCCGCCGACGTCGACGATGTCCGCGCCTTCTTCGACGGCTTCGAGGGCGCGGTCCACGGCCTCCTCCGTGGAGCTGTATCGGCCGCCGTCATAGAAGCTGTCGGGGGTGACGTTGACGACGGCCATCACCTCCGTCCTGCCGGCGACGTCTACCTCCGGTGACCCCGGTAGCTCGACCTCCTCAGCCAGACGGTGGTGGCCGGCGAAGGAGGCGGATACCACGGCGTCTATGTAGTCGCCGTCGTCCGCCGTCGACGTCGATGCCCGCTGGTTGGCGGCTCTCTCTAGCGCTTCGACCTCCTGCCGAGTGAGGTTCCAGAGACGTCGGGTACGCGTCACCGAGTCGTCGCCGGAGAACCCCCTGTGGTCGCCGCAGGCTTCCTCGGCTTCCCCGGGGCTGCGGTAGTCCGCGGATACCGAGTTCGTCGTCCACCTCCGTCTCGCCTCCCCCACGGTGTAGAGGGAGCCCGTGACGAGTACTGTGTCACCGGCTTCGATGGCTTCTTCGACGGCTTCGAGCACGGTGTCTCGGCTCTCCACCGGCGTGCCTTCACGTTCGAAGGCTTGCTTCAGTCGGCCGACGGGTGCGGCGCGGTCCTTCGACGGCGACGCGACGTAGACCGATTCGGCGACGTCGGAGAGGTATGCTACCATGGACTCTACGTCTTTGTCCGCCATCGCACCGAACACCAGGGTGGCGTCGTCTCCGTAGACGTCGCGGTAGGTGTCGGCGAGCGCTCTACATCCCGAGGGGTTGTGTGCGGCGTCGAGGACGACGTCGGGTTCATCTTCGAACACCTCGAACCTGCCGGGCCAGTCGGCGCGCCTGAAACCTCTGGACAACGCTTCCGGGGAGACGTCGATCTCGTCGAGCACGCCAGCGGCTACAGCGGTGTTCCGCGCCTGATGGTCGCCCACCAGCGGTGACTCCACCGTGACGTCGTCACCCTGGTACTCGACCTCCACCGTCTGAGACGTTGGAGTTCTGCCGGTGACGCGGTAGCTGGATTCAGCTACCTCGACGGTTCTCGCTCCCCTCTCACGCGCGCGCTCCTCGAGCGCATCGAGCGCCTGGTCTTCGGCGGCGGTGACGCAGACGCCGTCCTCCGGCACCACGTGGGCGACGTCCCAGGCTATCTCCTCGACGGTTTCACCAAGGGTCTCCGTGTGTTCGAGTTCGACGTTGGTGACTGCGGCTACGTCCCCGGTGCAGACGCTGGTGGTGTCGAACCTCCCTCCTAAACCTACCTCGAGGACGGCGACGTCTACGTCGCGGCGTGCGAACTCCTGCAAAGCCATCACTGTGGTGACCTCGAAGAACGTAGGTGGGTCGCCTTCGTCCTCCAGCTCCTCGACGGCCGGCTCGACCTCCTGGACGTAGTCCCGCATCGCCCGCCGCCGCATCAGTTCGCCGTCGACCCTTATGCGTTCCCCGAGGTCGAGCATGTGTGGGGAGGTGTAGAGGCCGACGCTGTAACCCTCCTGACGGAGAGCGGACTCGACGAACCGAGCTACGCTTCCTTTACCGTTGGTGCCGCCGACCTGTATGGCTTCGAACTCCGTCTCGGGACTGCCGAGGTGTTCGAGCAGGTGTTCCGCGCGCTCTAACCCGGGTTTCACGGTGAACCTGTCGAGGCTGTAGAGGTAGTCGACGGCTTCCCGCGGCGTCTTCTCCGTCATCGATGTAAGCTCACCTCGTTCATCTGAACCCGTGCGTCTTAGCCTGAGGGTACGGCTTCTAGTGTTTGAAGCACCTCGAACCCGTGAACGCCATCGCCATCCCGTGTTCGTCGCAGGCTTCCACTACTTCGTCGTCGTTGACGCTGCCGCCGGGCTGCACGACCGCCGCCACACCTGCTTCCGCGGCTTCGTCGATGTTGTCGCGGAACGGGAAGAACGCGTCGCTGGCGAGCACGGTTCCCTCCACGGGTTTCTCGGCTTTGTCCCGCGCGAGGCGGACGGCGTCGACGCGGCTCATCTGTCCGGCTCCGACGCCGACGGTCTCCCGTCCGTCGACGAGCACTATGGCGTTGGACTTCACGTGCTTCACGACCTTGAACCCGAACAGCATGTCCTCGACCTCCGCCTCCGACGGCGTGCGTTCGGTGACGTGTTCGAGGTCGTCGCGCGTCACCTCGAGGCTGTCGCGCTGCTGCACCAGTGTGCCGCCTTCGACGTCCTTCGTGTGCCAGCCGTCGCGTTCTCCCTCGAATGCGCTGGTCTCGAGAACCCGTAGGTTCTCCTTCTCCTCGAACACCTCGTGGGCTTCCTCGGTGTAGTCGGGTGCGACTACGACCTCCTTGAAGGAGTCGGTGATGGCTTCCGCGGTCTCCGCCGTACATTCGCGGTTCAACGCGACGATGCCGCCGAAAGCGCTCATCTCGTCGGTGGCGAGCGCGCGGTCGTACGCCGTCGATACGTCGTCGGCTACGGCGACGCCGCAGGGGTTCGTGTGTTTCACGACGACGGCTGCGGGTTCCCGGAACTCCCGGACGATGGAGAGCGCGCTGTCGGCGTCGTTGTAGTTGTTGTAGCTCATCGCCTTCCCCTGATGCTGCCTGGCTTTTCCTACGGAGGCTCCGGTGAACGCTCTGTCACGGTAGAACGCCGCGTCCTGATGGGGGTTCTCGCCGTACCGGAGGTCGGCTTCCTTCGCCGTGGACTCCAGCCGCGTCTCCGATAGTCCATCTCCCGCTTCGCGGTGGACGGTGCCGCCATCTACCTCGACCTTCCCTTCGACGATGTCTTCGACGGCGCGGACGTACGCTTGTCTCTCCGCCGTATCGATCCGTTCTCTCAGGTCGTCCTCGGTGTCGTCCGTCTGAACCCTGACGGGTTCCTGGGTGACGATGCCTCCGTCGGCTATCTCCTCGGTGACGACGTGGACGGTGCAGCCGGTGACCTCGACTCCGGCTTCTAACGCGGCTTTCCAGGGGTTGCTGGTGCGGAAAGCCGGCAAGAGCGAGGGATGGGCGTTGAGGATGGTTCCTTCGTAGCTGTCGAGGAACTCCCCGCTCAGGATGGGCATGAAGCCGTCAGCGAGGACGAGCTCTACTTCGGCTTCCCATAGATGCTCAAGCAACGCTGCTTCGAAGTCGTCTTCATCTCCGAGAGTTATGGCTTCGAGCCCGCGTTTCTCCGCCAGTTCGAGGGCTTCGCTGTCGCGGTCGCTGTATACTCCGGTGAACTCGGCGTCTATCCTGCCTTCCTTGATCTCGTCGTGTACGTGGAAGACGTTGTCCGCCGTCGACGACGTAAGTCCCGCTGTTCTCATGGCGTTGGATGGGGGCGTCGGGGGCTTCTACCTTCTGCTTTGGACTCGCCTGCCGACGGTGACGGATTCGAAGTCGACGTCAGCGGGGTTCGAGATGCAGGACCACGATATCCTCGAAGAAGAACCGGTCTCTGGCGGCGACGTCTACCACGAAACCTTTCTTTCGAGCGGTCTTCTTCAATCGGTCTACGTCGCCGTGGCTGCTGGCGACCACGAACGCGCTGCCTTCGGGGGAGAGCAGCCGCGGCAGATCCTCGACGAACCGTTCCGCGGTCTCCACACCGGATTCGCCGCCCGCGAGCGCCGCGTCCAATGCGTCGTCGGGTGTCTCGTCTGTGTCCGGCAGATATGGAGGGTTGAAGACGACGAGGTCGAACTCGCCCTTTAGTCCGTGGGCGAGGTCTGTGGTGACGGCTTCGACGCCGCGGTCTCTCGCACGCCGCGTCGCCGCGGGGTTGACGTCGGTGCCGACGACCGTCGACGCAGACTCCTGGAGGTTCACGGCGACGTACCCGCTGCCGACGCCTACCTCGAGGACGCGGTCACCGGGAGATATCTCATTCTCCGCGGCCTCTAAGAGGAGGGTGCTGTCCTCTCTCGGCGGGTAGACCTCCCGTACGTCATCGGGTGAGACCTTCGGTCACCTCCACGTACTCCTCCGGCGTCATCTTCCCGGGGCGTTTCCGGAGGAGGTCTTCGGGGAGGTCGTCGACGGCGTCCTCGTCTATACCCGTGATGTGTGTGGTGTTCCTGAGTGCGTTCCTGAGGGTCTTCCGGCGCTGGGTGAACGCTGCGCGTACGACGTCCCGGAACATCTCCTCGTCGTCGACGGTGTAGCCCTCCGTCGGCGTGAACCGGGCGACGGCGCTCTCTACCTCGGGTTCCGGCCGGAACGCCGATGGCGGCACGGTCTCCAGCAGTTCGACGTCGGCGTACTGTCCTGCGGTGACGGAGAGCCTGCCGTAGCTGTCGGTCCCTGGTTCGGCTGCGGCGCGTTCCGCGAACTCCTTCTGCAGCAGCAGCACGAGGGGTCTGCGTCGGGGGAGGAGGCGGAACAGGACGGGGCTGCTGACGCTGTAGGGGAGGTTGCTGACGCAGGCGTCGAAGTCCGGGAGGTCGACGGAGGCGGCGTCACCCTGTATCAGTTCGGCCTCAGGGTACTCGTCGCCGAGGTGTCTGGCGAGCTCGCGGTCGAGTTCGACGACGGTGACATCGTGGTTCTTCAGCAGCCTCCCGGTGAGGTTGCCGACGCCTCCGCCTATCTCTAGCACGTGTTCGGCGTCTTCCGGCGTGTACCCTGCGATGCGGTCGAGAACTCGTTCGTCGACGAGGAAGTGCTGGTCGCTGTCGCCGCGGGGGTGGACGTCGGCTTCGTCTATCAGGGTTTCCGTGTCCTTCATCTTTCTCCGTGAACCCGCCTTCGTACCCGGGCTCGTAGTACTACCTGTATTCGGACGCCAATGGAACCACGAAAGCCAGGGTTATCAGGGCGAACGCCGTGAAGCTCATCTGCGGTATCGTGACTCCGCCTGCGACTATCTCGCTGAAGAACCTGTACTGCGGCACCTCGCAGGGGACGTCGCCGGTGCACGCTCCGGTCGAAGCCGGCGTCATCTGTAGGTAGTTGTGGTAAGCGGCTATGACGAGGCCTGAGACGCTGAACGGAAGCACGTAGTAGTCGAGTCTGTCGCCGGTCCAGATGCCGACTGCGATGACGACGACGAGAGGGTACATCAGTATGCGCTGGTACCAGCAGAGGTCGCAGGGCACGAGACCCATGCCGAGGCTGAAGTACAGGCTGCCGACGGTGGCGACCGATGCGACGACGAGGCTGAACCGCTTGTGCCCTACCTCCAGTCGATCTAGCGCCGCTGGCTTCTCCATCAGGGTATCTGACGTTGGCCGCGGATTTATGTCTTAGGTGGATCGAGCGGTTTCGTATAGGTTCTTCCCCGACTGTGTTCGGCTGGGCCCCGTGACGAAGCTTTGAACAAGAGTTTTGTTCCGGCGCGCGCTACATCCCTCGTATGGGAAGGATAGACGAGAAGAAACAGGAGAAGAAGCAGCAGAAGAAGGAAGAGTCGGACCTCAGCTCGTACCTCATACTCGGTGGTATCGCGGTGATAGTCGCGGGGCTTTTCTGGTTCTTCGCGACGGGAGGCGGAACCGCTACGGCGTCGCCGTGGGACGGAGTGACGGTGCTGGAGGACGAGGAGCATCCGACGGTGATAGGTGACGGATACACCGCCGAAGACGCCGAAGAGATGGTGGAGGTCGTGTACTACACCGACTACGGCTGCCCCGTGTGTGCGGCGTTCGACCAACAGTTCAAGGACCTGTTCATCGCTGACCACGTGGAGACGGGTGACGTCAAGTTCGTGGTGAAGCCGGTGTCGTTCACCGACGGCGGGATACAGGGTGACGCCTTCAACCTGGGTATGGCGCACTACGCAGTCTGGGAGGACAGTCCCTCGGACTGGCCGCAGTGGCACAGTCAGGTGTTCCTGAACCAGGAGGGACACACCGGCTGGGCGAGCCCTGACAACATAGAGAGCATGACGGAACCTGTCGAAGGTATCGACGCAGCGGGTGTGGCGGCTAGCGTCGAAGCTGGAGACCACCAGCAGCTCGTCAACGAGATGAACAGCCAGGCACGGGCGGAGGGAGCAACCAGTACACCTGGATTCGTCGTCGGAGATAGAGTGATAACCGGTCTCGAGGAGGACTTCGAAGAGCAGATGGCGTCCGCTATAGAGGCGGAGAGAGAGCGGATGCAGGAGGAAGCAAGTGAAGCCGACGATGAAGACGATGAAGACGATGCGGAAGCAGACGGTGAAGACGATGCGGAGACAGCCGAAGCCGACGATGACGGAGAGACGGACGACACAGAGGAAGGAACAGATGACGCCGATGGAGACGAAGAAGACGACGCCGATGGAGATGAACCGGCCTAATCGACGCGGCTGAACACCGCCCCCGGAGGGGTTTGTTGGCGGGGGGGGGGGGGGGGGGGGGGGGGGGGGGGGGGGGGGGGGGGGGGGGGGGGGGGGGGGGGGGGGGGGGGGGGGGG
>JAQZDA010000005.1 GCA_028751075.1 Euryarchaeota archaeon Ods02 | reverse complement strand
TCAGACTAACCCCGTCGACAAGTCTACTTTCCCTTCCGGTAGACTGGTGGCTCTTGCGGCAGAGTTCGAGAACCTGAAGCGGTTCGCGGAGGAGCACGAGCTGACAGGTTACGCAGTAGGGGATGGAGACGTCGTCACCTACCGAGTCGGCGAACCCCTCGACAGGAAGACGGTGGAGATAGAGAGAGGTGTCGAAACCGGTATACCGGAAGCCGGGGGCTGGGTAGTGGTCGACACCACGACCACGGAGCAAGACTCCGATGGATCCGGTTTCCTCGGCCTGTTCTGAAACCGGCAGTCACCTGGTTCGAGGAAGAACCTCCTGAACCGGTCTACTACGTTCGACTCAGGCAGCCGAACCCGACACCTCCATCAGTCGGACAAGACTTATACGTATCCACTGATACCGTGCATCTATGTCTGCATCCAGCTACGAGATAGGGTTCACCGAGGAGGAGATGGACGAGGTCGCGGAACACCTCCGGAGGGAGGTGTCCGGCCAGCTCGACGACGAACACTCCGACGAGCTCGTCGTCGCCACAGCCGACCTCGTGTCGCGTAAGGCGCAGTCCGAGGGAGCCGCCGACGAGCTCGTAGACGACACCGTCGAAGTCGTGCTCGCCAGAGTCGAAGACGCCGACCTCGCCGACGACCTCGTCGAAGAAGGAGTCACCGCCCTCGTCGAGGTCACCGACGAAGGAGGAGTCAACGAAGACCTCGTCGAAGCCGTGAACGAAGCCATCAACGACGTCTTGAGGGAGAGCGGAGCCGCAGACGAACTACTCCGCGACGGCGTAGACGACATCAAGATTCACGTGGTGAAGGACGAGTACGCCGAGGACATCATGTGGGACGTCGGCGACGAGATAGTCCGGATGCTCCAGGGACCGAAGAGCGACGAGATCGTGTTAGACGTAGCGGACATAGTGCTCGACCATCTGCCGGGCGTCCGCAGGATGGGGTTGGTGCGGCGTATCGTGAAGAAGGTCGCGAACAAGCTCTTGGGGCGGCGCGCCGACCTCGTCGTCGAAGACGTCGGCGACCTGATAATCGAGAAGATAATCGAAGGCGGCCACAGCGAGGAGCTGGTGGAGGAGGTGCTCACGATATCCGCGGACAAGATGGTGGAGGAGGGTGAGAGCGAGAGCCTCGCCACCAGCCTCGTCGACACAGGAGTCGAAGACCTCGTCGCCGCCGGAGAAGCCGACAACCTCGTGGAGGAGAGCCTGGAGACGGGTGGAGACGTCATCGTCGACTCCGGTCTCTCGCAGGCGGTGGTGGAGGAGCTAGTCCTGACGGCGAGCCAGCGGCTGGTGAAGGAGGGAGAGGCCGAAGCACTCGTCGGCGAGACCCTCGACGTCACCGGTGAACGCCTCGTCGAACACGGCGTAAGCGAGGAGCTCGTCGACGAGACCCTGGAGCTCGCGGTGCAACGGATGATAGCGGAGGAGCTCGTGGAAGCCGTCGCCGAAGGCGTGGCGGACGAGTACCCCGTCCAGTAGAAGGCCGCGTCTAACCCGGGTCCGAGCCAGACGAATTCGAAGGGAGGGGGACGAGGGGGAAGGAATCTGAAACCGGGGTACAGGTGGAGGTGAACCAGTTGACACCGGCGTTAACGATAAATACCAACGTTCTTTCCTCTAGGTATGTCGACATCCGGCTACACCATCCAGTTCTCGGAGGACGAGGTCGAGGAGGTAGCGAGAGCGCTGAAGGAAGAGATAAGCGGACAGCTACAGGGAGACCACGCCGACGAACTAGTCATCGGCACCACGGAGCTAGTCTCACGGAAGACCCGTGACGAAGACCTGTCGGAACCCCTCGTCGAGGACGTCGGAGGCGTCATAAACCACCGCATCAGAGAGAGCGGAGTGGCACCCCAGCTCGTGGAGGAAGGCACCGTCGACATCCAGGAACACGTCCTCAAGGACGAGTACGGCGAGGACATCATGTGGGACGTCGGCGACGAGATCGTGCGCTTGCTTCAGGGGCCGGAGAGCGACGAGATAGTGCTTGAGGTCGCCGACATAGTGCTCGACCATCTGCCGGGCGTCCGCAGGATGGGGTTGGTGCGGCGTATCGTGAAGAAGGTCGCGAACAAGCTCTTGGGGCGGCGCGCCGACCTCGTCGTCGAAGACGTCGGCGACGTCATCATCTCTACCTTGATCGAGAAAGGACACAGCGACGAGCTCGTGGAGGAGACCCTCAACATCGCGTCGCGGAAGATAGTCGAGGAGGACGAGAGCACCAGCCTCGCCACCAGCCTCGTCGACACCGCCGTCGAGGAGATGATAGAGGAAGGCGAGAGCGACGCCCTCGTCGACGACACCCTCGACGTCACCGGCGACAGACTCGTCGACGCCGACCTCAGCGAAGACGTCGTCGACGACACCCTCGAGCTTGCGCTCCGCCGCCTCGTCATGCAGCAGCTGGTGGAGGACATCGTCAGGGAGATGCAGGAGCAGTACCCCGCGGATTAGCGGCGCAGCTACCCCTTACGCGTGAACCGCACTCCTCCGGCGAAACCTGTATACCTCTTCCGCGGGAACTCCGATGCCATGAGCTACAGCGTAGTAGACCCCGAAGACGTCGACCGCGTCGACATGGGGGATATGACCGACGGGCTCATCGAACCCGACGTCCGCCGCGTCCAGATGGAGCTCGACCTACAGGAGATGGTGGCGAACCTCTGGTACTTCGACGAAGGCGAAGCCATCGTACACCACGAACACATGGAGCAGGAGGAGGTCTACCTCGTCGTAGAGGGGGAGTTCGAGGCGAAGTTCGGTGAAGCCGGCGACGCCGAGGTCGAAACCATCGAGGAAGGCATGGTCTTCTCCGCGGGCCCGGAGGTGGGGCACGGCCACCGCTGCGTCAGCGAAGGCGGCGGCGTGGTGTTCGCCGTCGGCGCACCCAACGAGACCGACGTCAACCCGTCGACGTACACGGCTTACGACGACGCCTGAACCCGGCTCCTCCACGCCGCCGTCGGCCTTAACCTCGCGGACCGACTACAGCGGTACATGGAAGGAACCGACGGCTCGATTACGGTGTACTCCGACTACGTCTGCCCCTTCTGCTACCTGGGGCAGAGGTCGCTGGAGGAGTACCAGGAGAGCCGTGACGACCCGCTGGAGGTCGACTGGCGGCCTTTCGACCTCAGGATGCAGAAACGCCGACCCGACGGCAGCGTGGACTGGAGCGTCGACGACGGCAAGGACGAAAGCTACTTCGACCAGGTTCGGGAGAGCATCGACCGGCTGAAGCAGCGGTACGACGCCAGCGAGATGCTGTCCATCGACGAACTACCCGACGACGTCGACTCGTTCGCCGCGCAGGTGGCGTCCTACTACGTCAAGCGGGAGCACCCGGACGCTTGGATGAGGTTCGACAGAGCGGTCTTCGAAGCGCTGTGGCTGGAGGGCCGCGACATCAGTGACGCCGACGTGCTCGCAGACGTCGCAGAAGTCGTCGGGCTCGACCCGGACGAGGTGCGTGACGCCGTCGACGACGACGCGCTGCGGACCGAGGTCCGCGACCGGTTCCAGGAAGCTCACCGCGAGGGCGTCACCGGCGTCCCCACCTTCATGTACGGCGAACACGCTGCACGAGGTGCGGTGCCTCCGGAGCAGCTGGAGAGACTGGTGGAGGGGATCTAGGGAGAACGAAGGGGGGGGGGTCGACGGTGTTCTACGCTATACCTTGAACGACTCGCCGCAGCCGCACGTCGACTCCGCGTTCGGGTTCTTGATGTCGAAGCCCGTGCTCTCCAGCGATTCGACGTAGTCGACGGTGCTGCCTTCGAGGTACTCGGCGCTGTGTTCGTCGACGATGAGCTCGACGCCCTTGTCCTCCACCACGATGTCGTCGTCGGCTACGTCGTCGTCGAACTGCATCCCGTAGCTGTACCCCGAGCAGCCGCCCTGCTGGACGTATACTCGGATGCCGTAGCCGTCGAGGTCCTTCGACTCGATTATCTCCTCCGCCTTCTCCGCCGCAGTCTCCGTGAGAGACAGCACGCCTTCGGCGTCAGCGCCCTCGACTTCAGTGGACATACCATAGGATAGCCTTTGGAGAGTGTTAAGGTTTGTCGTAGGTCTTTATCGCCCGCCGCCACCTACCTGTCCGCGATGGACGTCTACGTCTCCGTCGCCACGCAGCGACAGGCCGAGGACGAGGAGTTCGACGTCGAGGCCATGGGCGTCGCCTGCGTCGCCGCGCTCGCCGGCAGCCGCGTCTACTACTTCGAAGAAGGCGACTGGCAACGGCTGCACGACCTGCTCTCCCGCGCCGACCTGGTCGTGGGAGTGGGTTCCTTCGCCCGGAAGGCGCTCGAGTACGTCGTCGGCGACCTGCCTTCACCTTACCTCGGCGTGCAGGAGAGGGTCAGCGAAGCCGCCGAAACCCGCGTCAGCCTCGACAACGTCAGCCAGGCCACCCTCGACCGCGAACGGCCCGACGCCATCCAGCTTCCGCTCGAGTGGCAGAACGAACGGTACGGCAAGGTCCGACGGATGCTGAAGGACGACGCACTCCTGCTGCGGGAGCTCCACCGCAGGATAGAGGCCGGTGAACCCCTGATGATACGTGACCCGGAGTCGATGGAGACCCGCGAGATAGAGGTAGACCTCGGGTCCTACGGCTAAAGGGGGGGGGGTCGTTCCTGTGGAACCAGGGACCGCTGAAGCCGTGGAAAGAGATATCCGTCTCGTGCACGGCTAGAGCCTCGTGCGCACAGGGTACATCTCGCTCGCCGCCGCGATGGCGCTGCTGCTCGCCTCCGCAGCAGTGCCTCGCCTACCCGGCGACGTCCTCGTCGTCGGCGGCCGCTCCTTCGTGGACCCGGTGGTGACGGTTCTCCTGGCTGCCGCGGTGGTGTTCGCGGTCTACGGCTGCTACCGGATCGTCCTCTCCCGCGTCTTGGACGGCGTCGACCGACGTCGGCGGGATAGACTGGTGACGGCGGTCAGGCTGGCGTCGTTCCTGATAGCGGGTTTCGGCGTTCTCGCCGTCGCCACCGAGAGATGGCTGGGCCTGTTCGTCTCCCTCGGCGTGATAGGTTTCGCGGTGACGTTCGCCTTGCAGCAGCCGTTGTTCAGCGTGATAGCGTGGATGTACATCACAGTGAAGGAGCCGTTCAAGGTCGGGGACCGCGTCTCCATCGACGGCACGAAGGGAGACGTCGTCGACGTCGACCTCTTCGTCACGAAGCTTTGGGAGATAGACGGCGAGCTCGTGAAGTCGCATCAGCCCTCCGGCCGGATGATAACGGTGCCCAACAGCGCGGTGCTGTCGTCACACGTCTTCAACTTCACCTGGGAGGACTTCCCGTTCGTCTGGAACGAGATAGAGGTACAGGTGGCGTACGAGTCCGACGTCGAGTACGCGGCCGAGACGATGCAGCGGATTGCCGACGACCTATTGGGTGACGAGATGGAGGAACGCATAGAGAGGTACCGCGGCATAGTCGAGGAGTCCGCGGTCGAGATAGAGGTGAGGGAGCGGCCGTCGGTCAACGTCCGCGCCAGGGATTCGTGGGTCGAGCTACGTCTCAGGTACCTCGTACACCCCCGTCACGGGCAGAGGACGAAGAACGAGCTGTACGACGCCGTGCTCGAGGAGTTCAACGAGAACCCCGACAGGGTGGCGTTCCCCGTCAGCAGGAACCGGTAGACCCGCTGCGGGCTGCGGGGTCGCTGCAGGTCGTCTGCACGGCGGCGCGGAATGACTACCGGAGCGAAGGACCGATAGACCGGCGTGGGCTGCCGGGTCGATGCAGGACGGGGGTTAAGTAGCTCGACCGCATCCGGATGCACGTGCATCACCTGATAGTCGGCTGCGGATACGTCGGCGGAGAGCTCGCCCGCAGGCTGCGGAGCCGCGGCGAGACCGTCACCGCGGTGTCGCGGACCGGCGTCGACGTCGACGGCGTCGACAGCCTCGAAGTCGACGTCACCGAACCCCCGCTCGACCTGCCGGACGACGTCGACCGCTGCTACTACCTCGTCAGCAGCGGCAGCCGCGGCGACGCCGACGCCTACCGCCGAGCCTACGTCGAAGGCCAGCGGAACACCCTCAACGCGCTCCCCGACACCGTGGAGTACCTCTACAGCTCCAGCACCGGGGTGTACGACACTAACGACGGCAGCAGCGTCGACGAGGAGACGCCGCTCGAACCCGATACGCCGGCGCGTGAGGTGATGGTGGAGGCGGAGGCGGTCGCCCTCGACGCTGGCGGCTCGGTCGTCAGGTTCGCCGGCCTGTACGGCCCCGACCGCCTGAGCGCGGACAGGTACCTCGACGGCAGCCGCGTCCCCGGCGGCTACCTCAACCTCCTCCGGAGGGGGGACGCCGCCACCGCCGCCACCGCCGCGCTGGAGGGCGGGCACAGCCTCTACGTCGCCGTCGACGACGAACCCGTCCACCGGCACGAGCTCTCGCGGTGGCTGGCGGAGTACACCGGCCGCGACCCCGGGGAGCTTGTCGACGAACCCGCGCGGTCGAACCGCCGCTGCCGGAACGAGCGGCTGCGGAGCACGGGCTGGCGGCCGGAATATCCATCCTACAGGGAGGGTTTCGCCGACCTCCTGGACTGAGTGGAGGGGTGCCAGTCATCGGCGGCTGAAGCGTTTTACGCCACCGGCGGCTCACCCTTCTATAGAAGACGATGACAGTCGAGACGCCTCTGACGCCGATAGAGGAAGCGGTCTACCACCTCGAGGACTGGACCCAGCAGTGGAACGTGCAGATAGAGGTGGAGGCCAGCGACAGCGTCTCCCTCGACCGGCTCGAAGACGCCGCCGTCGCAGCTGGCGACCATCACCCGATGGCGCGTGCCAGGCTAGAGCGACACGCCGACCTTGACACCGAGCTCACCTGGGTGATGCCCCCCGAGGTCGAGGAACCACCGGTAGATGTCGTGGAGGCCGACACGCCGGAGGAGGCGGCGGAGCACCGTACTGAGTTCTACGACCGAGGGTTCGAGGTGACGGAGGACCTACCGTACCGCGTCCTCCATCTGCGCGCCCCCGAAGCCGACCACGTGCTGCTGTCGACGTGTCACGTGCCCTGCGACGGCGTCGGCGCGCTCCGTCTGATGCGTTCCATCGCGGCTGCTTACCGCGGCGAGGAGCTGGAACCCGAAGCCGTGGAGTTCGAGGAGTACCGTCGGGCGGTCGACGACGCCAGACCCGACGGACTACGTGACCGCGTGCGTCAGCTGGGGAACGCCGTCGAACACCTCGGCAACGCCGTCGACCGACCGGACAGGGTCGCCGGAGATAGCCGTCTGGACGACGCCCGCTGGGGTTTCGTCCACCATCAGGTCGACGACCCGGGGTGGCTTCTCGAAGGACGGCCGGACGGCGTCAGCGTCAACGACCTACTGCTGGCGGCGCTCCACCGTGGAATCGAACGTTGGAACCACGAGCACGGTGAAGCCACCGGCAAGGTCAGCTTGATGATGCCGGTGAACCTCCGGTCAGAGGAGTGGTTCTACGACGTAGTCGGGAACTACGCCCTGTTCGACCGCGTCTCGACGAGACCACGACACCGTCAGACACCCGGGGAGACGGTAGAGGCGGTTGCTGGACAGACCCGTGAGATAAAGGAGTCCGATACCCCGGTGGCGTTGCTGGAGAGCATGAACCTCATCCCCGGTGAGACGCCGGTGGCGTTGCGCGGCCGCCTCACGGAGTTCCTCCGCGGCCCCGGCGAAGGCCTGATGGACACGGCGGTTCTGTCGAACCTCGGCCGTACGCCGGAGCCACCTGCTTTCTCCGGCGACGCTCCCGAGACGCTCTATTTCAGTCCACCGTGCTGGGGTCCCACCGCCGTCGGTGTCGGCGCAGTCAGCTGCGATGGCAGCCTGTATCTCTCGCTACGGCACACCATCGGCCATCTCGACCGCGAGGCGGCGGAGGAGTTCATGGGGGTGTATCTGGAGGAGCTTGAGGAGGTCGCCGGAAAGAAGTAGTCTCTAGAGGCTACTGGAACGTCTTCGCGGCTTCCTGGTCGACGTCGTCGACGTCGCCTTTGCTGAGCTTCGACGCTATCTCCCTGTAGCGTTCGATGTCCTCGTCGTCGAGCGACGGTCGGATGCTGTCGAGCGCTTCCTCGAACTCCTGCATCGTTATGCGGACGTTGTCGACGGCGGTGTCGAGCTCGTCGGGGTCGACTCCTTCTATGAACTCCCGCATCGCCGCCATCGACGCTTCCCGGCACAGCGCTTCGATGTCGCTGCCGGTGTAGCCGTCGGTACGCCTCGCAACCTCGTCGAGGTCGACGTCGTCGGCGAGCGGCGTGCCCTCCGTATGGATGCGGAGTATCGCCTTCCTGGCTTCGAGGTCGGGCAGCGGCACCTCGACGAGCTCGTCGAGGCGTCCCGGTCGGAGCAGGGCTTTGTCGATGCGGTCGGGTCGGTTGGTGGCGGCTATGACCTTGACGTTCCGCAGCTCCTCCACGCCGTCGAGCTCAGTCAGCAGCTGTGAGACCACGCGTTCGGTGACCTCGCTGTCGGCGTTTCCTCCGCGCTCCGGCGCGATAGAGTCTATCTCGTCGAAGAAGATTATCGACGGAGCGTTCTGACGCGCTTTCTTGAAGACCTCGCGCACGCCTTTCTCGCTCTCTCCGACGTACTTGTTCAGCAGCTCCGGTCCCTTGATGGAGATGAAGTTGCTGTCGCTGGCGTTGGCGACGGCCTTCGCCAGCAGGGTCTTGCCGGTGCCAGGCGGCCCGTACATGAGGATGCCCTTCGGCGCTTCGGCGTTCAGCTTCTCGAAGACCTCGGGGTAGGCGAGCGGCCACTCGATGGATTCCTCCATCTTCTGTTTGACGTCGTCGAGTCCGCCGACGTCGTCGTAGGTGACGTCGGGGACCTCGACGAAGACCTCCCGCATCGCGCTGGGTTCGACGCCCTTGATCGCTTCCTCGAAGTCGGCTTCGTCGACCTCGAGGCTGTCGAGCACCTCCGCGGGTATCTCTTCGGCTTCGACGTCGATGTCGGGTCGGATGCGGCGGAGCGCGCTCATCGCGGCTTCCTTCGTCAGCGTGGCGAGGTCGGCGCCGACGTATCCGTAGGTCTGGTCGGCGTAGTCCTCGAGCTCTACGTCGTCGGCGAGAGGCATCCCCCTGGTGTGTATCTGCAGTATCTCGAGTCGGCCGTCGCGGTCGGGGACTCCGACCTCTATCTCGCGGTCGAACCTTCCGCCGCGTCGGAGGGCGTTGTCGACGGCGTCGACGCGGTTGGTGGCGGCGATGACTATTACTTCGCCTCGTTCCTCGAGGCCGTCCATTAGCGACAGCAGCTGCGCGACGACGCGGCGTTCGACCTCGCCGGTGACGTCCTCGCGTTTCGGCGCGATAGAGTCGAGTTCGTCGATGAAGATCACGCTGGGTGCGCCTTCCTCGGCTTCCTCGAACACCTCCCTGAGCTGTTCCTCGCTTTCGCCGTAGTACTTGCTCATTATCTCGGGTCCGCTGATGGTGTGGAAGCCCGCGTCGACCTCGTTGGCGACCGCCTTCGCGATCAGGGTCTTACCCGTTCCCGGAGGTCCGTGGAGTAGGACGCCTTTCGGTGGTTCGATGCCGAGCTGTTCGAACAGCTCGGGGTGGCGGAGCGGCAGCTCTATCATCTCCCTTACCTGTTCGAGCTCTTCGTGGAGGCCGCCGATGTCTTCGTAGGTGACGTCGGGGACGTCGCCGGCTGCTTCCTCTTCGGCTGCGGCTCCGTCGGCGGGTTCGCTCTGCCATTCGACGTCGGTGCTGTCGCCGACTACGACGGCGCCGCCGGGTTCCGTGCTCTGGACGACGAAGGTCAACGGGGTGTTGAGCATGCCGACGCGGACCTTCTGCCCCTGTTTGACGGCGCGTCCGTTGAGGTTGCGTTTCAGGAGCTTCGCCATGTACTCTTCGCTGCCGCGGATTCGGATGCTCTGTGTGGGTGCGACTACGACGCGGTCTGCGGCGGCGGCGTCGACCTTGCTGACGTCGACGCGGTCGTCGATTCCGGCTCCTGCGCCGTTCCGTGTCTCGCTGTCTATGCGTACGATGCCTTTGCCGGTGTCCTGCGTGTAGCCGGGCCATACCTTGGCGACCGCTGTGCGTTCGCCTTCGATATCGACGATGTCTCCGGCTTCGACGCCGAGCTCCTGCATCGCTCGTTTGTCTATCCGTGCGATCCCTCGGCCGGCGTCGTTGGGTTTTATCCGACCTATCTTGAGAGTCACAGACGATGACATACTAACTATGGGTAAGTGCGGGAGACATATAAACTTAACTCTGTATTTCGACAGAGGCATTCTACTAAAACATGATTGTTAACTCTTCAAGGACTTCCCAGCCTTTTAATATAGTCTAAGGACTTCGAGAGCCATCTTACGGAATATCACATTACAACCCCGGCTGCCATTCTCTTGGAGTCTTCAGTTTGTTAATTACCAGAAATCTAAGGTATGTTCGTCAGCTAACCCATACCCAGCGGCAGATTCAAGTTTATTATCGTTAGAATCGAAAGCAAAATACATACCGACTAGAAGGTTTTCAGCTGGGTTTGCCGGATTTGTTTCGTAGTGTATACCGCCTGAGTCGCCATAGTCGGGCCAGGGTAATCCATCAAGTCTTACTATATCTTCAAAAGTGTGGCCGTTACAGGAAAAGTCTTCGTCATGGTCAACTACTTGGTACGTTTCATCACATGTTGTTGTACCTCTGAAATCCACCCAATCTTGATTGGCTGCTAATGTTGCAACTCCTGCTTCAGTGTAATATCCTGTGATATTATATAGTTCATCTACAATTCCGTTGCTGAGGCTACGATTGTCATCTCCAGAGGTATCAATCAAAACCATGTCGTGATGTTCCCCTTCGTATACAACTTTACCGAAATAATCACTTTGACTATACACATCTGGTTGATAGGCTTCTGTTCCTATGGTGTTATGTGTCACATCGCAAGCATTTCCATCAGGCACGAATATATGACGTGCAGCTAACATATAGGGTGATCCGAATCGGTAAGCTCGGCAACATAGTGATCCAGTTATTGCTTGATTGGGGGGTGTACCTTCGAATTTGATACCTCCAATGAGTGGGTCGTATGTGCTGTCATAGCATGAGTGATACTCCCTCTGTTCAGTGGCTTGCCTGCGGTCAACTTCCATCGAGTCTATGGATTCAGGAACATTACTGGATTCTGGATGGTTTGGGTCGTATTGCACAAATGGACGGTTCTCTAACAAACCACCAATCTTCTTATCGCCTGTTGTAATCCCAACGGAAACAATCCCGTGTCTTCCTAGAAGTTCTTTTAGGCTTTCTTTTGCTGCTTTTACCCTTTGTAGGTTATTCCACCACTCCTCGCTCACAGTCTTTGTTACAGGTTCGCCTTTACTATATGCAACTACAATTTCTTTTGGTGAATCTCCGTCATAGCTAAATTCTGAAAGGGAATTGTTTTGTGTAATTATATTACCGGCAATACCCGCACCTATTTGCTTTATGGTATCTCTTCTATTTTGTATTCTTACCATTCTTATACCTCGGGAACCCGATAAAATCGTTTAGCTAATAAATTTACCGCCTTCGTTCTCCGAGGCACTATAAATGTTTGCTTTACCTAATTACATGGTAAACTATTTCCTGGTTAATGAAAAAGGAGACTGTATGGAACGTCGCAAGTTTTTGACGACACTACCTTCGTTTTGCACATTCGGTTGTTTGGACGACACGGTCTTGAGAAATATTGGAAACCAGACCGGTCAAGACGGGGAGGATGATCAAGATAATCTATCGGGTGGCGATACCTCGGTTGGCCGGAAACACTTTTCTATATCGGACGAGACTCAAGTAACTGAGCAACTGCCCCTCGTCTACCGGTCGCAACTTGAAGTACCGAACCAGAATGAGGGTCCGCCTCAACTTAAGGTTGAGGTAGAAAATATTGGGGAAACCGAGCTATTGCTTGAGTCCGGCTACAGTTTCTTTGCATCGTATCATTCTGACGTCTTGCTAGTTAGGAGGGGCGAATTCGGGAATGAGGCGGGTTGCTGGAGCACATCTCCCAGAATACGGTCTGTGGAGATTACCACCGGTCTAGAATCAGGTGAATCTATATCGGTTGAGAGGTACGTAGTCACGAACGAAGCCGAATCCCGATGTTATCCTACCGGCACCTATCGTCTCCGGAACTCGTACGGAGTCTATGAGGCTGGATCTAAGGATGAGAGACGGATGGGGGAGATAGACTGGGAGGTACTTCTGGATATAAAGACTGAGTAGACAGGCATCTAGTGGAACCCTCCTCCTCGAATTTCTTCCTTATTATATCGGATGGTTACGGTCTTATCCCTCGCCCTCCTCCAGCTCGTACTCCCACTCCGTGATACCGTCCTCTAGGTTGCCTACCTCGTCGGCGCCGCCTTCGTAGCTCTCTATCAACCTCGCCGCCTGCTCGCTGCTCTCGCCGATGGGGCAGACCACTACGATGTCGTCACGCCAGTCGTGGCTGTCTATCGACGTCGTCAGCTCCACGAAAGGCACGTTCTCCGACCCGGGGATATGTCCTTCGCGGAAGTTCTGAGGGTTCCGGATGTCGACTATCTGGACGTCGTCGCCGGAGTCGATCTTCTCCTTCAGCTCCTCGGACGAGACTTGCTTGACCATACCGGAGTTAGTCCGAGGAAGGGGTTACGGCTTTCGGAATCGGCAAACTCTGCATCCAGGGTGCAAGGGAGGCCGCACAACAGGTGCCGAAGCTAGCTCCAGTCAGAGACCGGCTGCATGTCGAGGAACGCGGTCTCGTAGCCCTCGTGCCTGCTGAGCTGCGGCGGCACCCCGAACTCCACCCTGACGTCGACGTCCTCGTGGTCGAACGACTCCACGAACGCTCCGTAGTGGACGTCTAGTTCTGGGTCGACGCTCTGGCTGAGGTCGACCTCCACGCCCTCCACCTCGGCGGAGACGTCCGCCATAGGCATGGTGAAGCCGTTGTACGGCGTCCGCGGCAGCACCGCGAGGTACTCCTCGTCCTCGCCGCCGCCGAACTCCCCGCCCGGGTACGCCGCCAGCACGAGAGAGGCGTCGCCCGACGCCTGCTCCGCCACCCCTACGACGCCTTCGAGGTCGTCGGGGTCCGGCGCGGTGGAGAGGCCAGGGTGGCCGTCGTGTCCGTGGCTGTGGTCCCCGTGCGCGTGCATATCCATGGGTTCGAGAGCGGCCCGGGACCCAACTTCTTCGTCGAACATCTCGTAGAAGATCAGGTTCCGCTCCTCCTCACGGTAGAGGAACTCCAGATCCACCGACCGTGGTTCGAAGCCGTCCTCGAAACCCCGCCGCCACTCCACGTCCTCCGGAGTCACATCCAGTTCGACGCGGTAGTCTCCGTCTCCCGCGGCGTCGAGGTTGTCGCCGTAATGGAAGCCCATGTTCTGGCTGAGCATGTGCCAGAGATTCGTCGACACCACCTCGTCTCCATCGAGGTAAAGCGTCGTATCCACCTGCGCCGGCAGTACGACCTCGCTCTCTGGCTCCCAGACGGACGCCATCAGGTGGAAGTCGTCGTCCAGAGTAAGCTCCACCTCGTTCGTCACCGTTCCGGATATCGTCCAGAACCTCTCCGGCCAGCTGTACATCAACCCGACGTAGTAGTCGCCTTCTGCGTCCGTCGCGACGTGGTCCATACCCTCCGTGTGAGTGGGGTGGTAGACGGCGTCCGGCCGGTTCTCGTACACCGGCGGAAGGTTCTCAGGACTCTCCTCACGATCGAACTCCCCGTCGCCGTCATCAGCGGGCTCTGGTCCACCGTGGATGCAGCCCGCTACACCCACCGAAGCCAGTCCCACGCCGGACGCCAGGAACGCTCTCCTGTCCATCGGGTTCAGTAAGCCCTCTAACAAGATAAAATCCACTGTTACGGAGGCTACACCTCACGTGTTCGGAGAAGAAGGCGTTGCACCTGCTGTCATCGGTATGCCTCGAACTCCCTGCCGAAGAGAGCGAAGTACACGACGCCGACCAGTCCTATCGCGGACGCGAGGACGAAGGAGGCCTGAGGGCTGACGAACTCCCAGAGGAAACCGCCTAAAGCGCCGCTGGGGATGACAACGGCGCCGCGCACCAGGTAGTAGGAACCCGTGACACGGCCGCCCGCACCGTGTTCCGCGGGGCCGACGATGAGGGCCTTGTGCGCGGGCAACCCCGCGAACCGGAGGCCGGAAAACGCGAACAACACCACCAGAATCCAGGCGTTCTCCGGCGCGTAAATCAACAGGACGGGGAAGACCGCGTAGACGAAGAACCCGAAGCCGACGACGGGTTTCAGTCCCGTGTACTCCGCTACCTTCGCCGTCGGAGCCATCGTCAAAAGCGCCACCGTCATCTCCACTGCGAGCAAGACGCCGAAGAACGCCGCCGGGGAAAGATCGACCGACCCCGCCACGGGAACCGACACCGACAGCCCGATCTCCATGACCCGGGTTATAACGAGGATGAAGAACACGTAGACCATACCGTTCGCGAACCGGACGAGGGCGTCCGCCACCAGTAGGGGACGAAGGGGGTCAGGCAGGCCCCTGAGGTCGTCGACCACCCGGGTGAACCCCTCGAACTCGTCGCCGACGCTGTCCAGATCCGTCTCGTACAACACGTGCTGGATGACTGTTCCCACGGCCGCGAAGGCGATCGCGACCACGAGCACCCAGAGGAAACCCGGCATCAATGCGTCCGCAACGAGGACGGCGACGATCAAGGGAGCGAGGAGGAACGCTGATCGCCGGAAGGTCTCCGTGCTCGCGAAACCCCGGGCCAGTCTGCCGGGGTCCGTGCGCTGCTTGACGATGGCGTAGTGGCCGCCTATTCCGAACGACTTCCAGCACTGCGCCAGCAGGAGCCCAACGAACACCCAAAGCCAGGGCTCCAACGTCACGCCCAGGACCTCTATCGGGGAAACGTACGCCGACAGAAGCCAGACCACGAAGCCGAGGGTCGAGACGAAAGCGAACACCGTGAGGGCGTAGCGGGAGCCGACGCGGTCGCTCACGACGCCGCCGTAGTATGGATACACAGCGCCGACGATGTTCCCCAGGGTGGCGAACAAGCCGACGACGAAGCCGGTGGCACCGAGGTAGAAGAGGTAGTCCGGGAGGAATCGGTTCGTCATCTGGAACCCAAGGCTGAACGCGAACATCGCCAGCGACAGAACCAAGACATCCCGCTCCAGCGAGAAGAACTGCCGGAAAACCCCCAGCGGACCGATGTTCTCGGCATCCACCTTCACGCGGTCATCCGTCACCGATCGGACACCTCCTCACAACGCAGTTCACCGGCGGTGTATCTGAAGGAACCCAGGTCGGACGCCCCCTGGATGCCACCAAACTTTATCGTCGACGTATCCACAGGGATGTTCGAACCCCCTACATCTTAGGAGTTAGGTCGCCGCCCCCATCCAGATTTATATGCCATCCATCGAACGCGAGAGGTAGGCACGGCGTTTTCCCTTGACCGCAGGGAATATATCTTCCTCGTAGTCCGAACCAGCTCTCCGTAAGGGATTAAACCAGGGAACCCGAAAAGGCTCTAGATGGAACCGTTATCCCGTAGGGACTTCTTCGTCTCCGCCGTAGCCGTCGGCGGAGCCAGCGCCGTCACAGCATGCCTCGACCGCACCGAAGATACCGTACCACGTGGTACGGAGTCGCCGGAGGACCTCCCGAGGAGGCAGCACGCCTGGGACGACCACGCCGCAACCGACAGCCACGGCAACGTAGAGCTACCGCGGCACCACGTCCTCCTGCATCTCGACCTGCGGGAAGACGCAGGAGAAGACGCCCCACGGGACGTCGAAGACTCCTTCCGGACGTTAGAGCGGGCGTACGACTGGAGCCACGAAGGCCTCCTGTTCACGGTCGGCTACAGCCACAGCTACTTCGATTCGGTCGACGCCGAATCCCCGGTGCCGGAGCCCGAGCCTCTCGCGGATTTCGAGAGTCCCGACCTCGACGGCTACGACGCCGTCGTACATCTCGCCAGCGACCACCCCGCCGCAGTCGTCGAAGCCGAGGAAGCGCTGAAAGGCGGCGTGGACGAGGCCAACGGCGTCGAAGTCGAGGACACATTGGAGGACGTCTTCCGTTTCCCCGAACGCCGGACGGGCTTCGTCGGCGCGGGCTTGCCCGCCGACCATCAGGACGTCGACGGAGTACCCGACAGCGAACCCGTGCCCGAGGACAGTCCCCTGTACATGGGGTTCAAGTCTGGTTTCAGGGAGAACCAGGCAGGCGAGGACAAGGTCACCATCGACGAAGGACGTTTCGAGGGCGGCACAACGCAGCAGATATCCTCTATGTCCATCGACCTAGTCCAGTGGTACGAGCAGGACACCAGGTGGCAGCGGGAGGCGAAGATGTTCTGTCCCGCGCACGCGGACGAGGACCGCGTCGAAGGCGTCGGCGACAACCTCGGGACCGAGCCGATGACCGACGACTGCAAGGGCGAGGAAGCCGTGCGGGAACACGCCCGCGAGTACGGCACCGTCGGCCACAGCGAGAAGATGACGCGTGTGAGGGACGAGGACGATGACCCCCTGATGATACGACGGGACTTCAACTCCACCGACGGCGGCCGCGCCGGACTGCACTTCCTCGCCGTGCAGGAGAGCATCGACGACTTCGTAGAGACCCGGGAGGCGATGAACGCCGCCGACATCGCCGGCGACACCGCCGTAGGCGCCCGCACCAACAACGGCATACTCCAGTACCTCGACGTCAGAAGCCGAGCCAACTACGTCCTCCCACCCCGGGAGAAACGCGCGTTACCCGACTGGAGGTAGCTCGTCCGTCGAAGGGCCGCAGCCGTTTCTTCGTTCGTACTACGCCAGTCCTAACGCCTGCAGCGGCCCAAGCCCTACCAGGAAAGAACCGGCGAAGAAGCCGAGTATGGCGCCGCCGTTCAAAAGCGGCAGACCGGCGTGGGGTTTCCCCTTCGACACCAGGTACATCAGGGCGACGAAACCCAGTGCGATGCCGACGATGGAGCCGCCGGCTGTGTAGGCTTCGACACCTGCGACGTCGTGCATCTCCGGCGTGAACGCGAGCGCGCTCGCCGCCAGCACCGAAGGCACGACGGCGTCCCCCAGTCCCATGTAGAGGGCGTCGTGCTCTCCCTCCTCTAGCTCGTCGTGGCTGTCGAGGAAGCTGTAGTCCCACCGTCGGGGGACGACGAAGACGACCGGCAACCTCATCTCCATGACTCCGTCCGCCAGCGTCAGCATGTGCTTCGTACGGTAGACTGCGACGGCGTCGTACGCCGCCAGCAGCACCAGCAGCAGGAGCGCGGGGAGCACGCCTAAGCTGACTCCGAAGATGGCGACGGCGCCCGCCGCCATCAGCACTCCGGCTGCGTCGACGACGTACCACTCGGGGTAGAGGTAGAGCGCCGCCACCAGCGCCGCCGCGGCTGCCGCACCCGCGGCGAACGGTAGGAAGGCGTCGAGGACGTAGAACGCGAGCACGCCGACGGCGAACAAGACGCCGACCTGTACGAGGAAGTCCACGTCGTACCGCATGGCGGCGATCATCAACGCGGTGATGAAGAGGACTGCGACGACGTATATCGCGGTGTTCGCGGGGTCCTCCGGCGTCTCCGTGGCCTGCAACCCCGCTTCCGAGAACAGTGGGACGAGGTAGAGGGCGAAGGCGACGACGGCGGCGAACAACGCCGCCATGCCGAGATAGGGAACCAGGTCGCGGGGGTCCATCAGATGGAACGTTAACCCGCGGTGGTTTGTAGGTTACCGTTGAAGACAGGTCGGCAGCCGCCTGAGGCAGTAGGGAACTCCTCAGCTGTCGAGCACGTCCTCCGCCCGCTCCAGGACTCCTTCAACCTCCTCCAGCCTACGCTCCACGTCCTTTAGCTCCTCCTCTAGCTCGTGCTTCCTCCGCCGGAGGTTCTCGACGTCGACGTCTCCTGCTTCGAGGTACGCCTTCCGCATCCGTTCGTAGTCGTCCTTGATCGCCAGCCTACGCAGCCGCCGCAACTGCTCGACGGTGTCTTCGCCCGCGAACTTCGACACCTCCTTCAGCAGCTCCGGCACCTCGAACCTGACGACGTCGGCGGGGTCCTCCCAAGACACCGTGAAAGCGTCTCCGTCGAAGGTCTCGAGATAGCTCTTCGGCACCGCTCGCCGGAACTCGACGGCGCTGTCGACGTAATGCTCGAGCTTCGACTTCGAATGCCCCATCATCTCCATCACCTCCTCCACCGAGCGGTCGCCGGCGACGTCCTCCAGCCGGTCGGCGTCATCTAGCGATACCGGTTGATCGGGTACGAAGGGATGCTCTCCCGCTCGGGCGCCGAGACGGACGACGTCCGACGCCGACGCATCACTGCGGTAGCTTCTGAAGTCCTGCTGCACGCTCTCGTTGTATCCTTCGAGGACCTCGACGAGGTCGCTGTAGTCGACGTCTGCGAACCTCTCGGCGCGCTCTATCTCCTCGATCTTGCTCTCTATCTCGTTCTTCAGCTGGTTTCGCCTCCGTTCGAGCCGGTGGCGGAGGCTCTCGACGTCCCCTCGTACCTCCTCCGCGGTGTCCAGGGCCTCGACAGCGGTGTCGAGCTCCTGGAGGTCTTCTTCCGCGCGGTCGAAGTGCTTGGGACGGATGGTGCGGCGGTCGAACCTCGCCGCCGCTCTTTCGAGGACGTCGGCGCCGTAGACCGGTTCGTCGCCGTCGACAGCGTCCTCGACGGCGGCTGCGATGCTCCGGAACTCGACGTAGCTTCCGAAGTCGTCGCGTCCGGTGGCTCTGTCGCGGTACTCGCGGATGCCGGCTTCGAACCTCTCTTTCAGCGAGCGAGTGCGCGTTAACGCGTCCGCGTCCGCTGCCTCCACGGTGTCGAGCGCGTCGTTCAGGCGGCTGACGTCTTCGTCGGTCACTACCGCTTGGTTGGGGTTCGCCGTGGTTAGAACCAGCGGTTACGCCTCCGGGGGAGGGGGTGGCTGCAGCGAGTGACTGCAGCCGGTCGTCTACGGGAAAGTAATTAGTTCTCCGGCGGAACCATTGGGGTATGCCGGATAGACCTCGGCTGGAGAACTCCGAAGATGAGGGAGGCCGGCGGCTCTCCAGGCACGGTGCGCCCGCGTACGGTGAAGCCGTCCCCGACAGGTTCTCGGCGGACGAGGTGTTCCAGCGTATCATCGCCGCCGCCGACGAAGAGCTCACCTCTAGCTCACGTATGTTGTTCTTCAGCGGTGTCGCCGCGGGGTTCGCGATCACCATCACCTTCCTCCTGTACGCTTCCATGTCCGCTGCGACGGACAGCAAGCTTCTCGGCGCGTTGCTCTATCCCCTCGGCTTCATCTACATAATCATCGGCGGCTACCAGCTCTACACGGAGAACACGCTTCCACCGGTAGCGCTGGTGCTGGAGCGGCTGGCGAGCGTGCCGTCGCTGCTGCGTCACTGGATAGTCGTCGTATTCGGGAACTTCGTCGGCGGCGCCGTCGGCGCGGCGGTGCTCGTCTGGGGTGGGGTCTTCGAACCCGAGACCGCGGCCGTTGCGGTGGAGATAGCGGAGAAGGGCGCGTTCGAGACAGCGTGGATGTCGTTGTTCTTCAAGGCGGTGTTCGCCGGCTTGATCGTCGCCGGCGTCGTCTGGGTGGAGTACGCTGCCCGCGACACCATCAGCCGGCTCGTAGTCGTCTACCTCGCTTTCCTCGCGATACCGATGGGTGACCTGTTCCACGTCGTCGTGTCGTTCACGGAGGCGCTGTACCTCATCTTCCAGGGGCATCTCGCGGTGTGGCCGGGGATGACGGGGTTCGTGCTGCCGGTGTTGTTGGGGAACACCGTCGGAGGCGTCGTGCTCGTCACAGTCGTCAACTACTTCCAGACCAGCGAACGACGGCTGGAGGACGCGCGTCTCGAAGGAGCGGACAGGAAGCTCTCGGTGCCGGAGTGGTTGTTCGGCCGGTTCGTCGGCCGCAGCTACGTCCCCATCCTCGACACCGCGGAGGCGGCGATAGCAGGCGACGACAGCTACCGGATAGTGGTCCCCGTCACCAACCCTCGTACAGAGACGGATCTACTGAGGTTCGCGTGCGAGCTCGCGAGCGAGAGAGACAGGGCGACGGTACACGCCGTCCACGTCGTACAGGCGCCCGACGAGATGTCGTTGATCTCCGGAGGCCACGTGGAACGGATCACGGAGATGTCGGAGGAGATGATGGAGGAGCTCGACGACGTCGCGGATGAGTACGATGTCGGGTTCAGGGCGTCGACGGTGTCCACTCATCGTTCGCTACAGGAGGTCTTCGATCTCGCGAAACGCACGAACCCCGATCTCGTGGTCATCGGATGGGGGGAGAACCACATATGGAACGCCGCGAGGACGACGAAACCCATCGACGAGCTTGCGAACCAGCTTCCCTGCGACTTCCTCGTCGCGAAGGACAGGGGGCTGGACGCCAGCCACATCCTGCTTCCGACGGCTGGTGGAAGCGACAGCGACCTGTGCGCGGAGATAGCGCACGGCCTCCAGGGTGCGGCGGACTCGGAGGTGTCGTTGCTTCACGTCGTCGAGGACGAGAGCCGGCGGGAGGAGGGTGAGGAGTTCCTCAGGGAGTGGGCGCGGGAGCACGAGCTAGAGGATGCGAAGATGACGGTGGACACCTCCGGCGAGGTCGAGGTCGCGATCGCGGACGCCGCCCGCAACTGCTCGCTCATCCTCATCGGCGCCACCGACAAGGGAATGCTGAGCCGATTGGTCGGGGACTCCCTCCACATGCAGGTGATAGAGGAGGTGGACTGCTCCGTCGTGCTGGCGGAACGACCGAGGAGGCGTACGTTGAAGCAGCGGTTCTTCGGCCGCGGCAGAAGCGAGCGGGAGCCCGAGGAGCTGGACACGGGGAAGGCGGAGGTGTCGGAGGAGGATGACGGCTGACCCACCGCAGCGTAGATGGAACGCCTGCCTTCGACGCCCCCGTGTGTCTACGGCATGAGATCGTCGACCGCGAGGTGCTCCGTCATCAGCTCCTTCATGGCGTCCACTACCTCTCGGCCGGGTTTCCTGCCTTCCCTGAGGAGGGCTTCCACGCGTTCCACGGCCTCGCCGGTGGTGGCTTCGAGGTAGCCGACGGGTACACCCAGCTCTTCGGCGCGGCTGACGACCATTCCGTCGGGTCGGACTCCACCTGTGAGCAGCAGACAGTCGACGCCGGGTGACTCGAGCGCAGCCACCTGTACGTCGTGCCGGTCGCCTCCGGTTACGACTACTGCGTTCGACGTCCTCCTGAACGTCGACAGCGCTACCTCGCCGGAGGTCGCGCCGACGAGGTACCTCTCTAGGTAGACGTCGGCGTCGACGGAGGTCAGGGGTTCTGCGCCGATCTCGTCGAAAACCTCCAGGGGTCTCCAACCCGATATCTCCCGGCGGTACGGCAACGAATCGACGGATACCTCTGGACCGAGGTACGCCGCGATCTCGTCCCCGACGAACCCCCTGAACTCTGTTCTTACGCCGTTGAACACGAGCTTGTCCGCGGCTTCTCCGAACCTGTGGTAAGCTTCGAGCGCGGGGTCGACGTCTTGCACGCTCCTGTACCCGGAGAGGACGACTGCGGCTCCGTCCACCAGCTTCGTCACCTCGGGGTCAGCTAGGTCGACGACCCTGCCTGTTCGGTAGTCGCTTCCCCCTTCGACGACGACGAGGTCCGCGTCCCCCGCTATCTCGCGGTGGCTTTCACCGACCCGTCGCCGTAGCTCCTCTGGTTCGGTGTCCCCGCGGAGGACATCCTCCATCAACGTGGCGCTGTACACGACGGGTTCGATGGTGTCGACGTCGTGCCGGAGGTCGAGGAGGTCTCTTGCGACGACGGCGTCGTCGTCGAGGGTTCGGCCGTGCGTACCCCGCACCCGGGTGCCCTTGGGTTTCATGTAACCTACATCGTGGCCTCTTTCCCGTGCTATCTCCGCGGTTGCGAGCGCGAACGCGGTCTTCCCGACCCCTCTCTCCGTCGAGTTCACCGTGAGGGTGTAGGTCACAGGGAGCCACCTCCGGCTGCCTCCACCGTGTCACCGGCGGCCTCGAGGGCTTCGGATTTCCGCTGACTATGGTCGACGGTGGCGCGGAGGTCTACGGCGACGGCGCCGTCCTCCAGTGCGACGAGGGGGTTGATGTCTAGCTCGGTTATCTCGGGGTGGTCGCGGACGAGCTGGGAGATCCGGAGGAGGACGTCTGCGACGGCGTCGACGTCTACCTCGCTGCGGCCGCGTGCACCCTTCAGCAGGGGTGACGCGTCGACGTCGTCTATCATCCTGCGGGCTTCCTCCGGCGTCAGGGGCGCGAGCTCGAACTCGACGTCTTCGTAGACCTCGACGTATATTCCGCCGACCCCGAACATCAATAGGTGGCCGAACTGGCTGTCTCTGTTGACGCCGACTATGGTCTCCACTCCTGCGTCGACGTCCACCATCTCCTGAACCTGGACGCCGTGTAACCTGGCTTCGGGGCTGTGGTACCGGGCGTTCGCTACCACGCGTTCGTAAGCTTCGCCCGCGTCCTCCGGACCTATGCCGACCTCGACGCAGCCGACGTCGGTCTTGTGGACGATGTCGGGGCTGACGACCTTCAGTGCGACGTCGCCGTCGAGGTGACGGGCGAACTCCGTCGCCGCGGCGGGGCTGTCGACGACGGTGCTCTCGGGGGTGTCGATTCCGTAGGCTTCCAGGAGATCCATGCTTTCGACGCCTAGCTGGTGTTCGTCGCCGGCGAGCACCTTCTCGACTCTGTCGTGTTCTACCTCGTACTCCGGGGGTTCGCTGTACTGGCGGTCCCTGTACTCCCGATATCTATACAGTGTCTGGAGGGAGTCGACTGCGGCTGCGGGGTCGAAGTAGTTCGGGGTGTCGGCGTTTCCTAGCTTCCGTTCTACTTCGGAGTCGACGGTCATGAACGACGTCAGCAGGGGTAGTTCGGTATGGTTCTGTAGCTCCTCAACCGTGTCCGCGAGGTCGTCGAAGGACAGGACTGCGGTGGGGCAGGCGATGACGAGGAGGGCGGCGACTCCCGGGTCGTCGGCTACTATCTCGGCTGCTTCGTGGAAACGACTGTGGTCGGCGTCTCCGAGGACGTCGACGGGGTTCTCGGCGGCGGCTGCCTCCGGCAGCATCTCCTCCAGACGGCGACGTGTCTCCTCCGATAGGGTGGCGAGCTCGAGGTCGGTGTCTTCGGTTGCGTCGGCGGCCATCACTCCGGGGCCTCCTGCGTTGGTGACGACGGCGACGCCGGTGAACTCCGGCGGCGGCTGATGGAAGGCGCGGGTGTAGTCGAACATCTCCTGTACGCTGTCTGCGCGTATGGCTCCTGCTTTCCTGAGGGCGGCGTCGTACGCGCGTTCGCTGCCGGCCATGGTTCCGGTGTGGCTGCTGACGGCGCGAGCCCCTCGTTCGGTGACGCCGGATTTGAGGGCTACGACGGGGGTGTCTTCCACGGTTTCCCGGGCCTCCTCCACGAACCTGCGGCTGTCTTCCACGCCTTCGAGGTACGCGGCGACGACGTCGGTGTCGTCGTCGGTTCGCCAGGCTTCGACGAAGTCGGTTTCGTCTAACATTGCTTTGTTGCCGAGGGAGACGACGTGTCTGAAGCCCATGCCGTGGCTTCCTGCGTAGTCGAGCACCGCGGTTATCAGCGCTCCGCTCTGGCTCATGAAGGAGACCTGTCCTTCGGCTGCGTCGGCGGGGCTGAAGGTGGCGTTGAGTTTCCTCGGGGTGGATAGGACGCCGAGGCAGTTGGGTCCGACGACGTCTACACCGTGTGTTTCGGCGGCGTCGGTCAGCTGTCGCTGTAGCTCGGCGCCGTCGGGGCCGGCTTCCTTGAAGCCCGCGGTGACGACGACGGCGTGCGGTACCTCGTGGCGGCCGAGGTCCTCGACTGCTTCGACGGCGTCGGCTGCTGGTACTGCGACGACGGCGAGGTCTACGTCTCCTGCTTCTTCGACGGTGTCTACGGTGGGTACGCCGAGGACGTCGTCGTAGTTGGGGTTCACTGCGACGACGTCGCCGGTGTAGCTCTCGAGGTTCCGGGTTATCGCGCGTCCGACGGACCCTTCTCGCGGGGTTGCGCCGACGACGGCAACCCGGTCGGGGTCGAAGAGGTCCAGGAGGTCGTCTGTCATCTTCCGTTAGTTCCTGCTCTCGGTGTATAAAGTCCGGTGGGTGTTCTCGGCGTCTGCGAGCTCCGTGGGCGGCTGTCTGGAGAGCGACTCCTCTACGCGGTCATCTGTCTAATTCATAGATCTCGACGGAGTAGCTGGCTTCGGATTCGGTGTCTTCTAGGTCGACGTCCCATCCTCCTTCTACGTCGACTCCATGGATGGATGCGTGGAGCACGAGTGTCTAGGCGTCTCTCGAACTCTTCCTCCGATTCCGGGGGTTTCTTGGATGGGTCCATCTGAAGGTCCTGCCACGCGAGAGCGGGAGGGTCGTGGTAGTGTGTACTTGGATATCCAGCGGTTAAATCTTCGTCTTCGACGTCTGCACGTCTCTTCCGCCCCGGGATCTGGCGCTGTCGCTACTCGGGTTCGTCTCCGAGCCGCGGCAGGTCGCTGTAGCTGGTGAGCAAGCTGGACTCTATTAGCTTCGCTGTCGCGCGCCTCAGTCTCTCGCTCACCGCCTGGTCGGAGACACCGTACATGTCAGCGAGCTCGACGAGCGTGGTCTGTCGTGGTACCTGGTAGTAGCCGCGTTCGAGGGCGTCGAGCAGCGTCCTCGTCTGCGTCATCGTCAGGTCCTCTCTTCGGCCGTGTTCGAGGTCGATGGGGCTGTACATCCTCTCGACCGTGACGTCGGAGTCGGATTCTTCACAGATGCTGACGAACTCCGAGACCGACTCAGGGTCGGGTGTCGTGAGTAGACTTTCCAGCAGTTCGGCTCTACATCTCCGTCGACGAGCTCTCCACCGGTCTTTTCGAGAGCTACCAAGACGGTGCTGTCCTCTATACGTGGTTCTGCTCTGTAGAGTGCTTCTCCGGAGACGTCGTCCCTGGATACGGTCTCGTAGGATACGTCGTAGCTGTCGAGCGCTCGTTCGAACGACCGACAGCTCGCTCCATCCTGGCTTCTGACCTGAAGCAGCGACCTCATGCTGCCGTCTTCGGGGGTGGGGTCCCCGACCCCTGTCTTCAGGTTCTCGACCTCTATCTCGACCTCGGGTTCGCTCTCAACAACCTCCGGAAGCCCCGGATGCCCTGGTTCTACCGTGAACTCCGCTATAGTCTTCATCTCGCTGATCTGGTCTCTCTGTTTCCGGTTTCTCTGTGTCCTGGGGGAAGGTGGAGACGGGTGGGGTATACAGTTTTCGGCTGCTGCCGTTCCCGTGCTGACCGCTGTCTCTCCATCGTGGATGACCTGGCCGCCTTCCACTGCTGTCTCCTGCATCTTCACCTGTCTCATTCGTCCGGAACCCTGCTCCATCTTCTACGTGTCCGGAGCCGGGATCGTCGTGCGTCGAACTCGTCTTCATCCTGCTGTTCGCTCGTCTCGACCCTATCCGACGGAGCTAGCTTCGTTCTGTCCGCCGTCAGCAACCCAGTGAGGGAAGAGTATAACTGTTAAAAGAGGAGCCAACTTATAGCTCCCGGACAAACCTAACTTTGATTGTCAAGGCGAGGATATAAATGGTTTTGACACTAAAGACTAGGTCCTGATAATGTTACGAGCAGCAACCAGTACGGAGGGGATGGTGGACGCTCGCACAGACCACGTTGGGTGGTGGGGGATGGCAGGGGTAACGGCATTCGTGGAAAGAACTCCGGTTTTCAGCGACCTTCATCTACTGCGCGCGCGACAGCCGACGTCTACCACCTGGACCCCGGAGTCTACTCCCCGAAGGTGTTGCTGATGCCCGAGTCTACATGGAACGAGGACGTCACCGGGGAGGCAGAGCAGGACGTGCTTTCGGTTCTGGGCGACACACGGTCACGGAAGATAATAACGGCGGCAGCGGGAAGCTCCTGCACCGTCGACGAGATCTCGAGCGACTGCGACATGCCGAAGTCCACGGTCTACCGCCGCGTCAACGAGCTCGTGGAAGCCGGCCACCTCGATGAAGAGCTCAGGGTGAGAGGGGACGGCCAGCACCCCCAGGAGTACAGTCTCTCCCCCGATATCCGAGACGTAGAGGTGGATTTTTCTAACCAGCTCAAGGTCAAGATCTGGTTCGACGGACCGTCGAACCAGACGTCAGAGTAACCTCCCTACGCCCCCCATCGTTTCTTCATCTGCTGCCTCCCTACGCCGCCCATCCTTTCTTCATCTGCTCATTCCGCCGTCGACTCCGAGAACCTCCCCGGTGACGTACGACGACCGCGGGCTCGCGAGGAAGGCGACGGCTTCCGCGACCTCCCCGGGGTCCGCGAACCTGTCGAGGGGGATGTCGTCGAGTATCTTCTCCTCCACACGTTCGGGGATGCCCTCCAGCATATCCGTCCGCGTGAACCCGGGGGCGACGCAGTTCGCCGTCGAGCCGTGTTCCGCTAGCTCGAGCGCCAGCGACTTCGTGTAACCGAACAACCCGCTCTTGCTGGCCGCGTAGTTCGCCTGCCCGAGGTTGCCGCGGCGGCCGACGACGCTGGAGACGTTGACGAGGCGGCCGTCATCCGCCTCCGCGACGTCTTCGTAGAACTCCTTGGTGACGTGGAACGCTCCGTCGAGGTTCACGGAGAGCACCTCTCGCCAGCTCTCGAACTCCATGTTCTCGAACCGCGCGTCCGCTGTGACGCCTGCGTTGTTCACGACGACGTCGACGGAGCCCACGGAGTCCCGCACCTCCTCCGCCATCTCCCGCACCGCGCCGCGGCTGGAGACGTCCGCCTGAACCAGGCTCGCGGAACCCCCGACGTCCTCAACCTCCCGGCGGACATCCTCCGCCCTGTCGTCGGAGGACCGGTAGTTCACGACGACGTGACCTCCGAGCTCTCCGAGACGTCGCGCCACCGCCCTTCCGATGCCGCGGCTGCCGCCGGTGACGAGGCAGACGCTGCCGGATAGCTCCCGCGTGGGCTGAGTCTGCTGTCGGACGACGACTCCGCCGTTGACCTCCAGCTGGCGGGAGGAGCTCCAGCCGCAGTCCATGCAGGCTCTGAGGCCCTGGCCGTTCATCGTGCCGGAGCCACAGACCGGACACGCCCGCGCTCCACCCTCCTCTGCCTCTGTGAGACGGCTGCGGATTCCAGTGGTTTCAGAACTCATGACCCAAGGGTAAGCACGGCTTCCTCTTGAACCCGGAAGGACGTTATCACGCTACGGTAAACCCTGTAGAAGCAGTCATTTTCCAAAGGGGGGGTTCGGTGTCTGGGTGGAAGGGATGGGGAAGAGGTATCGAGGGGGGGGGAACGGTGGCCGAGGTTAGAGAGAAGGGGAAGGGGGGAGTAGATGGCGATAGCTAAGAATGGGGTTAGGTCTAAACTCTAAACTGCGGCGCCGATGGCCTCCGCCTGCTCCTGATATCGGTTGCGGATGGTGACCTCGGTGACCTCCGCTACCTCGGCGACAGCGTTCTGAGTGCGTTTGTCGTTCGCGAGTATCGACGCGAGGTAGATGGCTGCGGCGGCGTAGCCCTTCGGGCTCTTGCCGCTCGTCAACCCCATCTCGCTGGTGTCCTCGATGATCTCGACGGCGCGGTATTCGACCTCGTCGCTGACTCCGAGCTCGCTCGCAATCTGCGGCACGAACTTCGCGGGGTTCGTCGGACCGATCTCGAGCGAGAGCTCGCGGACGATGTACCTGTAGGTGCGGGCGAGCTCCTGACGGCTGACGCGGCTGACGTCGGCGACGTCGTCCAGCGACCGCGGGAGGTTCTCCTGACGGGCTGCGGCGTACAGCGACGCGGCCGCGACGCCTTCGACGCTTCGACCTGGAAGGAGGCCCTCGCCGTGGGCTTTCCGGAAGATCACGGCGGCGATCTCCTGCGTGTTGTCGGGGACGTTGAGCGCGCTCGACATCCGCTCAATCTCCCCGAGCGCGTGCCGGAGCCGCCGTTCCTTGCCCTTCGCCTGCGACCGCTTGTGCCACTTCCGCAGACGCTTCATCTGGCTGCGTTTCTCGCTCGACAGCGCCTGACCGCTGGCGTCGCGGTCTCGCCAGTCGATCTCCGTGCTGAGTCCGCGGTCGTGCATCGTCTCCGTGACGGGGCCGCCGACGCGGCTCTTCTGGTCGCGTTCCGCGCTGTCGAAAGCCCTCCAGTCTGGTCCGCGGTCTACCTGGACGTCGTCGACGACTAGCCCGCAGTCCTCACACACGACCTCTCCGCGTCGGCTGTCGCTGACGAGGTGGCTTCCTCCGCACTCCGGGCAGTCCTCGACCTCGTCTTCGCCGGTGAGCTCGTCCTCCTTCTGGATGCGTTCTCGGTGGTCTTCGACCTCGCCCTCGCGTACCAGCGTCTCGTCGGCTCGGTGTTCTACCATAACATCTTAATACTAAACCCGCGCACACTTAAGTCTTCGCTTACCTGTGGTAACTATCCTCACGGCTTCTATCGTTCGGTTCTGAAGAACCCCGTCGAACCCCGTTAACCACAGGTAAACGACAGCGGTTACCAGATGCTGGAACACGCCGACACCTAAATCACGGCCGCCGACCAGTGAACAACAACCACACTTACCGATGGAGAAGAACATCAGGGAAGAACTAACAAGATACCTGCCTGTATCACCGGAACCAGCATGACGGAGGGAGAGACCGGCTCGGAGCGTGTCCCCTGGCACAGCCTCGAACTCACAGATACTCTCGACAGACTCGAGACCACGGAAGAAGGCATAGGTACGGAGGAAGCGAAGCAGAGGCTCGAAAGACACGGCCGAAACGAGATAGAGGTCGAAGAAGGCGTCTCACCCCTCCGCATCCTCCTCGAACAGTACACCAGCGCCCTCATCTGGATACTCATCGTCGCCGCCGCCGTCATGGCCGCCGTCGGACACACACTCGACGCCGCAGTCATCGCCGCTATCGTCATCTTCATCACCCTGTTCGGGTTCGCACAAGACTACCGAGCAGAACGCAGCATCGCCGCCCTCAAGGAGATGTCAACCAAGGAAGCCACGGCGTACCGCGACGGCGAACGCACCATAGTCGACGCCCGCAACCTCGTCCCCGGCGACGTCGTACGGATACAGAGCGGAGACGCAGTCCCCGCCGACGGCCGCATCATAGCGGAAGCCAACCTCAGCGTCGACGAAGCCGCGTTGACCGGCGAAAGCGTCACCGTCTCCAAGGAACCAGGCGTAGTCGACGAAGACACCGCAGTCGCCGAACGCACCAACTACGTCTACAAAGACACCGTCGTCAAGCGCGGCACCGCCCGCGTCGTAGTCACAGAGACAGGTGACGAAACCGAGATAGGCAGGATAGCCACCGCGCTCGGTGAAGCCAGAGAACGCGACACACCGTTCCAGACCGAGATGGACCGCCTCGGCAAGCTCATCGCCGCAGGAGTCATCGCCGTCGTCTCCATCATCGCAATCACCGAACTCGTTATCGGCGACACCGAACCACTCACGGTTTTCCTGACCGCAGTCGGCGTCGCAGTCAGCGCCGTCCCCGAAGGCCTCCCCGCAGTCGTCACCCTGTCGCTCGCGCTCGGCGCACGCCGGATGGCGGAGAAGAACGCCCTCGTCCGCCGGCTCCCCATCGTCGAAAGCCTCGGCAGCGTCGACGTCATCTGCACCGACAAGACCGGCACCCTCACGGAGGAGGAGATGACGGTGCGACGCGTCTACGCCAACGACCGCAGCTACACCGTCACCGGAAGCGGATACGACCTCGACGGCGAGATACTGTACGACGACGAACCCATAGAAGAAGGTGAGCTCGACGACCTGTTCCGATGCGGCGTACTATGCAACGACACCGAACGCGGCCGCAAGGAAGACGGAGAAGAGACCTTTCTAGGTGACCCCACCGAGATCGGCCTGTACGTCGCCGGCCAGAAAGCAGGCTTCGGCCCCCTGGAGCTCAAGGACAGCTACCCCCGCGTCGACGAGGTCGACTTCACCAGCGACAGGAAACGGATGACCACGCTCCACCGAACCCCTGACGACGGCTACGTCGCCTACATGAAGGGTGCGCCGGAGACCGTAGTCGAACGATGCAGCCGCCTCCAGGCCGACGGCGAAGTACGGGAGATGTCGGAGGAGGACCGAGAACAGATCCTCGAGAGGAACGAGGAGTACGCGGAAGACGCACTACGGGTGCTAGCGTTCGCCTACCTGCCAGACGTTCCCGAATCCATCGACGAAGAAGACGAAGACGACATGGTGTTCCTCGGGCTGCAGGGCATGATAGATCCACCGCGACCCGAGGTACCCGGCGCCATCGAAGCCTGTCTCGCCGCAGGCATCAAGGTCGTCATGATAACCGGAGACAACGCCGTCACCGCGAAAGCCATCGGACGACAGATAGGTCTCCGCGCCGACAACGTCGTCACCGGCAGCGAGCTCGACAGTATGTCCGACGAGGAGCTGTACGACGTCGTCGAAGACGTCGACATCTTCGCCCGCAACGCACCCGAACACAAGACCCGTATCCTCCAGACCCTGCAGGACAGAGGCCACACCGTCGCCATGACCGGCGACGGCGTCAACGACGCCCCCGCCGTGAAGAACGCCGACGTCGGCGTCGCCATGGGAGTCCGCGGCACCGACGTCACCGAACAAGCCAGCGACATAGTCCTCCTCGACGACAACTTCGCCACCATACGCGAGGCAGTACACGGCGGCCGCCGGATATTCGACAACGTCCGGAAGTTCGTCAACTACCTCCTCTCCGGCAACGGCGGCGAAGTCACCATGATATTCACCGGAAGCATGGCGGGCCTCGGACTCGTGATAACACCGGTGCAGATCCTCTGGATAAACGTCGTCACCGACGGCATACCCGCCCTGACCATGGGCGTCGACCCCGCAGCCGACGACATCATGGAACGCGAACCCCGGCCGAAGGAAGAAGGCGTGATAACCAAACGTATCGCCGTCTCAGTCGTCGGAATCGCCGCGTTCATGACCGTCTGTCTGCTGCCGCTGTTCAGCCTGAACTACACCGGCGAACTCCTGCCGGGCTACGACTTACTCGGACGCACAATCGGCTACACACCGTCGTACGAACCCGGGAGAGAGCTAGCGCAGACCGTGGTGTTCACGGGGTTCGTCGCAATGGAGATAGTCCGCATCCAGGCGATAAGGTTCAGGTACGGCCTCGGCTTCCTCAGCAACCTCTGGCTCGTCTTAGCCGTCGCAGTCGCCGTCACCCTCCAGCTCCTCGTGCTGTATACTCCGATGGGGCAGCTGCTGTTCAGTGTCGAACCACTCGGTGTCGTCCACTGGCTGCAGATAGCGGCCGCCACCGCTGCCTTCGCAGTCCTGATGGCGGCGTTCGTCGTCGTGCAGGACAGGTACTTCGAACGGTACTGATCGAGAAAGAGATATAGAGAGGCTGCCGGCTTTCAGTAAGCCGGACGCTGCTGTTCCAGAACCTCGTTCATCTCGCGTTCCTCGTTTGTCAGGAACTCCCGGACGTCGTCCGCCGTGATTATCCCCGTCAGTTCGCCGTCGCCGTCACATATCGGCAGCCTCCGGACGCCGTGCTCCCCCATCGACTGCACGGCCTCGTACAGTCCGCTGCCCTCGCTCTCCGTGCAGAGGTCCGAGGACATCACGTCCTCCGCTCGCATGCCGTCGCCGCCTCCGTTCGCGACGGCGCGCACCGTGACGTCACGGTCTGTCACGATGCCGACGGGACGGCTGCCCTCCGTGACGACGACGCTGCCGACGCCTTCGTCAGCCATCTTCCTCGCTATCTGTTCTATCGGTTCATCGGGTGACGCGGTCACTACGCTGGATCTTGCGAACTCTCTCAGTGGCATCTTGTAACACCGTAGATAACTTCGAACCAGGCGGGGTTAAAACTGGATAGACTATCTCACACCGTGAAAAAGCCGGTGACATCTACCGGAAACCCACTGAAGCCATACACGAACGTTTAGAACGCCATTTACCTCCTTCGGCTGCTCCCTCCTAATGGAAACGCTGCCGCGGATTTAACCCCGAAGGAGGCGTCGAACCACTTATGCCCAAGAACACACCGACAGATGCATCGGTAGTCGAGGCCAGACGGACGCCGCACGGGAGGATCCTCGGAGCGCTCGCCGACGTCTCCGCCGTCGACCTCGGAACCACATCCGTCGAAGCGCTGCTCGAGGGCGCGGAGGTGGAACCCGACGACGTCGACTGGGTCGGCATGGGGAACGCGATATCCGCCGGCCTCGGTCAGGTACCCGCCCGCCAGGTAACCGTCCGCTCCAGACTACCAGACATCACCCACGCCACCACGGTGAACGAAGCCTCCGGCAGCGGACTCCGCGCCATCACCACCGCCGTCAACAAGATAGACAGCGGACGCAGCGAGGTAGCGGTCGCCGGCGGCATGGAGTCGATGACGAACGCCCCCTACCTCCTCCACGACCTACGGAAAGGCAGAAGACACGGAGACACCGAGCTAGTCGACTCCATGGTGAAGGACGCTCTCTGGGACATGAACCTCGACAGCCACATGGGTGAGCTGACTGAGGAGCTCGTCGACGAACACGGCATCAGCAGGGAGGAGCAGGACCGGTACGCGCTCCGGAGCCACAGCCGCGCGCTCGAAGCCGTGGAGTCCGGCGTCTTCGACCCCGAGGTCGTCGCCGTCGAAGTTGACGGAGAAGCCGTCGAGCGCGACGAAGGCCCCCGCGACACGTCGATGGAGAAGCTCGGGAAGCTGAGGCCGGCGTTCAGAGAGGACGGCTCCATCACGGCGGGGAACGCCAGCGACCTCAGCGACGGAGCCGGCTGCGCGCTCGTGGTCCACCGCGACCGCGCCGAAGACGTCACCGACGAAGCAGTGTACGACGTCGTCGACCACGCCACGAGCTACCGCAACCCAAGATGGTTCGGGCTGTCCGTCACCGACGTCGTCGACAGCCTCCTCACCTCCAACGACCTCTCGGTCGACGACGTCGACGTCTTCGAGATAAACGAAGCGTTCGCCGCCACCATGGTGCATTTTCAGCGTGAGATCGAGGTACCCGACGACAAGCTCAACGTCCGCGGCGGCGCCATCGCGCTCGGCCATCCTATCGGAGCCAGCGGCGGCATGCTGACGACGTCGCTCCTCCACACCATGAGAGAACACGGTCACGAAATAGGTGTCGTCGGCATGAGCATCGGCGGCGGAGGCGGTATAGCGATGTTGATACGGAGACGATGAAGGAGTAGAGCAACTATGAGCCAGATGGAACGATATGAAACCGCCGGCGTTTCCACGCGATGGTAACAGTACTTTAGGGTTAAGCAGTCGGTCGACGAAACCTCTCTTTGTATGTTAGAGGGAAAGACAGCGATAGTAACCGGTGGGTCGAAAGGGATCGGGAAGGCGATAGCGGAGGAGTACGTCGAAGAAGGAGCCGACGTAGTCGTCACCGACATAGACGAGGAAGCAGGCAGAGAGGCTGAGGAAGCCATCGACGTCGAGTTCCGTAGGAACGACGTAAGGGACTACGAAGCCGTGGAGGAGCTGATGGACTCCGTCGCCGAGGATTACGACGGCCTCGACGTCGTAGTCAACAACGCCGGAGTCGCGTACTCCACCCGGCTCCACGAGATGGAGCTAGAGGAGTGGAGGAACTCAATCGAGACCAACCTCGACGGAGTGATGCACTGCACCAAAGCCGCACTCCCTCATCTCATGGAAGCCGAGGGATGCGTGGTGAACATCGGCTCCATCTACGGCTTGCTCGGCGGCATGGGGGCGTCAGCGTACAGCGCGTCGAAAGGCGGCGTCGTGAACTTCACGCAGCAGGTCGCCGTCGACTACGCGACCGAGGGCGTCCGCTTCAACAGCGTCTGCCCCGGCTTCGTCTGGACGCCGATGACGGAGGAGCTACTGGAGACCGACGAGTTCTACGACTACGTCCGCACCCATACCCCTCTCGACCGCGCCGCTGAACCCGAGGAGATAGCTCCGGCGGCGGCGTTCCTCGCAAGCGACAGAGCCAGCTACATCACCGGAGTCAACCTACCCGTCGACGGCGGCTGGACGTGCTTCTGAAACCAAGGAGTGGATAGAAAGCCAGGGGAGACCAGTTTCAGCGGACCACGGTGACGGGAACGGTGGCTCTCTGCACGAGGTCGGCGGCGACGCTGCCCAGGTGGTACTCCATCCGTTCCGACCTCCCTTTGTGGCCGACGAAGACACCGTCGAAACCCTCTTCCTCCGCGTAATCGGCTATCGCGGGCGCAGGATCTCCGTACAGCAGTCCGGTGTCGTAGCCGACGTCGCTGTCCGCGAGAACGGCTTCGGCTTCCTCCAATAGATCCAGCCCACGGTCCTCCGCGTCGGAGACGCTCTCGAACACCAGCTTCTCCCTGGCATCGACCGCTGACTCCACCGACTCCACGCCGCCGAGATCGTGTAGCTCCGGCTGCACCACGTGCACGACCTCGACGTAGGCACCCAAAGGCTCCGCTATCTCCAGACAGCGCTCTAGAGCATCCATCGACTCACTGGAGCCATCGGTAGCCACGAGGTACTTCATACTCTATCTACGCCGTCTACCACCTTAAAACGGCGTCGGCGTTCCGGATACACGAGAACAGGCCTCGATCTCGGTCGAGGGTTCACCGCCGTCATACGAGGTAGCTCATCGCCTCTTCGTCGGAGACCTGATCGAAGACGTCGTAGTATCGGCCGACCGCGGAGAAATCCCTCGGCCTTTCGGGACAGTAGACGGCGTCACACTCCCCCGCCAGCCTGCGGAGAGAGCTCCCTGAACCCACTGGGGCGGCGAACGCTACGTAGCTGGCGCCGGCGTCCCGCACGCTTCGGAGGCAGGCGAGAGCGGTGGCGCCGGTGGCGACGCCGTCGTCCACGACGAGGACACGTCGACCCCGGACCACGTCCTCCAGTGAGCCGTCGCGGTAGCCTGCTTCCTTGTCCAAGGCCTCGTTAGCCGCCCAACGGGTCTCCTCCTCCAGATAGTCCTCGTCGACGTCTACCCTCTCTATCACGTCGTCGTTCAGCCAGACGCTGCCGTCCGCCGCCGCAGCCCCGATAGCTAGCTCCTCGTTGTATGGCGCCCTCAGCTTCTTCGCCGCCACCACGTCGAGTTCGGCGTCGAACGCTCTGGCGACGGCGGCGGCGACGGGTAAGCCGCCGCGGGGGATGCCGAGGACGACGTCAGCGTCGACGCCCTCCTCCATCAGATGCTCGGCCAGCGAATCACCGGCTTCCTCCCTGTCCCTGTATATCATACCCGTTAGTTCGACGTCACCTACCTTCAACAGGGTCTACGTTTGCCACCGTGTGACAACCCAAGGTTCAGCTTAAACACCCTCGGGCTTTCCCAGAGTATGGTAGACACCGGCTTCGTTAACAGTCTAACGCTCGAACAAGTAGGTATGAACTTCGACGAGTTCACGGGTGAGATCCAGCACAGGCTCGAGATGCCGGACACAGGTAGAGCGGTCCGCGCCATCAGGGCGACGTTGACTACGTTAGGGGAACGCATCCCCGAGGAGAACGCCGAGGACTTCGCCGCGTCGCTGCCGATGGAGATAAAGTGGTACATGACCGGCGGCGTAGACGAACACGGCCAGAGGTTCGGATGGCAGGAGTTCCTCGACCGAGTCGCCGAACGAAGCGAAGCCGACCCCGTCGACGCCGCCTACAACGCACGCGTCGTCATGGATCTCGTGCACGGGGAGGTGCCCGCCGCCGACTTCCGACAGCTACGTGAGATGCTTCCGGAGGCGGAGGACGACGAGAACTGGAGGAAGCTGTTCGAGATAGTCGACGCCGGAGGATGGAACGAAGGCCTGGAGGCGCAGACAGGCGGCGGCCCCCAGTAAATTAAGTAAGCGACTTCTTCTCCGGCTTTTCGCGGCTCTACCGCCGCTTTACTCCGTCAGCAGCCGACGCAGCACGTAGTGGAGGACGCCGCCGTGTTCGACGTACCGCACGCCCGCCTCCGTCCCCACTTGCGCGGTAACCTGGAACTCCACGACCTCACCGTCATCCTTCTCCGCCTTCACCGTGAGCTCGTCCATGACCTCTAGGCCGTCGTCGAGTCCGTGGATGCTGAACACCTCGGTGCCGTCTAACCCGAGCTCCTCCCAGCCGTCGCCGTCCTGGAACTGCAGCGGGAGGACGCCCATCCCCACGAGGTTGTCGCGGTAGATGCGTTCGTAGCTCTTCGCGATGGTCGCACGGATACCCAGAAGGTCGGTTCCTTTGGCGGCCCAGTCGCGGCTGGAACCGGTGCCGAACTCCTCGCCGGACATCACCAAGAGAGGCGTGCCGTCGTCGCGGTACCGTTCGCTGGCTTCGAACACAGTGGTCTCCTCGCCCGAGGGATGGTGCACGGTGTATCCGCCTTCGACGTCGTCCAGCATCTCGTTCTCGATGCGGACGTTCGCGAACGTGCCACGCATCATGACCTCGTGGTTGCCGCGGCGGCTGCCGTAGGTGTTGAAGTCGACGGGGTCGACGCCGCGCTCCAGCAGCCACTCGCCGGCGGGGAGGTCCTCTCCGAACGGCCCGGCGGGACTGATGTGGTCCGTGGTGACGGTGTCGCCGAGCGTCATCAGGCACCGCGCGCCGTCTACGTCCTCGACGCCTGGTTTCTCCAGGGGGAAGTCCTTGAAGAACGGGGGTTCGCGGATGTACGTGGAGTCGGGGTCCCAGTCGTAGACGTCGCCCGTCGGCGCGTCGAGCGCGTCCCACCGTTCGTCGCCCTCGTACACCGACGCGTACTTCTCCTCGAACATCTCCGGCGACACGCTGTCCTGTATCGCCTCGTGCACCTCGTCCGGACTCGGCCAGAGGTCCTCGAGGTAGACGGGTTCACCGTCCTCACCGGTGCCGACGGGCTCCTCCTCGAGGTCGACGTCCATCGTGCCCGCGAGACCGTACGCGACCACGAGCGGCGGGCTCGCGAGGTAGTTCGCGCGGACCTTCGGATGGATCCTCGCCTCGAAGTTACGGTTACCGCTGAGCACGCTGGTGGTCCAGAGATCGTGCTCGTCGATGGCCTCCTCGATAGCCTCCGGCAGAGGGCCGGCGTTTCCGATGCAGGTGGTGCAGCCGTATCCCACTACATCGTACCCAAGTTCCTCGAGGTACGGCATCAGCTCGCTGTCCTCCAGGTACTCGGTGACGACGCGGCTTCCGGGTGCGAGACTGGTCTTCACGTAGCTCGGGATCTCCAGTCCGGCTTCGACGGCGTTCTTCGCCACCAGGCCGGCCGCCATCATCACCGAGGGGTTCGAGGTGTTGGTGCAGCTGGTTATCGCGCTCACTACGACGTCGCCGTGACCTAGCTCCACCTGTTCGCCGCCGACCTCCACTTCGGTCTTCCTCGTGAGGGGGTCGAGGTCGGGTTCCGCCTCCACCGCTTGCGCGCCGCCGTCGCTCTGTACTTCGGCGTTCCCGCCTTCGTCGAGCCACCGCTGTAAAGCGGCTTCGTCGTCGGCGTCGACCTCGTCCTCGAACTCGCCGTACACGAGCTCGCGGAAGCTCCTGCCGACATCGCCCATCGGGATGCGGTCCTGCGGACGTTTGTGACCCGCGAGACTGGGTTCCACGCTGCCGAGGTCGAACTCCACCGTCTCCGTGTACTCGGGTTCCTGCTCGCCGAACAAGCCCTGCGCTTCGAGGTACTCCTTCACGACCTCGACGTGTTCCTCGCTGCGCCCAGTCATCTCGAGGTAGTCGAGCGTCGCGTCGTCGACTGGGAACATGCTGATGGTCGAACCCTGCTCCGGCGCCATGTTCGCGATGGTGGCGCGGTCCGGCACCGTCAGACTGGAGACTCCGGGGCCGTAGAACTCCACGAACCGGTCGACGACGCCGACCTCCCTGAGGCGTTCGGTGATGTGGAGCACGAGATCCGTCGCCGTCGCACCCTCCGGAAGCTCTCCCGTGAGGCGGACGCCGACGACCTCCGGCAGCTTCATCGTGATAGGCTGACCGAGCAATGCGGCTTCGGCTTCGATGCCGCCTACGCCCCAGCCGACGACTCCGATACCGCCTATCATCGGGGTGTGGCTGTCGGTTCCGACGAGGGTGTCGGGCACCAGCCAGTCTTCGCCGTCCTCCTCCCGTCGGTGGACGACGCGGCCGAGGTGTTCGAGGTTGACCTGATGCACGATGCCCGTTCCAGGGGGTACGACGTTGAAGTCGTCGAACGCCTGCTGCGCCCACTTGATAGAGCGGTACCTTTCTTCATTGCGCTCGTACTCCAGCTCGACGTTCTTCTCGTACGCGTCACCGGTTCCGAAGTAGTCGACCTGTACGCTGTGGTCGATGACGAGGTCACACGGTATCTCGGGTTCCACGACGGTGGGGTCTCGGTCCTTCCTGTCCGCCGCCGACCTGAGCGCCGCGAGGTCGACGACCGCGGGTACGCCGGTGAGATCCTGCAAGACGACGCGGCTCGGGGAGAACGGGAGGTCGTGGTCGGGTACGTCCGGCTGCCACGCGGCGGCGTTCCGGACGTCCTCCTCGGTGATGGTGTCTCCGTCCGCGTTCCGGAGCACGGACTCCAGGAGCACGCGGATGCTGACGGGGAGGCTGTCGAGGTCGCAGATTCCTTCCTCCTCGAGGACCGTGAGGTCCGCCATCTTGTACGATTCACCGTCTACCTCTAGCTCTCGCACTGCGTCGAAAGGTACGTCGTCGCTCATTGCTACCGGAGCGTTCGAAGTACGGCGTTAAGAAGGAACCGAAACTACGTGCACAGCTGAAGGGGGTTTCGGCACCTCGTTTATGGTTCCCTGCTGCGTTTGTATCGGCGTATGAAGGAGGTATCTGAACGCGTAGACTGCAGTACGTCGCCTGTGTCGGTGGAGGAGGCGGCGGAGCACGTGCCGGACGACGGAGTCGTGGGTATGTCAAGCCTCGGCGGAGGGCCGAAGGAGGTGCCGAAACACATGGGTTCCCTCGACGGCGGTCTCACGCTTCTCGGCACCGCGGACACCGGTATGGTCGCGGACTACAGCCTGATAGACGAGGTGGAGCGCCGTTATCCCTTCGCCGTCTGGGATCCGGTGAAGACAGCGGTGAACGAAGGCCGGATGAAGTTCACCGACAGCCATCTGTCTCAGGTGCCGGAGGAGGTGCGGCAGGGTTACTACGGCGACGTCGACACCGCGGTTATCGAGGCCGTCGCGGTCGGCGACGACTACCTCGTGCCCTCCACCATCGTGGGTGCGACGCCGGCGTACGTCGACTCCGCTGACGAGGTCGTCGTCGAGGTCAACCACGGTCAACCCCTCGATCTCCAGCTGTTCCACGACGTCACCCGCACCAGACGGAACGAAGCCGCTCCATTGGAGTCACCGGGAGACCGCCTGGGAGATCAGAAGGTGGAGTTCCCCCCGGAGAAGCTCGCCGCGGTCGTCGAGACCGACGTCGAACCACCGGGCTATCCGTTCCGCGAGCTCACGGAGGCGGAGGAGGACGTCGTGGCTCACTTCAGGGAGTTCATCCAGCGGGAGGTGGAGGACAACCTGTATCTCGGGAGGTTCGCCGCGTTCGAGATAGGTGTGGGCTCGCTCGGAGACGGTGTGTCGGCGGCGCTCTCGGACGTCGAGTTCGGCGACCGCGACGTACATCTGTACTCCGAGGTTCTGCAGGACAGCGTGCTGGACCTCATCGACGAAGGCGTGCTCGACGAGGCGAGCGCGATGGCCATGGTGCTGTCGGAGGACGCGAAGGACCGGGTGTTCGGGGACGCAGAGAGGTACGCGGAGGACATCGTGCTAAGGCCGCTGTCGGTGTCGAACGACCCCGACGCGATCCGCCGGTTCGACGTCGTCGCGGTGAACGCCGCGGTCGAGGTCGACGTCTACGGCAACGTCAACAGCAGCCACGTCAGAGGAAGCCGGCTGCTGCAGGGTATCGGCGGCAGCGGGGACTTCAGCCGACACGGCGTCGTCAGCGTCTTCGTCCTCAGCTCCACGGTGAAGGACGGCGACGTCTCCACCGTCGTACCGATGGCCACCCACGTCGACCACACGGAACACGACGTCGACGTCGTCGTCACCGAGCAAGGGGTGGCGGACCTCCGCGGCAAGGACCCCCGTGAACGCGCAGAAGAGCTGATAGACTGCTGCGCCCATCCGGATTTCCGCGACAGCCTCCGGAGCTACGTCGAAGACGCCGACGGAGGACATATCCCACACGACCTCGACGGATGCTATACCGACTGGTGACGGAGGCTGGTGACCTACGTCGGTGGCGAGACACAGGGGTGCGATAGCTAAGGTGGCGAGACACAACAAACATGGACGCCGCGGAACCCACGTTGGAAGGCGAAGATAGATGAGCTTGCTTCAGGAGCTTTCGATAGTGCTGGGTGCCGGCGTCTTCACCGCCGTAGTCTGCGGCTTCGGCACCCTGCCGTTCTACTTCAAAGACGACATCAGCACCAGGTGGATAGTCGCGCTCTGGGGTTTCGCCGGCGGCGTCATGGTCTCCGCGTCCGTCTTCGGCTTCATCTGGGAAGGCCTCGAAGAAGGAGGGCTCGGAGAGGTGGGGTTCGGCTTCCTCGTCGGCGTCGCTGTCGTCGTGGTAGCCAGCTACCTTATATCGGGGTACGAGTTCAGCGAGCGCGAGCTACCCGCAGCCGACTTCAAGAAGCTCGTATTGATCGTCGGAGTGCTCACCGTGCACAGCTTCCCAGAAGGAGTGGCGCTCGGCGTCGCGTTCGCCGACATGCCGCTCGACGAAGGCGTAGCCCTCGGCGTCCTCGGCACCGTCCCCGTGCTCGCCGTCGTCATCACCATCGCGATATCCATCCAGAACGTCCCCGAAGGCCTCGCCGTCGCCATCCCCCTCCACACCTACGACGTCCGTTACCGGTGGATCTTCGCGTGGGCGGTGTTCAGCAGCATACCCCAGCCGGTCGGCGCAGGGGTCGCGTACGTATTCGTCACCGTCGCAAGGGAGTTCCTGCCCTATGGCTTCGGCTTCGCCGCCGGAGCCATGATATACCTCGTCGCCGCGGAGATGGTACCCGAAGCTCTCGAACGCGGACGCACGCTCGCCGGCGGCGGCCATAGAGAGCTAGCGCTGGGGTTGTTCGTGGGGTTCACGACGATGATGCCGTTGATGTGGGTGGCGCACTGAGTACGTCCTCTCTGAGATCTGTCGCCGGGTTTGCCCTTTGGTTCCGCCTGCGGGCTGTCGGACCGGAGACCCACCCCCTTTTCATTAAGAGCTTATCTTAAATCTTCTGGACGTCTGCCGGGGTTGAGACGGAGCTGTTCGACATATCATGTCGGGTGTACTACGTATGGATAGAGGTGAAAAAAGATGACTGAAAGCTTCGTCACACGTCGGAAGGCACTGGCGACCGCGGGCGGCGCGGCCGCCGCAGGCCTGACCGGATGCCTGCATGCTGGAGAGGAAGGGGACGCAGAAGCCGAGGAACCCGTTGAGACGATGGATGCGTACGTCGTCGCCTACCACTGGGGTTTCACGGCGTTCGACGAAAGCGGCGAGGAGATCAACCCCATAGAGGTGGAGCCCGGCACCGAGCTGAGGATCCACGCCGTCAACGACCACGCGTTCGACGCCTTCCACCACATGCCAGACACCGTAGAGGAGAGGCTGATGGAGTTCGACGCGCTCGAAAGGACGAAACGACACGTCGAAGAAGGCAGGCTTCCGGAGCCCGAGCACGCCTCGGTCGAAGAGATGTACGACGTGGCGCATGGACGGGGACATCACCCCGACCACGAGGACGTACACGACGGCCATGGACACGATGACGACGGCCACGACGACGGCCATGGACACGATGACGGAGACCATCACGACGACCTGTCTATCGCGGAGCCTGGAGAGATGCCGCTGCTCCACGGCGACGACGAAGAGCACGCGGAAGAAGACGAAGGAGACGGCCACGTCGAAGAAGACGACGGCCACGATCACGCGGGCGGCATGCTCGACCACGGCTTCATGATAGCCGGTGAGAGCGTGACCCTACCCGCCGACGCAGACGAACCCACAGAGGTGACGGTGACCCTCCACGAACCCGGAAGCCACGAAGCCATATGCACCGTCGACTGCGGCTGGGGGCACGCACACCAGCAGCACGAGCTGATACAGGTGACGGAGGAGTAGAGAACCCGTTCGTCCGGGTTCATCGGAGTTCGTTCACCGGTCGTTATTAGTCGCGGGAGAACCCAGGTTCCACGGATGGAAGGGTCGAATGACGCGGACGTGCTCGAGTACATCGCCGACGACCCCACCCGAGAGATACTAGCAGAGATAAGCCAAGAACCCATGTCAGCAGACGAACTCAGCGAGCGATGCGATATCTCACGCGCAACCGTGTACCGGCGGATCGACGACCTCCGGTCGACGGGGCTCGTGGAGGAGAGGATGGAGCTCGACCTGGACGGACACCACCGCAAGACCTACACCACTCAGCTCGAGTCCGTGCTGATGGAGCTTGAAGGAGGAGAGTACAGCGTCACCGTGAAGACACGGGAGGACGCCGCAGACAGGATAACGCAGATGTGGCAGACGATGAGGGAGGACTGACCATGCACGCAGAGCTCGTGGTAGCCAAGATAGTCGTGATGGTTCTGGGGTTCGTAATCGCCTACAACGCGTTCCGCGGATACCGACGAACCCGAAGCCCCCCGCTTCTGTACCTCGCAGCCGGGTTCGTGGTGATAAGCTTCGGTGCCGTCATCGAAGGCATGCTGTACGAGCTCGACCTGCTCACTATATACCAGGCGAGCGCCGTCCAGACGTCGATAGTCGGCGTCGGCATGCTGTTGATACTGTACTCGCTGTACGGCGGAACCAGCGCCGAGGTTCCACCCGACAGAGACGAAGGATGAGCCACACAGGTCTAAGCTATATACTCTAGCTATATACCGACCGGAACAGACCAGGAACGGAGGAACGACATCCCGCCTCCAGTCTGGGGATAGCTCTGTTCGTCGGGTTCACGACGATGATGCCGTTGATGTGGGTGGCGCACTGACCGATGGCTCGATAACACATCCTTTGGCTCGATGAGGAACAGTGGTTGGACACGAGAGGTACGCTGGCCGAGCTACCCCGACAGGGGTTCGATATATCTCTAATGAGCCCCAACATATATAGAAGATGGTGTCGTACCGTCGTGTATGGGAGACGACGGCCTCAGGGACGAGCACACGACGGGGGAGGACCGCGTACGGATGGTTGCGCGGCAGCTTCAGGAGCCGTGGACGGTGAACCGGGTGGCGGAGGAGGCGGACTGGTCGCACGGGCCGACGAAGCGGGTGCTGGAACGGCTGGCGGACGACGGCGTCGTAATGCGGGACTCCAGCGGCAGCCACACGACGTACCGCGCGGACCCCCGCAGGAGCGCGATACGGGAGGCGACCGAGCTACGGGACAGCTCCGACTCCCCTGAAGAGCTATCGCGGCGGCTGGAGGAGATGCGCGAGCAGGTGGAGGACTGGAGAGAGGAGCTCGACGTCGACGATCCGAACGAGCTACGCGCGACCCTCGGAGACCCCGGGCTCGCGGACGACGAACTGGAGAGTAGGAGGGAGGTCGCCCGCAGGTGGAGCCACCTAGAGCGGAGGATGGAGATAGTGGAGTTCGCGCTGCGCGAGTGGGAGTTCCTGTCGCCCGACGGAGATCACGCATCCGCGTCCGTGTAGACGATGCCGGAGCCCCGTCCAGAGGACTCGGACCCCAACCTGCTGCAGCAGCTGAAGCGCGACGTATTCGACCGCCTGCCGGAGGTCGACGAGGTAGAGTACGTGCCCGACAGAGCGACGGCGCAGACGCTTCAGGTCCGGTTTCACCCTGAACGCTTGCCCGGCGACGTCGGCCCCCGGCCGCCTAAGCTCGAGATAGAGTGGTACCGCGGCAGCCCCGACGACTGGTTCAGGGTCGACTACAGCGAACCCAACACCGGCCACCACGTCGGCTGGCATCAGGACGAAGACCACCCCCAGCTCGGGACCGCACACCTGCAGGAGACCCAAGACGGAGAGACACGACACCGGAAGAAGACGTTCGAACACGAGACGCCGTCGCTCGTGCTCTGGGAGATCGTCGAAGAGCTGTACGACGTCGTACTTTAGACGGAGAAAAGATGGACGACGCCGTGACACGTTCTATATCGAACGTCGTCCACGCCGCCGCTCGTAGCCCACAGAGCCACTCGTCCCAGGCGGGTCCGACATGTGCGGGATCGCTCGCCGGTCGCGCATCAGCTAATCCGACGTCGCTCACCCGGATGGTGACCCCCGGCTTCACCGCTGTTACGATGCTGTCAACCCAGCTTCCGAGCTACGAAGTTGTATATCAGCGCTACCACCGCGCCGGCGACGAAGCTGTCGACGAGGCTGACGAAGCCGCCGGCGACGAGACCCGTCGCAGTCAGGTCGAACACACCTGCGTAGACGTCCGATAGCAATGCAGCGGTCTCCTGCCACATACCTGTGTACGATGCACCTATCCAGACGGCTACGACGTACGCCGTCCAGACGACCGCCACCGCTACGCCAAACGCTACCGGATCTAGACGTCTGCTGTCCTCTGTCATGGTTCAGGATGCAACGTCGTATCAAGAAAACCCCGGTGGCTGTTTCCAAAACACGGGAAACTATGGTTCGAATACGAAGAACGGAAGAAAAGGTGGGGTGGCAGCAGTCCGGAGGGTGTCCACCGGCGCCGGTTCAGCTACACGGTCATCCGACGCCGAATTCGGCTGCTGACCTCAGTACTTCGCGAGGTACTGGTCGAGCTCCCAGTCGCTGACCTCGGCCTTGTACTCGTCCCACTCCGCGGTCTTCGCCTCGACGAACTTCTCGCTGACGTGCGGCCCCAGCGCGTCCTGCACGACCTCGTCCTCCTCCAGCGCGTCGACCGCCTGGTTGAGGTTGCCGGGCAGGGTGTCGATGCCGTAGTCCTTTCTCTTGGCTTCGTCGAACTCGTAGATGTTCTCGCGGACAGGGTCGGGGCATTCGAGCCCGCGTTCGACGCCGTCTAATCCTGCGCGGATGAGGGCGCTGAACGCGAGGTAGGGGTTGCAGCTGGGGTCCGGCGAACGGACCTCTATCCGGCTGGCCGCCGGCACCCTCGCAGCGGGCTTCCGCACCAGCGCGCTCCTGTTGGTGTCGCTCCATGCGACGTAGATGGGTGCTTCGTATCCGGGTACGAGGCGTTTGTAGCTGTTGACGGTTGGGTTCGCGACCGCGGTGAACGCGGGGGCGTGTTCGAGTATGCCGGCGAGGAAGCTGTAGGCGGTGTCGCTGAGGTTGAACTCGTCGCTTCCGTCGTGGAACGCGTTCTCGCCGTCGCTGAACAGCGAGAGATGCGTGTGCATGCCGCTGCCGTTGATGTGGGCGATGGGTTTCGGCATGAACGTCGCGTGTACGTCGTGCTGAGCGGCGACTGCGCGGACGACGGCGCGGAACGTCGCTACGTTGTCCGCGGTGGAGAGGGCGTCGTCGTACTTGAAGTCGATCTCGTGCTGTCCCTCCGCGACCTCGTGGTGCGACGCCTCGACCTCGAAGCCCATGTCCTCGAGCGCGTAGATGATGTCGGCGCGGACGTCGCTTGCGAGGTCCTTGGGCGCTAGGTCGAAGTAGCCGCCGCTGTCGTGCGTCACCGTCGTCGGCCGACCGTCCTCGTCCTCCTCGAACAGGAAGAACTCCGGCTCCGGACCTGCGTTCACGGTGTAACCCATCTCCTCCGCGAGCTCCAGCGTGTCCTTCAGTACGGTGCGTGGATCGCCGACGAACGGCTCACCCGTCGACGTGTTCACGACGTCGCAGATTAGCCGGGCGCTGGCGCCGTCCTCCCTGGTCCTCCACGGCAGGACGGCGAATGTCTCGGGGTCGGGCTGCAGGCGCATGTCGCTCTCCTGGATCCTGACGAAACCCTCTATGCTCGACCCGTCGAAGTAGATGCCTTCCTCGAAGGCTTTCTCCGCCTGACGCGCGGGTATGCTGACGTTCTTCACCGTCCCCAGTATGTCGGTGAACTGGAGGCGGAGGAACTCTACGTCGCTTCGCTCTATCTCCTCGAGTACGTCTTCTGTGGTTGTCATGGCTTGTTGCCGTCCAACCAGAAGAGCCAGGTATGTTTAACTCTTTTGGCCTACACCCTACTTTTCTGAACGATAATGTTGGATACTGGCTTAGAGCCGTAAAAACGACCAACCTTATCGATTGTTACGTTTAGGACTTCGAACTCTGCTGTCTGGATGACAGATTCACTCTACATCTGGTACAGGACTTCGAATAATGGCTACCGAAATACGACGAACCCGGAAACATCATAGTCGTTAGAAATAGAAGTACATCTGGACAATAGTGGGCTATAGGGACGATAGCCCCTACGAACGGATGGAAATACTTATTACCCCTTACCGGATGTACGAATACGTGCCATGACAGGCAACATCAAAGAACCGCAGAAAACGGAGGAAAAGGTGAACAGATAAACTATGGACTTAGGATACGACACATACAATCACGACGACACGCGGGAGGGCTGGTAGCTTGTCAGAAGTGATGGAGATGGCGGAGGTGCTCGCCGAAGGCGTCAACACCGTATGGGCGCTTACGGTGATCTTCCTCATCTTCTTCATGCACGCAGGCTTCGCGATGCTCGAGAGCGGACAGGTACGGTCGAAGAACGTCGCCAACCAGCTCACGAAGAACATGCTCACCTGGGCGATAGGTATCGTGGTGTTCTTCCTCGCGGGCATGGGGATAGCCAACAACTTCGGCAGCGCCGTAGGAGGCGGCGAAGCCAGCGCGCTCGCGATGTTCGACGCTGGCAGCCAGGGATGGGTGATGTGGCTGTTCAGCGCGGTGTTCGCGATGACCGCAGCCACCATCGTCAGCGGCGCCGTCGCAGGCAGAGCGAAGCTCCGCGCATACCTCAGCTACACCTTCCTGCTCGCGCTCGTGATATACCCCGTAGTCAGCGGGCTCGTCTGGTACGCACCAGGCGGCACCCCCTGGCTCACCGGCCTCGGCTTCCACGACTTCGCAGGCGGAATGGTCGTGCACGGAGTCGGCGGCATCGCCGGCCTGACCGCCGCCTGGATGCTCGGAGCCCGACTCGACCGATACGACGCCAGCGGCAAGCTCCAGGTGATACCCGGGCACTCGATAACGTTCGCGACGCTCGGCACCCTGGTGCTCTGTTTCGGCTGGTACGGCTTCAACGTCGGCACCGCCGCCACGGTCTTCAGCGTCGGCGAAGGAGGGCTGATGCTCGGCGACTACAGCTACGTCGGACGCGTGGTGATGTCGACCACCCTGGGCATGACGATGGGCGCAATCGGCGCAGCGGCTATGACGTGGAAACGCACCGGAAAGGTCGACACCCTGTACGTCGCGAACGGCATGCTCGCCGGACTCGTGATAGTCACCGGCACAGCCGACGTCCTCACGCCGATGGGCGCTCTAGCCCTCGGACTTATCGGAGGACTTCAGCTACCGCTGGTGTTCGACTTCGTCAGCCGGAAGCTCAAGGTAGACGACGTCTGCGCAGTCTTCCCCGTACACGGAACCGCGGGAGCGCTCGGCATCGTGCTGTTCCCGCTCTGGAGCGTGAACGGCACACCCGTCGGCGAAGGAGTCGTCTCCGGAGGATTGCTCTCCGTCGAACCCGGGATGTTCGCCCCTCAGATAATCGGCGTAGCCGTCATCACAGTCTGGACCGTAGTCGCCACGGCCGCAGTCTGGGGTGCGTTCAAGGCGGTAGGACAGGACCGCGTCAGCGAGGAGGAGGAGCAGGCGGGCCTCGACACCGCCGAACACGGAATCGACAGCTACCCCGAGTTCGGCCGACCCGAAGCCGTGACGGACGGAGGAGCCGTCCGCACGGACGGAGGTGTCCAGGATGACTGACGGAGACACCGAGCTCGAGCTCGTGATGGCGATGATCCGTCAGGAGAAGCTCGGAGACGTCAAGAAAGCCCTCGTCGAGGCTGGAGCGCCGCACATGACCGTGACCAACGTCAGCGGCCGCGGCAGCCAGCCCGCGAAGACCAGCCGATGGAGAGGCGAGGAGTACAGCATCGACCTCCATCAGAAGGCGAAGGTGGAGTGCGTGGTCGCCGACGTCCCCGCAGACGACGTCGTCGAAGCTATCCAGGAGGCCGCGCACACCGGCGAACCCGGAGACGGCAAGATATTCGTCCTACCCGTCACCGACGCCGTACAGGTGCGCACCGGCGACAGCGGAGCAGACGCCGTATAGCACCCACGCGGCCAACAACCGTGTTCTCCCTGCCGGAAGAGAGAAAGATATGACAGAAAGAGAACAGAAGACAGATAGAGATACGACGTTCCACACGAGCTACGACGAGCTAAGGCGGAGAGCCGTAGGGTTCGTCGCCACAGCCGTCGAGGAAGCCGGCGCGGAAGGCGTGGTCGTAGGAGTCAGCGGAGGCATCGACTCCACGGTCGCCGCACACATCGCCGTCCGAGCGGTCGGCAGCGAGAACGTACAGGCGTACTCGTTCCCCGCAGCCGCCAACCGCTACGAGAACATGCGTGACGCCGAGGAGGTCGCGGACAAGCTAGACGTAGGCTTCCGCAGCGTCGAGATACAGGGTCTCGTCGACCGGTTCGCCGACACCGCCGAGGTCACCACCGGTCGAACCCTCGAAGAGGAAGAACGCAGGCTCATGGAAGGAAACGCCGCCGCGCGACTGCGTATGGCGTTGCTCTACAGCCAGGCCAGCATCCACGACAGCCTCGTGGTGGGCACCGGCAACCGCTCCGAGCTCTTGCTCGGGTACTATACCAAGCACGGCGACGGAGCCGCCGACATCCTACCCATCGGCGACCTCTACAAGACCGAGGTCCGCGGACTCGCCCGGCACCTCGGGGTGCCGGACAAGATAGTGGGGAAGCCGCCGACCGCCGGCCTCTGGGGGGGTCAGAGCGACGAATCGGAGCTAGGCCTCCCTTACGAGGAGATCGACCGGGTGCTCAACCTCTACGTCGACCGCCAGCTACCGATGGAGGACGTAGCCGACGAAGCCGGAGTCGACGTCGAAGAGCTGGAGGACGTCGTCGAGATGTTGGAGGAGAACGAACACAAGCGCACGCCGCCGCCGACGCCGCTGACGTACGGCGTCTCGCGGAGGACGAGGGTGGAGTCCGCGAACTCCACAGACGGCGGCGACGGCTCTCTCGACGAACGACAGCTCCGGCACGTCATGGGCGTCCTCGCCGACCCTCCCGCGGAGGAGGGCTACGACGCCCGCCGGTGGACGCCGGAGCTCGTGGTGGACTACGTCGAACGAAGCTTCGAGATAGCTTACTCCGAGGAACGCGTACGCCGGCTTCTCGAAGGCCTCGGATACGACACCACGGCGGGCTTCGACGGCGGCTGACGTCTCTCGACGTCCCCCCGCCGACGGCGCGTGCGGACGCCGTCTCGACCCCGTCCTGACCATCGGAACACCTCTTCTCAGCGAGACAGATAGAGTTCACTATGGATGTCTAACGAACGCGTGAAAGATGGTGAGGTTTTCAGTTAGAAAGCCCGCCACCGGTTAACACAGCGAACATACGACCATGACCACACGTACACACAGTAATATGACGAAAAAGCTAACGGAACATGTGACTTAGACGTAATACCGCTATACACACTACAGTATATGACAAATAGCTGGACGTAAGCAAACTTTATTACCCCTGCGCTCCTTGGACGAACTGATGAGTGTGAAAGGACACTCCACCGACGCGAAGCACGGTTCACCCGCGTTCCGCAGCGCCACCTACATGGCGTGCGAGAGCTGCGGCGAAGGAGCGATAGTCTGGGATCCAGAGCACCAGGAGAGCAGGTGCCACAGCTGCGGCTCCAGCTACACCGGGAGTCCCTGATGCCGGGCTCACCATCGGTTTCACCGGCTCCCCGCACCAGCCGTCCGGACGCCCCCTACAGGAGGGGGCTCTGATGCCGGACCGCTGCCCCACCTGCGGCGTCTACCGGACGCTCCGACGGCTAACCGGCGGCCGAGCAGCTTCCGCGCCACCGACGTCGCGGGAGAGCCGGAAGATCGAGTACATCTACAGCGCCCTGACGGACGAAGAACGCACGGAGGTCTGCCGTGACTGCCGGAAAACCCTGGGGGTGGCGGAGCCATCTGCCAGGGCCGCCGCCGACGGGGAGGTGGTCGCCGAGACCTAGGAGCCTGCAGACCGATACTGTGGTAGCCTCAGCAGCCCCCGTATTCTACTGGATCACCTGCTGTCGCCTCTGACCCGTAACGGGAGTCCTAAACGGGGTCCCACACCCCGTGTTCTTTCCTGCCGAAGACCTCGAAACACGTCAGCGTAACCCGAAGCTGTAAAGCTACAGCTCGCCGACCTCGCTACGTTCCCCGTCCTCGTACCTGTAGACAACTCCCTCCTCCTCGTCCGCGCAGCTCTGGTGGCTGCCGTCGCAGTAGGGCTTGTTGCCCGAAAGCCCGCACTGACATATCGCGATGGTGCCGCCATGTTCCTCGAGCTCGTCCTCGTCGATCACGTACGGTCCCTCGGCGTCACTGACTATCTCACGAGCCATACACCAACCACGGCGGCGAGGTCAATAATAGTTCGCACCGGAAGTGGTGAACCACCAGCTGCGGGGTCACGGGACACGACGGATACTTGAACCCAGCGGTGGAGAACCATCACATGGAGCAGTGGAGCAGCCGCGTCGGCTTCGTCCTCGCCGCCATAGGCGCAGCAGTAGGACTCGGCAACATCTGGCGGTTCCCCGCCGTCGTTGGACAGAACGGCGGCGGCGCCTACCTCGTGCCCTACCTCATAGCCGCCGCAGCGTTCGCGCTGCCGCTGTTGATCTTCGAGATATCCGTGGGACGCAGCCTGAAAGCCGACGTCGTCACCGCGTTCCGACAGGTCCACCGTCGGTACGAGGTGCTCGGATGGTTCGTCGGCGGCAGCGTCCTCGCCGTCCTCAGCTACTACCTCGTCATCACCGGCTGGGTGCTCGCGTTCTTCCTCACCTCAGCCACCGGCGACACCGCGTCCTTCACCGCCTTCACCTCGGGGATGCAGCCGGTCGCGTACTTCGTGTTCTCCGCGGTCGCCGTCGGAGCCATCGTCACCCTCGGAGTACAGAGCGGCATCGAACGCATGGCGAAGATACTAATCCCCCTGACCTTCGTCGTCCTCCTCGGCCTCGTAGGCTACGCCGCCACCCTTCCGGGGTTCCAGGACGGCCTCAGGTTCTTCCTCACCCCTGACTTCACCGTGCTCTCGGAACCCCGGATCTGGAGCGCGGCTTTCGGACAGGTGTTCTTCAGCTTCAGCGTCGGCATGGGCGTCCTCCTCACCTACGGCAGCTACCTCTCCACTGACGCCGACGTCCCACGATCCGCCGCCGCCATCGCCGCCGCCGACCTCCTCGTAGCAGTGCTCGCCGGCGTCGTGATATTCAGCGTCGTCTTCACCTTCGGCGTCCCACCCACCGCCGGCACCGAGCTCGCGTTCTCAACCCTGCCGGCGGCGTTCGACTCGATGGCGTTCGGCGGTGTCGTCGCCGTCCTGTTCTTCGGGTTGCTGTTCTTCGCCGCCATCGCCCCGTCGGTGTCGATGCTCGAGGTCGGCGTCGCCGGAGTGATGCGCTCCACCGGCTGGAGCCGCCGTAAAGCCAGCGCAGTAACCACCGCCGTCGTCCTCGCCGCCGGTCTGCCCTCCGCCCTAAGCTACACCGCCGTCGACCTCCAGCTCCTCGGAAGACCGTTCCTCGACGTCCTCGACGCCAGCGTCGGAGCCTACGGCCTCCCCATCGGCGCAGTCGCCATCATCTACGTCTTCGCATGGCGGCAGGACGACGAAGTCGTCGAGAACCAGGTAGGAGACGGAGCCGTCCTCGTGCTCGTGAAGTACGTGGTCCCCCTCGTGCTCGCGACGGTGACCGCCGCCAGCGCAGTAGGAGCCGTCGGACTCCGGCCGTGGAAACGGCTGCCGGACGCCGCCACGTTAACAGGAGGGGAGACCGCGCTCGCCGCCGTCGGAGTCCTCGCCATCCTGACTCTCACGGCGTACCTCCTACGACAGCTCCGCCTCCGACGACGTGAACGAGTAGAGTAACGAGCTCTCGCCCGACCGAGCTAGTGGACGTCAGCTCCAGACCAGTGGAATCCAGTACAATGCGAAAGCCGAGATAGCGAGGACGGCGGGAGCCGTCAACAGCAATCCGATCTTCGCCATCTCGGGAATCGTCATATATCCGGTGCCGAAGACGATGGCGTTCGGCGCCGTGGCGACGGGTAGGACGAAGGCGTAGGACGCGGCGAACGCCGCCGCAGCCATCAGGGTGAGCGGCGGAAGTCCGACGGCGACCGCTACGCTGGCGGCGATGGGCATGAACAACGCAGCGGTCGCCGTGTTCGAGGTGACGTTAGTGAGCACTATCACCGTCGACGTCACCAGCAGCACCATCCACGCCGCCTCCGTGACCCCGAGCGCCGCTATCGCTTCGGCGATGCTGTCGTCGACTCCGGTCTCGCGGAACGCCCGCGCTATCGAGAAACCCGCACCCAGCAGCAGAAGCACACCCCAGGGGAGACGGCTGCTGTACTCCCACGTCAGCAGACGGGTGTCGTCTACGGGAACGAGGAACACGAGCACCCCGCCCGCCACCGCTATCATCGCGTCCGTGACCTGAGGGAAGAACGGCTCTATCGCGAACGGCCTGAGAACCCACGCAGCCGCCACGAACGCGAACACCGCGAGCGCACGTCGCTCCCCCGTCGTCATCCCACCCAGCTCCTCCAGCTGCATACGCACTACGTCGTCGCGGCCGGGCAACCGGTCGACCCGGGGCTTCAGGACGAAGACGAGCGTCAGCCACGTGACCGCGAGGAACACGACCGCGAGCGGTACGCCGACGAGCATCCACTCGAGGAAGCCGATGGAGACGCCGAGGCTGTCGCTGGCGACACCCGCGAGAACAGCGTTCGGCGGACTACCGATGAGGGTGGCGGCACCGCCGACGGACGCTCCGTACGCGATACCCAGCATCAACGCGAGGCCGAACGACGTGTTCGGCAGAGCGTCGGGGTCCTCGTCTACAGGGTGCACTAGCTCCGATTCTACGTCGTCAACGGCGTTCGGCTCCTCGATGTCCTCCCGGGACAGCGGCGGCTTCCTCCTGCCGCTGACCGCCGACACCTCCACGATAACGGCGGCGCCGATAGGCACCATCATCATCGCCGTTGCCGTGTTCGAGATCCACATCGAGAGGAACGCCGTCGCCAGCATGAAACCGAGCACCAGCATCGAAGCGCTGGTGCCGACCTTGTGGATGACGTGGAGCGACAGCCTGTGATGGAGGTTCCATCGTTCGACGGTCAACGCCAGCAGGAAGCCGCCGAGAAGGAGGAACACCACGGGGTCGGCGTACGGCGCTGCCGCCGTCGACACGTCGACGACGCCGGCGGCGGGGAACAAGACGAACGGAAGCAAGCTCGTCACAGGTATCGGAGCCGCCTCCGTCACCCACCACAGAACCACCCAGGAGGTCACCGCGACCGCCGCGTTCTCCCGACCCACAAGACCCAGGGGTTCGAAGCCGAGCAACAAAGCGAAGGAGACCGGCCCTAGCAGAAGCCCAGCTGTGGAGACGGAGAGCCGTGGACGGTCGACCATGTACACTCTCTGGATGGAAGGTCAATAAACCAACAGGGTAGCCATATCTATCGACTCATTCAGCGCTGAACAGTTAGCTCACTCGCAGGGGTGGGGGAGTTCAGACGTAACCACGCTCTAGCTTCTTCACGTGTTCCTCCGGCATCTCCTCGCGTTTCCCGACGCCCAACGACGCTATCTGCATGACCTCGTAGAAGTCCCCTAATCCTACGAGACCTACGGTTTCACCATCGCGTTCGACTACGGCGTGGTCGGCGCGAGCCGTCGCTATCTCGACGTAGCCGTCGAACGCCGGAGAGCCAGCGTCTAAGACGACGTCGGAGGACGTCATGACGTCCCTCACCTTCGTCGTCGCCCTTTCGTCGTGCCCCACCTTCCGTATCCCGTGGTCGAGGTTGACGAAGCCGACGTACTCTCCGTCGTCGACGACGGTGAACGACGTCGCACGGCTGTCCAACACCCTGTCGGCGAGCTCCTCCAGCGAGGCGTCAGCGTCGATGGTCCGCGGGCTCCGGGTGACGACGTCGCCGACGGTGAAGCCGTCGAGCGCCTCCGCTATCGCGGTGACGCGGGCCTCGTTCTTCGCCGCCAGGTAGACGAAGAACCCGATGAGGATGAGTATGATGTTGAACGCGAGCGCTCCGAAGACGATGAAGACGAAGCTGAAGCCGACGCCGACGTTGGCGGCGACGTTGGTCGCCCGCGCACGCGGCATGCTGCGGGCGAGCAACGCGCGGAGGATGCGTCCGCCGTCCATGGGGAACGCCGGCAGTAGGTTGAACACCGCGAGCACGATGTTCACGACGCCGAGCCAGCCGACGACAAACAGGAGCACGGGGTAGCCGGCGGGTAGGAACGGCAGCGAGAGGAGGCAGACGACGCCGACGGCGACGCTGACGACGGGGCCGGCGACCGCTATCCAGAACTCCCGGTTCCACTCCTCCGGGATGCGGTCCAAGGCGGCGACGCCGCCGAATATCCACAGCGTGATCGAGCTGATTCCGATGCCGTAACGCAGTGCGACGTACGAATGCCCGAGCTCGTGTAGGAGGACGCCGGCGAACAGGCCGACTGCGGCGAGCACACCTATCGTCCACCTTGCCTCCCTTAGAGCCCCGACCTCCAGATCCTGTCCCGCGAGGTCGGCGATGAAGCCGCCGTAAAGCTCCAGCTGCTGACCGCTTCCGATGAGGTAGGCGAGTATCGGGAGGAACACCAGTAGCGAGATGTTCAACCGGATGGGGATACCCCAGATCCTGCCGACGGTGTAGTTACGCATACCACGGGGTTGGTGCACCGCAGGTTAAAAACACGGGCTCGAACAACGTCGAACGAGAGCGGGTGGGGGGAGGGGGTGACTCTATCGGCTGAGTAAAAGTAATCCCGTTAGCAGCTCCTTACGATACCTATGGCTGAACAGATGTCGGAGGTCGATAGACGGGTTCTATCTCTGTTCCTCGTGCTCGCGTTCGCTATCTCCTGGACAGGCGCCATAATGTTCTACCTCAGCGACGTCGAGATAACGTCTGTCGCGGGGTCTCTCCTCTTGGTAGCAGTCTACATGTGGGCGCCCGCCGTCGCAGCCATCATCGTCTACCGCCAGTACGACCGCTCCATCCGACGGGAGCTCGGCGTCCGCCTCGGCAGAGTACGGTGGCTGGCGCTTGCGTGGCTGTTACCCGTCGCCTTGCTAGCGGTGACGGTGGCGGTCGCGACCTTGCTGCCGGAGGTGTCGTATACCACCGACTACACAGCCTTCCTCGAGGACGCAGGGCTCACGGAGGAACAGATACAGGAAGCTCTCGCTGCCCTCGACGCGCTTCCGGTTCCGCCGGCCGCGTTGTTCGTGCTACAGGGGTTGCTCGCCGGCTTGACGGTGAACGCCGTCGCCGCGCTGGGCGAGGAGCTCGGCTGGCGAGGGCTCATGCTGAACGAACTCGCTACACTTGGTTTCTGGAAGGTCTCGCTTGTGACTGGAGTTATCTGGGGTTTCTGGCACGCACCCCTTGTCCTCCAGGGTCACAACTTCCCCGAACACCCAGTTCTCGGCGTCTTCGTGATGACGGCGGCGGTGACCGCCGTCACCCCGGTGTACACCTACGTCACGGTGCGCGCGAACTCCGTCTTCGCCGCCGCCTTCCTCCACGGCTCCTTCAACGGAGTCGGCTCCCTCTACCTGATACTCCTCACCGGCGCAGGCGCCAGCGACATCCTCGTCTCCCCCGTCGGCGCCGCGGGAGCCGTCGCCGCACTACTCGCCACATCCGCCTGCGTGCTACACGACCGCAGGGTGGCGGAGGAACCCATCACGGAGGGGGAGCCGTTACCCGTCTGGGAAGAGGGATGACGTAACCACCCACCTCTGTCCTCCAAGCCGTCGGGCGCGAGAGAACCCTGAACCGACCGACTGCATCCTCTCTCCGACCCGCCATCAGACCTGCTCACACAGTCGTCGACCCCACGAGAACCCCCGTGTAATAACCGACGAACGGCGTAGGGATGAAGGTACAACGTCACCGAACGGTCAGCGATCAGGCGGTTTAAACCGGCAGTTTGAGTTGCATCTCAGTCGTCATTGATGGCATGGCCCGCAGGAGAGACCTCGCGCTCGCCGCAGGGTTCACGATGTCGGTAGCCGGCGGCGCGTTCGTCTCCCTCCACCCAGGTTACGCCGTCCAGGGCATGGCCGTCCTCGTACCCGGCCTCCTGCTTTTCCTCTGGGGGCTCCTGACCACCGCTGAACACGAGGAGTAGCTGGAGTCACGGGACACGAAAGACGGACTCGTTCTAACAATCTGCTAGCCGTCGATGGGATTTCGAACTTGGTGTCAGAGGTTCCTGCTCGCGTACGCTGCGCGGGCTGCCACTGACAGAGTTCAAATCCCACCTCTGGCTGCGCTCCCTTCGGTCGCTTAGCCGTCGGTGGGATTTGAACCCACGACCTAGTCCTTACGAAGGACTCGCTCTACCAGCTGAGCTACGACGGCGCGTCTAACCGTAGGGCGTGATTCGGTTTTAACGGTTGCGATGGTGCTGCGATGGAGGTTTAACCGGCGGGGTTCAACGACGGGGTATGACAGATATGAGGGAGAGCGCTCGCGTCGCCGTCGAGGACTGCATGGCGGTCGCCAGCGACGAATCCATGCTAGTCGTCACCGACGAGCTACGGCGAGACATCGGCCGCGCAATCCACTCTGCCGCCGTCGAACGCGCGGAGGAAGCCGTCTACCTGGAGATAGAGGACGACGAACACCATGGGAGGGAGCCGCCGGCATCCGTCGCCGCCGCTATGAAGGCGTCGGACGTCGTCGTAGCGCCGACGACCCGCAGCCTCACCCACACGCGCGCCCGCATCGATGCATGCGACGCAGGCGTTCGTGTCGCGACGATGCCCTCCATCACGGAGGAGGTGATGCAGGGTGCGATGCAGGCGGACTACCGGGAGGTCGAACGCCGCGCCCACGAGCTCCTCACCCGGTTGGAAGACGTCGACACGCTTCGTATCACGTCGCCGCAGGGCACCGACCTCACGCTCGCTGTCGGGGAACGAAGCTGGAAGCCCGACACCGGCGTCTGCCACGAAGCCGGATGCGTCACCAACCTCCCCGCCGGCGAGGTCTACACCGCACCCACCACCGGCTCCGGCACACTCGTCGTCGACGGCACCATGTCCAGCGTCGGCCTCCCCGACAGCCCCATCGAGATAACCTTCGAAGACGGACGCGCCGTCGACATCAGCCACGAGGGGCTTGCGGACACCGTGGACGCCGCCGGCGAATGCGGCCGCAACCTCGCCGAGGTCGGCGTCGGCGTCAACCCGTCTGCGTCGTTGATTGGGAACGTCCTGCAGGACGAGAAGGTCGCGGGCACCGTACATGTCGCCGTCGGCGACAGCTCGGGTTTCGGCGGTGACGTCGACTGCGACGTCCACCTCGACGGTGTCGTCACCGAACCAGAGGTGTACGCGGACGGCGAGGAGTTCCAGCTACCGCAGTAGAGGTAGTTATCAGTTCACTCGTCGTCGAGCTCTACCGTGTCTCCGTCCCAGGCTGCACCTGCGACCTCTCTACCGTCGTGCCGGATCCTGACGCTGTCGGGGTAGCTGTCTTCGTCGTCGAAGCTGAAGGTCGCCTCATAGTCTATCTCCCGGATAGCCTCCGCACAAAGGTCTCCCGCATCTTCGACGTCACGGGTGGCGACGCCGACGTGAAGCTGTCTCAACCCTTCTTCACCGACGTCGGTCAAGATGCTGGCGGAATCGAGCTCGGCGGTCTTGCAGAGATCGCTTCCCCACGTCGTGCCCCTGACGACGACCTCGTTGGCGTCGCGGTCGAACTCAACGTCGGCTTCGTCGACGTCGTCACCGGCTTCGAGACGCGTGACTTCGAAGGTCCACGTGAACTGTCTCTCCTCGCCTTCGTCCGTCCTTCCGACGTCTTCAGCGTCTCCACCTTCTCCGTCGTTTCCGTCGTCATCGCCGTCACCGTTCTCGGGTTCTCCGTCGTCGTGGAGGCAGCCGGCCACGGTGAACGTCGCACCCGTAGCCGCCGCCTTCAGCAGATGTCTTCGGTTCATCATCCTCGGATTGACGCCGCGTCTTTGTAGGGCTTACGTAGGGTGAAACAGGGGGTTTCAGTGTTCTATACGGGTCTCCGGCTACGGTTTACAGCTACCCATCCGTCGTCCCTAACGACAGCGACACCACCGGAGTCCAGTGGTCATCCGTCCCGCTGGACGTCGACGACGCCTCGTCCATCGTGGTTCACGGATACGTGGTCGCGGGGTCTGTCTCCCATGTCGAACTCGACGCGGTACTGTATCTCCCTGGGGTCCATGCTGCAGGGTGGTTGCTCGGCTTCGTGGTCCTCGGTAACCACCTCGATGCTCAGTACCTGGATGTCCTCGTCGCCGACGTCGTCCATGACCTCCAACGAATCCAGTGTTGCTGTATCACAGTCTCTACCGTATATCACTCCCTCCACGACCACGCTGACGCCGTCGTCTTCGAACTCGACTTCCGCCGACCCCGTCACGTCCACCTCGGTCTCGTCGAGGTCGTCTCCTTCCCGTACACCCGCGATCTCGAGGTTCCATGCCACGCCGTCGGTTTCGCCGGACTCCTGGGTTCCCTCGGGGCTGTCGTCCTCTGTCTCACGTTCGTCGTCTGCTGGATCTCTAGTCTCGTCGGCGTCGCCCCTGTCTCCCGCGGTCTCTTCCGAGTGAAGACACCCCGCTATGGGTAGAACTCCTAATGCTCCAACGTGCTTCACGAGGCTCCTCCGTCTCATTACAGGGGATGGTCGCTCGGCCTCGTTTAACTCCTTTACGGTGGTCCACGGTGCTTCACCGCTGTATCTCCTGCTCCCAACCCGTGCTGTGGACGACGTAGACGGAGCTCGGCAGCCCGCCTTCGAACTCGGCGGTGAAGCTGTACCCGACGCCCACCATCTGCTGACCGCACATCTCGTCCTCGGCGGCGTCTTCGAAGCTCCGGACGCTGACCCGTAGCTGTTCGTCGAGGGAGTCAGGCAGCAGCTCTGCGTCTTCGAGCTCCGCGGTGTAACACAGGTTGCTGCCTTCGATCACTCCTTCAACGGTCAAGGAGCCATCGTCTTCGTTCCAGGTGGCTTCCGCCGATTCCTCGTATTCGCCATGCTGTTCGACGACCTCGAACTCGGAGCCCGTGAGAGCGCCCACCTCGCCTCCGCCGCCTTCGCCCGTACCCTCCGTCGCCTCGACCTCTTCGCCGTCGTGCCTGACGACGACCGCAGGTTGAACTTGGTACGTAATCTCGACCACTGCTTCGTACCTTATCGGCGTCAGAACTTCAGCGCATGCGTCTCCTGCGTCCTCGGCATCTACGGTGACTACGTCGAATACTAGACGTCCGTCTTCGTACTCCACGGAGTCGAGGTCGGCGTCCTTGCAGGCGTCCGAACCCAAGATAACTCCGGTGACGTGTAACCCGCCGTCTTCGAAGGAGTAAGACGCCGACTCGCGGGCATCGCCGTCCTGCATAACCGAGGAACTGAAGGATTCGACCGTCACCGTGGAACCGTCGTCTAGTCCGTCGCCTTCCTGGTGAACGCAGCCTGCGACGCCGAAGGCCGTCGCGGCTGCACCGATTTTCAAGATGGTTCTGCGTCTCATCGAGCACACATAGGGGCCGGTTTAATTTAGGGGTTACGTAGAGTGAAACAGCGGTTTCAGCTATCCGAACCCTCTTCCACCGATACCACGAGTTCGTCGTCGTGGTACACCGACACGGTTCCAGGGAGTCCACTGGTGAACGCAGCCTCGAACCTGTATGAGTTCTCCATTATCACGGGAGTGCAGACCTCCTCGACGTCCGGGAGGTCGACGGTCTCCACGCGTACCTCGAGGACATCGACGTCTTCGTCGTATCCCGCGGACTCGAGGTCAGCGGTCTTGCAGGAGTTGGCGCCCGGAATCAACCCCGCGACCACGACGGCTTCCTCCGCGACGTCGAACTCTACGTCGGCGGCGTCTTCGGCGTTCCCCGCGACCCGGTCCACCACCTCGAACTCCGTCGACACCAGGGACACACCTGTCGGCACCTCCTCTTCATCGTGCAGTCCATCGTCTCCTACGCCGTCGTCTACATCGTCGTCATCGGAGTCGACGTCGTCCACGTACTCGTCCTCCGTCTCTTCAGGCGCGTCGTCGTGTAGACACCCCGTCAGGGCCACGGATGAAGCCGCCAGCGCCGCCAGCAACCGCCTTCTTTCCATATGCGTCGGTAACGGCGGGCGCCGTCAAGTATCTTCGCCACACAGTTCACGCTTCCGAGGCATTCGAGCTAGACCTAAGCTTCTTACGCCTATAACAGGAAGGAAGTACATGAAGGAATCCTGGGTCAACGTCCACTGCATCGAATGCGGCTACGACCAGTCACGCCGCGTCTCCGACCTGCCGGGTCCCGACGACGACTACGAATGCAGCTGCGGCCGAAGCGCCGCTATGCCGGAGTTCCTCGAGAGCGAACGCGACCTCGAGGTCTACGACAACCTGAAGGCCTGATGACGCGAGTGAGGTTGATCGGAAGCGACGAGTACGACCTGAAGGCGGAGCTGCGGTCGAGCGAGACCTCGCGCAAGGCGCTATCGACGTACGAGTTCAAGTACACTCCGTTGAACAACGTCGTCGAGGTGGAGACCTCGACCATCGGTGCGTCGCTGGCCTTGCTCAACGACCTCAACTGGTACGTCCGACGTTACTGCCGCGCCGCCGAGCTGCTGGACCCCGAGGTCAGCGAGGACGAGTGGCTGAGCAGGGAGCTGGCGCGGAAGCTCTACGAGACCGACCTACAGCCAGAAGACACCCGTGAGTACCTCAAGGTCAGAGGGGTGTCGGAGGGCGAGCTGCTCGAACCGCTGTACGCCAGGGAGGAGCCACCGGAGTACGACCTCGCGGAGAGCGAGTTCACCGTCGTCACCCGTATCGACGAAAGCGAGTTCCGAACAGATTGAACCGGTGAACCCCGGTGTAGCTGTCATGCCACCGACATACAGTTCCCCAGAAGATAGTTAGGTGCTGACATCCTACTGACAGAGGGATGACGACGTACGTGTTAGGATGGGATGGACTCGATGCCAGGCTCTGCGAGGAGTTCGGCCTATCAGGGGAGTTCGCGCCCTTCGACAGGGGCATCGAGTCACTCGAGAACCCCGTGCTCGGGAAACCCGACACCTACGAGATGTGGCCTTCGATGATAACGGGGACCGAGCCGGACGTACACGGGGTACAGCTGATAGACGACGACGTGGGCGCGAGCTTCGACAGCAGGCTCCTGAGCTACGGAGCGGAGACCGTGCACAAGGTTCTACCCACAGACGCCCGCGTCTGGATAGGACTCAAGCTACGTAACATGGGTTTCTCACTGTCTCAGAAGACCCCGGAGTGGTACCGCGAACGCGGCGTCCCGACCGTGTTCGACGGCCGCGACAGCCGCGCAATCACCGTACCTAACTACGTCACCGAGGAAGACGAAGACGTCGGGCTCGAGATAGGGTGGAACAGCAAGCACGCTGAGATGCTGCACGCCGACGCCGAACTTCGCGAAGAAAGAGTTGTGTACAGGCCGAAGAAACCACCGGAACGCATCGACGAATGGCTTCTGGCGGAGTCCAGCGAGAAGATAGGTGCCGTTCTCTCGGCCGCAGACGAGGACTACGACCTCGTGTTCGCGTGGCTGCCGTACCTCGACACCATCGGACACACCGTACCCGCCGTCGAAAGGGACTTCGACGAACCCGAATGGCAGGAACGAGCGTACAACAAGGCAGCCGCGTTGACCGACACCGTCCGGGAGTTCATGGAGGAAGACGACGAGCTCGTCGTCGTCAGCGACCACGGGAACCGCGACGGGCGACACACGATGGACGCGTACATCGCCTCCACCGACGCCGAAGCCATCGAGGTCGCCTAATCCGCCCTCGACCTCAAGGACGTGATAGACCGGACGTTCGAGGCCTCGGAAGGGGAGGCGACAGCCACGGGTACGACACAGGCTATGGAGGAAGCCACCGCGGAAGCTCAGGAGGAACCTCCTGCGGGATCCGGTGAAACAGACTCCGGCACCGTAGAAGCAACAGACGACTGAACCACTGTTCTCGAGAGCTAGAGCGGTTGACGGCCTCGCATCCCCTCGTCCATCGGATGCCAGTAACACCTCTTCCTCACCTTCCATCCAGCAGAGATAGACCTCACGGGTACCGCCGTCGTCGTCCTCCATCAGGTGCGGGAAGTCCAGCGTACCTTTCTCGAACGACGGATCCTTGTACAGCGCGCCGGTGTCGTGCATCTCCTCCAATACCTCCTCTAACCGGTCCAGCTTCTGGTTCACGCGTTCGACGTCGTCCTCCGTGTGCTCCCTGACGAAGCTCTGGCTCGGGAGGTCGAAACCCGTGGCGTCGAGGTCGTGACGTATCTCCAGAACCTCCTTCACCAGGGGCTCCAGATGCTCCAGCGCCTCGTTGGCTTCCTCCACGGTGAAGTACCGGCTGTGTTCCACGGGCCGTATACGACGTCCGGCTACGTCGATGTTACGGTAGCTCCCTAGCTTTATTGGCCGACGCGGTGAAGTACGCGATATGTCAGATGACGATATGTCAGATGAGATAGAAGCCAGGCTGCCGGAGGAGGATTCGTTCGAACCACCGGAGGAGTTCGTCGACCAGGCGAACTACACCGACTCCTCGATATACGAGAGGTTCGAGAGCGACTGGCCCGAGTGCTGGGAGGAAGCCGCGACCTTGCTCGACTGGTACGACGTCCACGACCAGGTGCTAGACACATCCGATGAACCCTTCTACGAATGGTTCACCGGAGGCAGCCTAAACGCCTGCTACGAATGCGTCGACCGACATCTACCGGAACGCGGCGACGAGCTCGCTATCCAGTGGGAGGGCGAGAACGGGGAGAAGAGACAGTTCACGTACGAGGACCTACACGAGGAGGTGAACGCTGTCGCCGCAGCGCTGCAGGACATCGGGGTCGGGGAGGACGACGTCGTCTCGGTGTACATGCCGATGCTGCCGGAGCTACCTATCGTGATGCTCGCGTGCGCGCGAATCGGCGCACCGCACAACGTAGTGTTCGCGGGGTTCAGCTCGGACGCGTTGGCGACGCGGATGGAGAACAGCGACAGCGAGTACCTCGTCACCGTTGACGGCTACCTCCGCCGCGGCGAGCTGCTCGACCACGAGAGCAAGGTCGACGACGCGCTCGCGTCGGTGGAGCACGACGTCGAAGCCGTGGTGCTCGGCCGCAGGGAACCCTGGAGCGGAGAAGGCCCTCACGGCTACCGCGAGCTCGTCGACGGCCACCGCGGCACCGAGGTCGAACCCGTCGAACGGGACAGCGAGGACATGCTGTTCCTGATGTACACGTCTGGCACCACGGGGACGCCGAAGGGAGTGAAGCACACCACCGGTGGCTACCTATCGTACGTCGCGTGGACAGCGCACGCGGTGCTTGACCTCACTCCGGAGGACACCTACTGGTGCGCCGCCGACATCGGCTGGATAACCGGCCACAGCTACATCGTCTACGGTCCCCTCGCCCTCGGCACCACCACGGTGATGTACGAAGGCGCACCCGACCACCCCGACAAGGACCGACTCTGGGAGATGGTGGAACGGTACATGGTGGACGTCTTCTACACCGCCCCCACCGCAGTTCGTGCTTTCATGAAATGGGGTACCGACTACCCCGAAAGCCACGACCTCTCGTCCCTCAGGCTGCTGGGCACCGTCGGCGAACCCATCAACCCCCGTGCCTGGAAGTGGTACTACAGGTACATCGGCGGCGAAAGCTGCCCGGTCGTCGACACCTGGTGGCAGACGGAGACCGGGGGTATGATGGTGACGACGCTGCCCGGCATCGGAGAGATGAAGCCAGGGAGTGCCGGTCTACCGCTGCCGGGCATCGACGCAAGGGTCGTCACCGGTGAAGGCGAAGAGGTCGACGACGGCGCAGGCTACCTCACGGTACACAAGCCGTGGCCGGGGATGCTCCGCACCGTCTACGGCGACGACGAACGGTACATCGAGGAGTACTGGAGCGAGTACAGCGACCCCGACGAGGACGAGTGGATCTACTTCCCCGAGGACGGAGCGAAGGTCGACGACGACGGCTACATCACCGTGTTAGGCCGCGTCGACGACGTCGTCAACGTGTCGGGTCACCGTCTCGGCACGATGGAGCTGGAGAGCGCGGTCGTCGGCGTCGAAGGCGTCGCCGAAGCCGCCGTCGTCGGAGGAAGCCACGACGTGAAAGGCGAAGCTGTCTACGTCTACGTCATCGCGGAGGAGGACGCGGACGCTGGCGACGAACTCAGGGGGGAGATAGTGGAGGCCGTGGAGGGGGAGATAGGGCCTTTCGCTCGTCCGGAGGAGGTGGTGTTCACTCCGGATCTGCCGAAGACTCGTTCAGGGAAGATAATGCGTCGGCTGCTGGAGGACGTCGCCAGCGGGGAACCCCTCGGCGACACCAGCACCCTACGGAACCCCGACGTCGTCGAGGATATACGGGGTCAGGTCGAGTGAACCACCTAGAAGGATGAACAGCTAATACTACGAACTGAGGTGGGGTCCGTCTCTAGTTCCCGCTGAACCGCCGTAGGTACTCCAGGGTCTTCCGTTCCCTAGACGCGTCCGGCATCTCCTCCTCTATCTCCTCCAACAGATCCTCGGTCTCTCCTCTGTCGGCGTCGTTGTCGGTGATACGTTCGTGGCAGCTTGGGCACATCATGTCTACGCCGTCCGCCTCGACTTCGTCGGTGTCCTCGCGGTGATACAGCTCGAAGGTCTCTTCGTCGAGCTCTTCTCCGCAGGCGGTGCAGACTTGGTCCTTGATCTTCCAGACCTCGGTTCGTTTCATCATCTCACTTTTGATTACGGGTTGGCTTGCCCAACCTTGGTACAACCTAACATGCCTGCGCATATATTCTTTTCCCCGTCGTGTACGAGGGTTTCATGCACTAGAAGCCAACCCGTCGCCCTGAAAAGGTCAGAACGTAGAGACGTCACCACGGATTATACGTTCGGTCACCGAAGTCACGTCCTCCAGGCCGTCGTCGACGATGGACTCCGCCTCGTACTCGATATCACTGGTGATACCATCTTCGGCGTGGAGGTTCACCGCCGCCACCTGAGGCTGGTCGATCGGACTACCTATCTGCGACAGAAGCTTGATACCGACCTCGTCGACCTCCTCTATCTCCGCGGCGACGTCTTCCGCGAGATCGTGCGCCAGTATGTTGTAGATCTTCCCGATGTGGTTGAAGGGGTTCTTGCCGCTCGCCGCCTCCAGACTCATCTCCCGACCCGGTGTGATGAGGCCGTTTGCGCGGTTGCCTCTGCCGACGCTGCCGTCGTCCCCCATCTCCGCCGAAGTACCGGTCTCAGTGAGATACAGGCTGCCTTCCTCGCGGTCGTCAGCGGTGTTCAGGTAGACGTCTACGTCGCAGTCCGTGTGCTCCTCCGCGACACCGTAGACGTACTCCTCGACGTCGTCCATCAGGCTGACGTATCCGTCGACGTCGTCGACGTGCTCCGAAACCGAAGCGACGGCGACCGTGAGATCTAGCGTGTCGCCCTCGCGTTTACCCATCACCTTGACATCCTCACCCACCGCAGGGTTCCGTTCACGGAGGTCGTCGTAGATCCCGCGTTCTATCTCGTACACCGTCCTCTCTGTGTCGCTGAACGGCGCGTACCCTACGCCGAACGACGTGTCGTTGGCGTTCGGGGCTTCGCCGTCGTCCAGTTCGAAGACGTCCTTGAGGTCGGTCGACCCCTCACCTATCTTGACGTCTACGACGACGTCGGTCTCCATGTCGACGTTGTGCAGGCTGTCGCGGATGTACTCACGTGCGGCCTTCAGGGCGAGGCTGTCGGTCGGCACGTACTCTCCCTGGAACTCCTTCGTCGCCCGTCCGACGATGAGGATGTAGATGGGTTCGATGACTTCGCCTCCGCCGAACTCGGGGTTCGACCTGCCGGCGACCAGCTGGGCTTCGTCGGTGTTATGATGAAGCACCGAACCGAACCTGTCGAGGTACTCCTGAGATAACGCCCTCATCACCGACTCCGCCACCCCGTCACACAGTGTGTCGGGGTGTCCGATGCCCTTCCGCTCCACGAGCTCTATCTCCCGCTGCTCCATAGGCCTGGAGTCGAGCTCCCGGACTCGGATGTTGCGTTCCATGGCTACAGTTGAAAGCAGGATGTGCTAAAGAGTTCCGATACCCGTGGTCGTGAACAGTTACTGAAGCGGAGATGCGCACAACCCATATTACTCGCCTGTTGTTGATGGTCAGGTACATTAAGGAAATACGGCGGGAACTGGTTCTTGCTAAACCGTATCCTTCGTCCTGAGACCAAGGTCAGTATGCGATTACGTAAACGTAATCCTCTCCCGATTCGACGAGCGGTCCTTCCAGAGTGGTTCGAACCTGATGACCGTCTTCTTCGGGGTCCGAACGGGGAAGATTATCTAAAGCTTCCTGTATCTCATGGTATTTTTCTTCGTCCAACGTCCCTCCCGCTGCAGGTACATGTACTGCTCCTTGATCTGTTTCTTCCGATGCTTCTATCAGTCTATCACGGTTCTCATAGTCTCTAACGTAGTTGTCGGCTTCTTCGACAATACCCTTCACTACATCACTTTCTATGTCTACAACAGAAGTTACCTCTACGTTTTCAGGTAACTCCGCTACTACAAAGTAGACAACTACTTCCTGAATAGATGGTTCTACTGTCTCAGTGTCTTCTCCATCTTCGTCATCTCTGTCGTCTGTATCGGAGTTCGTGTGTAGGCACCCGGATAAAATAACTGCTAATGAGAGCGACTTTACACACCGACGGCGGTTCATCTTCTGTAGGTCAAGAGTTTTGTCCCCCACAATAGCGAAAACCGTGGAGCATATTACTTCAATCTTGTGGCGGGAAAGGTTAACGATTGCACTACTTTGGATTCTATAGGTGTTGCTGAATCTCTTATGAGTCCATCAAACGGATGAATCTACGTTTGATTTCTATACGATTACAAACCCGATAAAGTAGGGGTGAGGGTCTATACTACGTAAGATTAAGCCACTACCTTTCGGGCGTCGAGATACGTCCAGTAGAACACTCCGGAGACGGCAGCCAGCCCCAGCCAGAACACGACGTCGGTGGGCCACGCCGACAGCAGGCCACCCCAGAACACTACCACTCCCCCGGTGAACACCGTCCGACCGCCGACGAACTCCTCCATATCCTCCTCCAGCGAGAACACATCGCCTTCCGCAAGCGACGCCAGCCACCCCAGCCTGAGCAGGTAGCCTGCAGCTACGAGCACACCACCCGCGACCATCAGCGAGAACGCCGCCACCGAAGACACCGATGGATGTTGGAGGCCGCGGACAAAATAGATATCCCACTCGACCGCCTAACTCCGACGATGGAAGACGACGCGGAGGAGCTCGAACCCCCGCAGGAGGCGAGGTACGAGGAGGAGCCTTTCTTCGACGGCGACGAGTTCCAGGAGTTCGGCAGCAGGGTGCAGGACAACGAGGACCTCGAGGTCGAAGCCGAGGTGTTCGACGTCGCCACCCTGAAGGCCTTGTACAAGCTCGTGCACGACGGAGCCATCGACGCCGTCGGAGGCGCGGTGTCGACGGGGAAGGAAGCCAACGTCTTCGAAGCCCTCTGCGACGGCGACGACGTCGCACTCAAGATCTACCGCGTCGAGACCTCGAGCTTCGACGACATGCGTTACTACTTCGAAGGCGACCCACGGTTCGAAGGCATCGGCGGCAGCAAATTGGACGTCGTCCAAGCCTGGGTGACGAAGGAGGCCTCGAACCTCAGACGCGCCGCCGACGCAGGAGTCCGCGTACCCACACCCATAGCTCACGAGCGGAACGTCCTCGCGATGGAGTTCGTCGGCAGCGCCGGCAGCCCCGCCCCCAGACTGGAGGAGGTCGAGCTAGAGAACCCCGGCACCGCGTTCGACGTAGTCTCCACCTACCTCGAACGCCTCTACAGCTCCGGCTTGGTTCACGGCGACCTCAGCGAGTACAACGTCTTAGTCGACGACGGCGACCTCGTCGTCATCGACGTCGGACAGGCGGTCACCCTGCATCACCCCAACAGCGACGACTTGCTTCGCCAGGACTGCAGGAACGTCGCCCGGTACTTCAGCAAGCAAGGCGTCGACGCCGACGTCGAAACCCTGTACACCCGCGTGACATCTAGCTGACGCCGGAGCAGCCTTCCCTACAGCACTTGGTCAGCTGTCTCCGACCTCGGCTAACGTCTCCTCCACCATGTCTTCGGCCTCGTCCTCGAAAGCCTCCGCCAGCCTTTCTACGTCGGATACGAGGTTGTCGTCGCAGGCGACTCCGACGCGGACGCCTCCGTCGTAGCTGAAGATGCTGACTCCGACGCCTACGTCCTCCTGCGTAGGCACCCAGAACATCACGTCGTCGACCTCCGAACCCGCTATCTCCAGCGAATCCACGGGTCCGGGTACGTTGGATATCACCGCCGTCAACCGGTTCCGGAACCCCAGTGACGCGAGATCCTGCACCCTGTCCGGCATCGCGCCCACGGTCTCGAGCGCCCGATACATCATGTGGGCGTCGCTCCCCTGCTTCAGCGGACCCGTCCGCTCCTGTATCAACCTCATGCGTTCCGCGTGGTCGTCGACGCCGACGGGTAGCTCGACGAAGCCGAAGCCGAAGTAGTTCCCCAGCTGCTCCTCCCTGTGCTCTAGGGGCTCCAGGTTGACGGGGACTCCCGACCGGATGTCGAGGTCCTCCGACGTCTCGTATTCCCTTTCTTCCAGGTACCTGCCGAACGCCCCTGCGGCCGCGGCCAGCAGGAAGTCGTTCACCGTTCCGCCGTGAATCTTCCCGGCTTTCTTCAGCTCCTCGAGGTCGAGCTCATCCGTCCAGGCTACGCCTTTCGACGCCCCGAGATCCCCGCGGAGCGGTGTGTCGGGTTCACGGTCTAGCTGTAGAGTATCGACGACGGCTTCCACGGCGTCTCGTCCGCCCTCGAGGTCCTCGCGTATGCTGTCGAGGTCCAGCCGGTCGCGGAGACTACCACCTCCTCCCTCACGCGATAGCTCGCCCTTGCTCTCCATGTGTTCACTGAACCCTTCTTCGCCCGGCAGCGGCGGGAGGTCGCCGACCGGTAGCTCGATGTCACCGGGATTGTCGGCGAGGCCGTAGAGCACGTACATAAGCGCGAAGCCGTCGGCGACTGCGTGGTGGATGCGGACTACGAGGGCGTTGGAGCCGTCGACGCCGTCGACGAGCCAGGCGTGCCAGAGCGGTCGGTCGATGTCGAGGCCTTCATCTAATCTGTCGGCGACGAACTCCTGTAGCTCGGCGTCGCCCTGTGGCTCCGGCAGTGCGACGTGGCTGACGTGATCTTCGACGTCGAACAACGGGTCCTCCTTCCACTTCAGTCGGCCGCCGTGCCAGGGCTCCACGAGCTTCTGCCTGAACCTGTCGAAGATAACCAGGCGGTCTCTGAACCGTGCGACTAGGTCGTCGTACTCCACGGGGTCGTCGAATGTCAAGACCGCGGTTATCACCATACGGTTGGTGCGGTCGTCCATCCTGAGCCAGGCGTTGTCGACGTCCCCGAGGTAGTTGTCGCCGAATCGGTCCCAGATCAAACCACCACCCCTCCCTCGTAGGTAGGTCGCCGGTTCATAGACGGGAGTTTAGACGCTGTACGAATATACTTACCGCCGGTCTAATGGGAGCTAATCGCTCTCCGTCGAAATCTCCGGTGCGCTAGAGCTCCAGACCCCGCACCTCTACACCGCTGCCTTCCTCTACACGTCCGACGACCTCACCCTCAACCAGGTCGGCGACGTCTTTGGCTTCCTCCTTCGGCGCCACCAGAACGAAACCCATCCCCATGTTGAACGTCCGATGCATCTCCACGCTGGAGACGTCACCCTCCTCCGCGATGAAGTCGAACACCGGCGGCACCGGGAGGGGACTGTCGACGACGTATCGGTGGCTGCTTATCCGCGAGAGGTTGGTGTAGCCGCCGCCGGTGACGTGCGCCATTCCGCGGACGTCGTGCTCCCTCGCGGCGGCGAGAGCCTCCGTGTAGATACGCGTGGGCCGCAGAAGCTCCTCTCCTATCGTGCGGCTGTCGTCGAAGGGGCAGGGGTCGCTGTAGCTGTGGTCGCGGGTGACGGCTTTCCGGGCGAGCGTGAGGCCGTTCGAGTGCACGCCGTTCGACGGCAGACCCACGATACGGTCGCCGGCCTCCACTCGGGAGCCGTCGACGACGCTGTCTTTCGCGGCGACGCCGACGCAGCTGCCGGCGAGGTCGACGCCGTCGACGACCTCCGGCATCACCGCGGTCTCACCGCCGACCAGTCTACAGCCCGCCTGACTGCAGCCGTCGCGGAGTCCTTCACCGATCTCCTCGCTCACGCGTTTGTTGGGTTCCTCGACGACTTGGTTGTCGACGACCGCGAGCGGCCGGTGGTTCATCGCCACGTGGTCGTTCGCGTTCATCGCGACGCAGTCGACGCCTACCGTGCTGTAGTCGTCGACTGCGGCGGCGACGAGTATCTTGGTGCCGACGCCGTCCGTCGTCAAACCGAGGTAGCTCTCCCCCATGTCGACTAAGCCGGCGTAGTCGCCGTGGTCGACGTCGCCGGCCTCCGCGAGCGCGGCGACCGCGGCCTCGCTGGCGTCGATGTCGACGCCCGCATCGCTGTAGTCCATACCTATCCTCTGGGGGCAGGGGACATGTGAGTTAGGGTTCGGCGGCGATGAAGAGGTGTTCAGGTCGTGGGTACGTCTGTCGTGCACGGCCGAGGATTTTAGCGAGGGGGTGGTGGGCGTGCCGACGGTACATTTAACCACCCCGCGTTTGTAATACATCTGTATGCCGGAAACGGATACGGACACTGAGAATGTCAACGTCCGCATCAACACGGACTTGCTCGAAGCCATCGACGAGACCTGGAAGAAGGAGGGGTTCAACAGCCGCTCCGAGTTCATACGACAGGCGTGCCGCGACGCCGTCCGCGACACCCAGCTGTCGTCGTCCGCTCTAGAGAGCCTCCTGATAAGCGCGGAACAGGCGAAGGAGGGCGATTACGTCGAACGCAGCGAGATCAAGGAAGAGTTCCTCGAAAGCTGACGGGATGACCGCCGACTGGACCTACCGGTTCACCGAGCAAGCGAGAGACGACCTACGCAGCCTCGACGAAGACACCGCGGAACGGGTCGTCCAGAAGCTGGAGGACGTCGTCGAGTCAGAGCTCCGCGAACCCCCTGACTGGCTCGAAGAGCTGGAAAGCCTGCCCTACCATAAGCTGAGAGTCGGTGACTACAGAGCCATAATCCTCCTCGTTAGGGACGATGGAGTGTTAGAGGTGCACGCTGTAGGGCACCGAAGGAACATCTACGACGACATCTGATCGGAATCCGACTTTCTACAGCAGATACAGGAACGAGTACAACGTCAACGCCGCCGACACGGCGAACACCGCGGCGAAGACGGGGAGGCTCCATTCCTTCACCTTCCTGCCGTCGAGGGGTCCGTAAGGCAGCATGTTGAAGGCGGCGAGGAAGGCGTTTATCAACGCGCCGAACGCCATCACTCGGCCGAGCAACCCCGTGGTGAAGACCAGCGCGAGCGGCGCGAAGAAGGCGAACAAGGCGAGGTTGGTGACGGGGCCGGCGACGGCGGTCAATCCGTTCTGTCGGCGGGTGATGCCGCGGCGGCTGCGTATCTCGACGGCGCCGGGTGCGGCGAAAAGGAAGCCGAGCGCGCCGCTGACGACGGCGAGCGCGAGCATCCGGAAGTCGGCGCGGAACTCCGCCCAGAAGCCATACCGCTGTGCGGCGACCTTGTGCGCGAGCTCGTGCAGCAGGAACCCCGTGCCCGCGGTGACGAACGCCAGGGCGAACGTCGGCGCCAAGGTGCGTGGGTCGAGCTGGCTGACGTGGTGGATGGGGCCTTCGAGGAGGAGGGCGAAGCCGAGGCTGAGGGCGAGCCATGCGACGGCGAGATGGGTTAGCTCGCGTTGGCTCCAGCTTAGCTGCATATGGAGGAGGTCGGTGGTGTACGGGTATGCTTCCTTCGGAAGACGGCGGCCTGCGTCGGCGCGTGGTTTCAGCCGTGTATCTCCAGCTCGAAGCCCCAGGTGAACTCCGCGATGGGTTGGCCCGGTCGGGGCTGGTCGTCGGAGGTTCCTTCGTCGATGTCTTCTACCTCGTAGCTGTCTTCGAACCTGTAGGTTCCGGCGGGGTAGCATCCGTCGGTGTCTTCGCGGGTGGCTAGCGCCTTGGTGATGCCGTCGCTCTCTCCGGGCTCCAGCACTAGCCATCTGTTTCCGTGGAAGTACCTGACTCCGGGCGCGCGCCAGCAATCGGTGTCTTTGTCGTACTCCGGTGTATCCTCGAAACCGAGCAGGACGGGTTGTTCATCGGTTTCACCAGCGATCGAGTGGGGCATGAACAGATGAGTTCCTGTCCTCAGGATGACCGGTTTGTCACCTACGTTGAAGACTTCGACCTCTATCGTGGGTGGAGCTTCGTCCGTGATCGCGCCCTGTACGACCTCGACCTCAAACTCGAGGGTGACGTCGTCCGGCGTCGTGTCCTCGACGGTCACCTCTACGTCGCCGTTCCGGTCCTCTACATCGCGGTCGTCGCCCTGGTGTTCCTCGTCGTCGGGCGGGGTGTCGGCGACGTCGACGCAGCCAGTCAGCGCGATGGCGGCTGGTAGCGTGGCGAGCAGCGTGCGTCGGTGCATCCGTGAACACGTAGGATGGACGGGCTGTTAATGGTTAGGCGTCCCGTCACTCCGTCAAGCCGTATCCGCGGTGGAACAGCCAGACGTCGAACAGGAACCCCGTGCCGGCGGAAGCGAAAGCGAGTATGAACGTCGGGAGAGGGTGCGTGGGTCGGGGTCGGTGACGTGTGCTATCGGGCCTTCGAGGAGGAGGGCGAACCCAGCAGAGCGCGAGCCAGGCGACGGCGAGATGGGTTAGCTCGCGTTGGCTCCAGCTTAGCTGCATGGGGTGGAGTCGGTGGTGTATGCGTTCTTCGGAAGCAGTTCGGCGGGCGTGGTTACTGGGGCTTTCTTGTGTTGGGTGCTGTATTCTGTCGTTTGTTTAGTACCATGCAGCGGTCTTGTCTATCTGCGGTTTAGGGATGCCGTCGCAGCCGGTGCTCTGACTGTTCGACTGCAGGTCAGTGGTTGAGCCTTGCTAGGGGTTAGGAACGGTAGAGGGGGGGTTCACTTCTTGGGTTCGAACGACGATGATGCTTCCCCGGGGAATCTGTCCTTGTTTGGTCAGTTCTCAACTGTTATCTCGATCCCCCAGGTAAACGAGGATATTTCTTCGTCTTTCTCTATCATCGTTCCGTCGTTGTCGTCGATTACTGTTCTGTTGTCGGAGACGATGGGTGCTGACTGGTCTTCGGACTTCATAGTGCTGTGGGGTCTGTAATCCGTCTGGAAACCGTATCTCCCTGATGGATAACATGACTCTAGCTCGTCTGTGTCGGTGTCTATCTCATCCCTTTCTATCAACTCTCTTACGAAGCCAGTGTCTGCCAGGTTAACCACTGCTTTTTCGTCGTACCTCCATTCCCCTGGTTCGAGGAAAACCGAGGGACTTCCGCCGAAGTAAGATGGACCCCAACCGTTCCAACACTCCGGATCTTCTTCGTGACTTGAGTACCCTCCTCCGATGTATAGGGGGCCGGTGATGGTAGACTGGAATACACCCTCCGGTAGGAACACTACGTCGTCTGTGTCGTTCCTTACACCTACTCTGAACGATGGCGGAGCCTCCGCCGTCGGTCTCGGTCGCACCATTTCGGCTTCGAAGGTAAGCTCTGGTGTTTCAGGGTCCTCGTGTGTCTGTGTTAAGTTCAAGGATGGCTCTCCACCGTTCACGTGTTCGGGTTCGCTTTCACCGAACCGTTCTATACATCCGGCGAGAGACAGTGACGGGAGTGTAGACAAGAACGCCCTTCTGTTCACGGGTGTACTGTACTTTTCTTGGCCACTTAAAATGAAGCTGTTATTTTCGGGCTGGAGCACTGACGCACGAGGAACACGGTATGAAGTTTTCCAAGAGCTAGTTACTCCGTCAAGCCGTATCCGCGGTGGAACAGATAGATGTCGAACGCGACGACGACGACGGTCGCGGTCGTCAGCACGACGAGTGCGACGTTGGGTCCGACGTCGACGGCTTCTGGTCCGAGGAAGCCGTATCTGACGCCGTTCACCATGTAGACCATGGGGTTCAGCAGGCTGACGAGCTCCCAGGTGCGGGGTAGCTCGCGGATGCTGTAGAAGACGCCGCCGAAGAACACGAGGGGGCGGAGGATGAACTGGTTCATCACGGTGAGGTAGTCGAAGTCACGGGCCCAGAGTCCGCCGATGACTCCGAGCGCGGCGAACAGCGTGGTGATGACGGCCATGAACGCGACGAGGTAGACGGGGTGTTCGACTGGTACGGGTCGTATGAACACCGCGCCGACTAACGCGATGAGGACGCCGATTATGACGCCGCGGAGCGCGCTCGACAGGACGTACGCTAACACCATCTCGGTGTAGCTCAGCGGCGACGTCACCGTGGCGTGTATGTACTCGTTCCATCGGCCGTGGAATATCGAGAAGCTGCTGTTCTCGAACGAGTTCGATATCGCGCCGAGGACGACGAGGCCGGGCAGGAGGAACAGTATGTACTCGACTCCGAGGACGGTGCCGACGCGTTCGCCGAGGATGACTCCGAAGACGCTGAAGTACAGTACGTTCGTGATGAGCGGCGGCATGAAGGTGTTCCTCGGTCGACGGATGTACCTGAGGATCTCCCGACGCATCAGGGTCCGGAACCCCGTGGTGAACGGTATCGACGCGGAGGCGCCGCCGATGTTCAAGGCGCGCCCTCCTCGAAGCCCTCGCGGACGTCGTCGAGCGCTTCGTCGCCGAGCGAGTCCGTGACCTCGACGAACACCTCTTCGAGCGTGGTGCGTCGGATCTCCACGTCGAGTATCTCGTGGCCCGCGCGGTCGAGGCTGCGTACGACGCCGGGTAGGCTGCGGCCGCCGTGTTCCGCCCGCACCACGAGGTCGCCGTCACGCATCCCCGCGTCTAAGACGTCGTCCTCGAGCTCCGGCGGCGTCTCAGGGGGGTCGCGGAGGGTGACGTAGATGGTGTCGCTGCCGCGGCTCATGAGCTCGTCTGGGGTTTCGACCTCGACGACCTCGCCCTGGTCGACGATGGCGACGCGGTCGCAGAGCTGCTCGGCTTCCTCGATGTAGTGCGTGGTCAGGAGGATGGTGGTTCCCTCGCTGTTCAGTCGTTCGATGAGCTGCCAGAGGTCGTGCCGGAGCTGGACGTCGACTCCGGCGGTGGGTTCGTCGAGGATGAGGAGGTCGGGGTCGGTGACCATGGCGCGCGCGAGCATGAACCGGCGTTTCATGCCGCCGCTGAGGAAGTGGAATCGGGTGTCGCGTTTGTCGTAGATGCCGACCTCCTTGAGCACGCGGTCGGCGCGTTCCACTGCGACTTCCTTGGGTACGCCGTGGTAGCCGGCTTTGTGCACGAGGACCTCTCTTATGGGGAAGAACCGGTCGACGTTGAACTCCTGAGGAGCGAGTCCGATGGCGTCCCGCGCCATCTGGTAGTCGTCTTCGACGTCGTAGCCGAACACTTCCGCGTGGCCGCTGCTTTTCGCTACGAGTCCGACTAATATGTTGATGAAAGTGGTCTTGCCGGCGCCGTTGGGGCCGAGCAAGCCGAAGAACTCTCCTTCGTCGACCTCGAGGCTGACTCCCTTGAGGGCGTGGACGTCGCCGTACTGCTTGTGGAGGTCCTCTGTCTCTATAGCCGATGGCATCCAGGTTGAACCGCCGGCTACGCGGTGTTAAACGATGTGGAACTGCGGCGACTGCATCGGCTGCAGCCGGTTTCGGGAGGCTCCATCGTCGGCGGCGGAGGTAAACCGTAGACGTCAGCCCTGGAAGTTGTCGAGGAGGTCGTCGACGCTTTCGGGTGTGTCGTAGGAGACCTCGCCGTCGTACTTCGTGGTAGTTATCGCTTCGCTGTCGTCTTCCACGTCCTTGTTCTCCTCTCTTCTGTTCTGTTCGCTTTCGTCGTAGGCGCCCATCCCCATGGATTGTAGCTCCGGTTACACGTAAGGGCTCCACAGTCAAAAACGTCTGGGTTGGAGGGGCGGAGTCGACGGTAGAATAGCTCTAAGGGGTGTAGGGCAGGGTCTCGGGCTCTCGACGTCTAGAACATCCCGCTGCGTTCGCCGCCGTCTTCTCCGCCGAGGTCTACGAAGCTGCTGCCGAGGTCGGCGACGCAGTGCTGGCAGTACCTGTACTCGACCTCGGTGGGGCTGGAGCATTCGGGGCAGACGACCATGCCGTCTTCCTCGGCGTCCACCGGCTGACCCTTCTCCTGATTCCGGCGTTCTCCCCTGTTCTTCGCCATCCAGGCGATGTGGAACGCCATAAGTCCGAACATGAGCGCGAAGGCGAAGACGAGGTAGCTCGATTCTTCGAAGGCGGTGGCTAGAGCGAGGTCGCCGACCGCGGCTGACTCCACCGTCTCCATACTCCCGGCTATTCCAGCCAGGCATTTAGATGTTACGTGGATGAGTCTCTGACGGGTTAGGTCAGACGTCGCTGCGTTCCACGAGCTCTATCTCGTGGCCGTCGGGGTCCCGGACGAAGGCGTAGCTGCCGCCGCAGCTCTGGGGGTCGCGGTAGTCGTCGACGCCGCGGTTCATCAGCTCTCTGTAGGCTTCGTGGACGTCGTCGACGGCGACGGCGAAGTGCCCCCAGGCGTCCCCGAGTTCGTACTCCCGTGGTTCGGGGTCGGGGTGGTTGTACGTGAGCTCGATGAGGTGTTCGCGGCCGCCGGCGTCCTCGGGTCCCATGAAGATTAGGTCGAAGTCGCTGCCGCCGCTCTCCCGGTGCACCACCCAGTCGAGCTTGTCGCGGTACCACTCCACGCTTTCCTCGCGGTCCTCGACGCGTATCATCGTGTGGTCGATGTATCCGCCAACCATGTGTCAGCGGTCGTCGGCGTCTCCAAAAACTCTTGCGCGGTCTATTGTCTGCGGTCGGGACTGCGCGGCGGAGGGTCAGTAGAGCTTCTCCTGCACTCGTTCGAAGAACGTCAGTCCGGTGTCGACGAACAGGGCGTCGGTGTCGGCGCGTCCGAAGGTGACCTCGTCTCCGCGGCCGACGTCGGCGAGGTCTGCGCCGTCTACGACGACGGATGCGTTCTTCTCGATCCGTGTGGGTACGACGGTGGTCTCGCCGTCCATGCCGAGCACCCAGGGTGCGACGTTGATTCGGAAGGGCGCGAGCGGCACCACGAGGCGGGCGTCGACGCGTGGGTCGACGAGGGGGCCGCCGGCGCTCATGCTGTACGCCGTCGACCCCGTCGGTGTGGCGACGACGACTCCGTCGCTGCGCATGGATTCGACCTCGTCTCCGTCGTGGTAGACGTCGAACGCCATGATCTTCGCCGGTCGACTGGTGACGATGACGGTCTCGTTGAGCGCGGGCGGCAGGGGTTCGCCGTTGACCTCGACGGAGAGCCGGCCGCGGCGTTCCACCTGGAAGCCCTGGAGCGCCTCGTCCAGGGCGTCGACTGCGTCCGGGGGTTCGACGTCTGCGAGGAAGCCGACGCGTCCGGTGTTGACGCCGAGGATGGGCACGGGGGGGTTCATGGCGCCGAGGGCGCGGAGGACGGTGCCGTCTCCTCCGACGGTGACGACGAAGTCCGCCTGCTCCGCCATCGTGGAGACGGCGACTCCTTCTTCGCTGAGGCCGTCGGCGGCTTCCTGGTTCAGGAGGCAGCTGACGTCCTGGCCTCTGAGGTGTTCGGTGATGGCTTCCACGATCTCGGTGGAGCGGTCGATGCGGTGGTTCTCGCTGTCGCTGCGTGGTACGTAGTCGTCGCCGCGGACGTAGTAGGAGACGACGCCGACGGTGTCGACGTCCCTGACTCTGTCTCCGTCGTCGGCGGTCATCGCACGACCTCCATGATGGCTTTGTGGCTGTCGGGTGCGGCTGCGACGACGCTGCTCCGTCGGTCGGCTTCGAGCTTCTCGTCTATCCTGTCGCCGCCGCCGGTGGTGACCTTGCCGCCGGCTTCCTCTATGGCGAGCTTGGCTGCGGCGAAGTCGAGGACGCGGAGGTAGGCGCGCATGTCGACGAAGCCATGGAGGCGGCCGGCGGCTACGTAGCACATCTCTAGGCTGCTGCAGCCGAGCAGGCGGACGCGGTCGAAGACGCCGGGGTCGAAGTGCTCGATGTTGTAGACTCCTCCGACGGTCATCTCGTCTGTGCCGACTCCGTTCGTGACCTCGATGGGGTTGCCGTTGAACTCCGCGCCTTCGCCCTGTCGAGCGGTGTAGGTTCGGCCGGTGTTGAGCTCGCGTACGTAGCTGTAGAAGACGTCTTCGACGGTGTCTCCGTCGGCGACGGCGAGGCTGACGGCGTACAGCGGTATGCCTTTGGAGGCGTTGTAGGTGCCGTCGAGGGGGTCCATGGCTACGGTGTAGATGGGGTCTCCGTAGCTTACGCTGCCGAACTCCTCGCTGACGACACGGATGTCGCCGTGTTCTTCGAAGACCTCGAGCGCGGCTTCCTCCGCCGCTTCGTCTATGCGTTTCGTCGGGGTTCCGTCGGCGCCCATCCCCATGACCTCGCCGGCGGCTTCCCTGCCGGCCATCGGCTCCACCGCCTCCTGTACGGCGTCGGCGACGTCTCTACAGAGAGATTCCATCTTGTAGGTCGTAGCCGCTCTACAGGTTTATAGCTGTACGTTACAGATGTAGCTTCAGAGAGCTTCAGGGCGGGTATGTCGGCGGCGAGAACTGTTCCAAACGCGAGATCGAGGGGGCAGGTGGGTGACAGCGACGGGTGCGTCTGTGTTACCGGTTCGGGTCAGCTGTGTCGGGCCGATACGTCAGGTCTTCACCATTCCGCCGCTGGCTTCCGTGTCCATGCCGCGGCTGCGCTCACAGGAGGGGCAGGCGTACACCTCGTCTTCGTTGTTTCCGAACACCTTGGCGTAGCTTTCACTCACGTACGACCCGCATCTGTTGCATTTGGACATGTGCTTTCTGTCCTTTCTACAAGGCGGTTACATAAAAAACCTTTGTTCTTATCTCTCTACTAACGGCCGCCGTCTTGCAGAATGCCACGAACAACCTCTTTAAACTCGTTTATCGTTCCCAGGTTCTCTACCCGTATATCCGCCTCCTCCATCGCCTCCCCGAGGCCGTAACCCCTCTCGCGTTCGTCACGCCGCCGAAGCTCCTCCTCCGACGACATGTCGTCCTCCCTGGCGCGCTCCCGAAGCCTCTCCAGCCTGACGTCGAACGGAACCTCGATAGCCACTACCTCAAGGTCGTCGCCGAACTCGTCGCGGAACCTCTCCACCTCCGCCTGACCCCTGACGCCGTCGACGAGCACGACGTCGGACTCCGACTCCTCGACAGCGTCGCGGACGAGGTCGACGCATCTCTCGGCAACGGCGGCGTCACCCTCCTCCTCACGAAGCTCGACGGCGACCCTGCCCATGTTCTCGTCCGTGCGCTCCAGCCCCCGACGGGACACCTCCCTCCGGATGACGTCACCCATCGACACGACAGGTACGTCGAGCTCCTCCGCCACGTCCTCGAAGACGCTCTTACCGCTTCCAGGCAGTCCCACCGTCGCCACGACCTTCATCTTGGGTTAGCCGACGACACGGCGGCGTTAACAGGTTGCGGTTTCGTCAGCGCAGTAGATCGACCGCGCCGCAACCCTCGACAGCGTCTGCAGCAAACTCCACCGACACCTCCTCCAGACGCGGAAGACACCTGACCTCGACGTCGTTCATCCCCCGTATCACGTCGGGGTTGGTATCCTCCGCGAGATCCGGGGCATCGGGATACCCCGACAGCACGACACCCGCGACCTCGACGTCCCTACGCCGCAGAGCTTCGACGGTCAACGCCGTGTGGTTCAGGGTTCCGAGGGAGGGACGCGCCACCACCAGCGCAGGAAGCTCGACGTCGGCGACTAGGTCGGCTATCTCGCGGTCGTCGGCGAGCGGCACCCGCAGACCGCCCGCACCCTCCACGACCTTGAACTCCGACGCGTCGACGCGGGAGGACACCTCATCCAGAACTTCGTCGTATCTGAGGTCGACGTCCTCTACCTCCGCCGCGACCTCCGGCGCCAGCGGATGCTCGAGGAACCACGGACAGACGTCCTCTGTGCTGGAGCCGACGGCTTCGGCGAGGAACTCCGCGTCTCCGCGGCCGCCGCTCTCCACGGGTTTGCAGACGTCGACGTCGACACCCCGACGGCGGAGAGCCCGCGATAGGCCGCCGGCGACGACGGTCTTCCCCACACCGGTGTCTGTGCCGACTACGAAGACACCGTCGCCTTCCACAACGCCGTCGCCTTCCGAGCCGCCGTCGTTCTCCATCACACCGCCTCCTCGAACGCCTCCGCCACACGTTCCGCGTCCTCCCGGGAGTGCGCTGCAGTCATGGAGACACGTATCCGGCTGGTGCCCTCCGGCACCGTCGGCGGCCGTATCGCCGGCGCGAACACACCGTGGCCGTCGAGCGCGTCCGCGACCTCCACCGCCTCCTCCGCAGCGCCGACGACCACCGGCAGGATGTGGCTGTCGCCGTACACCCTGTAGCCCGCGTCCTCCACCCGCCCCCGCACCAGCTCGACGTTCTCCCGCAGCCGCCGCCGCAGCCGCTCACCCTCCCCACCCCTGACGACGTCGACGGCCTCCCGCGCCACGGCGGCGTCCACCGGCGACAGACCGGTGCTGTAGACGAACGACCGCGCCTCGTTCACCAGCAGGTTCCGCGTCATCTCGTCGGAGGCGACGAAGCCGCCCTGCGACCCCAGCGCCTTGCTGTGGGTGCCTACCTGGAGGTCGACCGCTTCCGTCAACCCCCTGTCGCCGACGACGCCGGTGCCTTCGGCCCCGACGACGCCGGTTGCATGGGCCTCGTCGACGAGGAGGTATCCGTCGGGGTCGCCTGCGGTCACCTCCGCCACCTCCTCCAGCGGGGCGACGTCGCCGTCCATCGAGAACACCGTGTCCGTGACCACGAGCTTCCTGCGGGCGTCGACCTCCCTGTACTTCTCCTGGAGGCTGTCGACGTCGCAGTGGCTGTAGACGTGTACGTCGGCTCCGCTCAATCGGCAGCCGTCGACTATGGAGGCGTGGTTCAATGCGTCGCTGAACACGGCGTCGCGTTCGTCGACCAGGCTGGAGATGGCTCCGACGTTGGCGGCGTACCCCGAGGAGAACGCGAGCGCCGCCTCCGTCCGCTTCAGCTCCGCGAGAGAGCTCTCGAGCTCACGGTGGGGTTCGAGGTCGCCGCTGACGAGCCTCGACGCACCCGCGCCGGTACCGTACTCCTCAGCCGCCTTTGCGGCGGCCTCGGCGAGACGGGGATGCGTCGCGAGCCCGAGGTAGTTGTTGCTGCAGCAGACCAGCCGTTCCTCGCCGTCCACCTCCGTCGTAGGGTCCGCCGACCGCGCGGGATATGTCTCCCGGTACAGCCCTCGTTCACGCCTCCGTTCGAGCTCGGGGTAGGTCAACGGCGGTCCTCCGCTAGAACCCGGGCATCAGCTCGGCGGGTCCATGCAAGCCGTATATCCCGTTGCGGTTGTAGAACACACCGGCCTTCATGTACCCTATGGCGGGGCCGTTGACGTTCGCCGCCATCGACGTCTCGTCGTCCAGCTGGAACGTGTTCGTCGCCGTGGTGCCGTCGAACGTCGTACCCGTGACCTTCACAGTTGTAGTCGTGGGTTTCTCGTCCTGCGTGACGTCGAGGATGCCGCCGACCTCGACGTCGTCTGCGCTGCAGAACCCCGCGCGCTCCAGCAGGCGGTCGTCCGCGTGCTCCATGTCGTGGAACTCCAAGCGGCCGTCGTGTTCGTCCAAGACCTCCTGTATCTCGTCGTCCGACATCTCCGCCACGGATTCGAGGTCGTAGCCGTCGAGGTGTGCGATGTCCTCGCGGACGGTGCCCCTGTTCTCCTCGTACGCGCTTTCGATGCCGACGCCCCACCAGATCTCTATCTCCTCCACCTCGACGAAGCTCTGCGCCGCGACCGCGGCGGCGCCCGTGAGGAAGCCCGGCGTCGCACCCGCGCCGCAGACGAAGGTGACTCCCGCGTCCTCTAGCTCCGGCTCCATCTCCTCCAGCCAGTCGATGACGCGGCTGCGTTTCAGCACGTCGACCATGACGCCGCTGTAGCCCGCGTCGAGGAACCGTTCCACGGTGTCGGGGATGAACGAGTGAGGGATGTTCGGCAGCGCCATCACGACGGCGTCGACCTCCTCGTGGACCTCTATGACGTCGGCGATGGAGTCGTCGGTGGAGCGGCCGTCCGGTAGCGCGGCGACCTCGCTGCCGCCCTGCTGCGCCACCGCTCCTCCGTCCGCCGCCACGAGATCGCAGTAGTCCACTCCGTCGAGGTCGACGGCGACGCCGCCGCTGTCACAGACCGCGACCGGCGTGACGTCGTCCTCGTGTTCGATGTGTTCGAGCGTCCGCTTGCCTATGCCTCCCGTGCCTAAGACCGCTACGTCGATGGGTTCGTCGGTTCTCATGTTTGTTCGATATGTTCGATGTGTTCGTTTTGGTTTCGTGTGTTCGAGTCGTTCGTCTATCTGTCTATGTACCCTCGTACGACTCAGTCGTCGTCGGTGCGCCCCTCGAGGGCGTCGCCTCCTTCGGGGTCTCCGTACTCTATCTCTCCTCCGCTGCAGCCTTCGACGTCCTTTATCTCCATGCCGACGCTCTCTATCATCTCCCGGTCGCCCTCGGGGTCCTGTCCCTCCGTCGTCAGGTAGTCGCCGATGAGCAGGCCGTTGGCGCCGGCCTGGAGGACGTCGCCCTGCCGGCTCCGGAGGTTCTCCTCTCGGCCGCCTGTCAAGCGGATGACCTTCTGGGGCATCAGGAACCTGTAGAGCGCTACGCCCTGCAGTATCTCGTCGACGGTTATCTTGCTGTAGTTCTCGAACGGCGTGCCGGGCACGGGGTTGAGGACGTTGACGGGTACGGTGTCGACGCCGACGTCCCTCAGGGCGACGGCGGCCTCGACGCGGTGTTCCACGGATTCACCCATCCCGAAGATGACGCCTGCGCAGACCTTCAGACCCGCGTCCTGCGCGACCTCGATGGCTCTGATGCGGTCCTCGAAGTCGTGGGTGGAGACGACCTCGTCGAAGTACGAGGGCGCGGTCTCGATGTTGTGGTTGAAGTGCTTCAACCCCGCTTCACGTAGCTCCCTGGCTTCTTCCTCGGTGATGAGGCCGAGGGAGGCGTCGGGTTCGATGTCGGTCTCGTCGCGTATGCGTCGTATGGACTCCAGAACCTTCTCGAACTCCTTGGGCCGTCGTTCGCTGTCGATGCCGCGTTCGGCGACTACGACGCCGAACCGGTTGGCGCCGTCGGCCTCCGCGCGCTTCGCCGCCTCCACGATCTCGTCGGGTTCGAGGTAGTCGTACTCGTCGATGCCCGTGTCGAAGTGCTTGCTCTGCGCGCAGAACCCGCAGTCCTCCGCGCAGTTACCGCTCTTCGCGTTGATGATGCTGCAGGTGTCGACTCCGTCGCCCATGTTACCTTCCCGTATCTCGTCGGCGGACCTGACGACGACGTCGACGGGGGCGTCCGCGAGCTCCAGCGCCTCCTCCTCCGTGACGCCTTCGCCGCGGAGAGCTTTCTCCTTCATCTCGGCGACGAACGCTTCGTCAACCATACTCCTGTCGACGTTGACGTAACCTGTTAACTCTTGTGGAAAAGGAAGGTGACGGACCGCGTGCAGGGGTCAGCGGACCTCGGTGAAGACCACCTGAACCGCTTTCTCACCCTCGTACAGTATGGGCGTCGTCACCACGGACACCGGTATCTCTCGACCCGTCAACGTCGACACCGCTCCTTCCCGCCTGTCGAACGACACGCTGTCCTCCGCCACCCTTGACACCAGGTTCCGGACGTCGTCCCTGTACCTCTCACCGACGAACTCGAGATATCTCTCTCCTTCGACGTCATCGATGGAGTCCGCGTCCACCAGCCTGACGAACGCCTGGTTCGCGTACACCACCTCGGAACCTACTACGATGGAGATAGGGTGTGGGCTGCTGTCGATCAGCCTCCGGCATCGTTCTTCGCTGTACTCCAACGCCTCCCGGTTGCGGTACCGGTCGACGGAGTTCAGCACTCGGTTCCCGAGGATGTCGTACTGCGCCGACCCTGAGTCCTTCCTGAGGTAGTCGGTCACCCCCTCCTCTATCGCCTCCATCGCCACGTCCTCCGAACCCCTCCCGGTGTGGAGGATGAACGGAAGGTTAGGATGTGCTCTTCTGACGCGTCGGAGGAGCTCCAGTCCGTCGAACTCCGGCATCTCGTAGTCGCTGACGACGCAGTCGAACCCATCCTCTAGCAGCTCGACCACGCTGGCTGGGTCGGTCGTCGCGGACACCGTCAGACGGTCGAACCTGCGTTCGAGCTGGGCCGCCGACATGTCCCCGAAACCCTTCTCGTCGTCGACACAGAGAACCCTCACCCCGCCGTCTCCACGCTCCCTCATGCCGCTCCCCAGCGTACCGTCCATCGCGCGGACTTCGAACCCACGTCGTATAAACGTTGGTGACAAACCGTTATGTTTCCATCTACTCCAGCAGCCGCTGCCGCCTCTCCTCCAGCACGTGCACCTCTTCGACGTCTGGGTACGTGTGCTCGAACGCGAGCTCGTCCTCACCCGCCTCGCTCCGCTGATCCTGCGTTATGCGCATGCTGCAGAACTCCGGCCCGCACATCGAACAGAACTCAGCGTCCTTGTAGTTGTCTCCCGGCAGCGTCTCGTCGTGGTACCTTCGAGCGGTGTCGCCGTCGAGAGCGAGGTCGAACTGCTTGCTCCAGTCGAAGGCGAACCTCGCCTTCGACAGCTCGTCGTCCCACCGTTTCGCGTCTTCGTCGCCGCGGGCGACGTCCGCCGAATGCGCGGCTATCTTGTACGCGATAAGTCCTTCCTTGACGTCGTCGGCGTCCGGCAGCCCGAGGTGCTCCTTCGGCGTCACGTAGCACAGCATGTCCGCGCCCTTCCAGCCGATGACGGCGGCGCCTATCATCGACGTCATGTGGTCGTAGCCAGGCGCGACGTCGGTGACGAGGGGGCCGAGGGTGTAGAAAGGCGCGCCGTCACACGCCTCCTTCTGCCGCTCCACGTTCTCCTCGATCCGGTCGAGCGGCACATGTCCTGGACCCTCTACCATCACCTGGACGCCGTCCGCCTGCGCCCGTCTGGTGAGCTCGCCGAGGGTGTCGAGCTCCGCGTACTGCGCGGCGTCGCACGCGTCGTCGATGCAGCCTGGTCGGAGGCCGTCGCCGAGCGAGTACGTGACGTCGTACCTGCGGAGTATCTCCGACACCTCGTCGAACCTCTCGTACAGGGGGTTCTCGCGGTCGTGTTTCTCCATCCACTCCGCGAGTATCGAGCCGCCGCGGCTGACGATGCCGGTGGTGCGGTCGAGCGTGTGCTGGAGGTGGCTCTGTCGGACGCCGGCGTGGATGGTGACGTAGTCGACGCCCTGCCGCGCGTGCTTCTCGATGACCTCCAGCAAGATGTCGCCGGTCATCTCTTCGACGCCGCCGGCTTCTTCTAACGCCTGATATATGGGGACGGTGCCGACGGGTACGGGGCTGTTATCTATCACGTGCCTGCGGATGCTGTCGAGGTCGTCGCGTCCCGTCGACAGATCCATCACGGTGTCGGCTCCCCAGTGGACGGCGCGCTCGACCTTCCTGACCTCGTCCTCCGGCGTGCTCGACGTCGCGCTCGCGCCGATGTTCGCGTTCACCTTCACCCGTCCGGCGCCGACCGTCATCGGATGCAGGTCGGCGTGGTTGACGTTCGCGGGGATGACCGCGCGTCCCTCCGCCACCTCCTCGCGAAGGTGTTCGGGGTCGATGCCTTCGACGTCGGCTACGTACTCCATCTCCTCCGTGACCTCGCCGTCTCGTGCTCGCTGTAGCTGGGTGGCTTCCGCGGTCGTGTGCTGCGTCTGCACCATGTATAAGCAAGTAGTACAAGCAACTAATAAACGCGATGGTTGCGTGTGGACTGGGGATAGCTTGGTGATAGTGCTCGAATGGGTGAAAGAGCCTGAGACACCGTCAGATCACTCGACGTGGAACATCTCCTGACGCATCCAGGCGTGGCCGTAGCCACATGGGTGCGGGCAGTAGACGTCGAACGAACCGGTCTCGTCCGCTACGAAGGTCTCGCTACGTGGTTCTTGGAACTGCGCCGAAGATTCGGTGGATACGTCGAACTCGTCGATTACGACGAAGTGGTCGAGCACCGTCTCGTCGTATCCATGATCGTCGTGCGCATGATCGTCGTGGTGGTCTTCATCGTCGTTGTGGCCGTCTTCCTCATCGTGGCCGTGGTCGTTCCCGTCATGCTCGTCATCGTGGTGTCCGTCATCGTCGTGATGGTCGTCGTCGCCATAGCCGTCGTCTCCGTGCTCGTGGTCGTCCTCGATATCGTGGAGGACGGCGTGCACTGCATCGTACTCCTCCTCGATGGTGGAGTCCTCCGGCTCCGGTATCTCGCCAGCCTCCACCCTCTCCTTCGTTCTCTCCAGAGCGTCCAGCTCGCTCACGGACTCCGCTACCGCGTCCGGAAGCCCCTCTATCGCGTCGTAGGCGTGGTCGTTCACGGCGTACAGAGTGACCTCCGCGCCCTCCTCCACTCTTATCTCCTCAACCTCCTCGCCGTCCTCGTCGAAAGTGGCGAAACCCCAGTGGAACGTCGCGACGTAGTACGTCTCCTCCGCTGGCTCGCCGTCGATACAGCCCGCGCTCGCCACAGTCGCAGACGCCGCCACCGCAGCCAGGAAGTCCCTCCGCGATGCCGCCGAAACCACACCATCCTGGTACATACTTCAGATAGACTGTCTAAAGGGTTAAAGCCTCCGTGCGGTTCTAAGGAATCTATAACGTCGTACCATAGCGACGAATCGAACGTCCAACACGGTGTGGCCGACTGGATTTTTTATATTCTGCTGCTTCAACAGATTGCGTTTTCCGCCGGAAAAAGGTGAAGAACGTCGAGGGTTTACCTTCTTCAGCATATGGTCTTTCATGTTTCTCATATCTCGGGAACTCTCTCGGTATTTGAATATCCACGGAACTCTACCTACGAACATGTCACACGACACGGGTTCGATCGGTGCAGAAGCAGAGACCGTCCAGCCCGGAGTGAAGGAGCTGGACGAGACGATGTTCGCGGCGGCAGCCGCCATTCTTTCGGCCGCAGGCATGCTGATACTCGGAGTGCTGGGTGCAGCTGGGCTGTACGAGGGAGGTGTCGGTATGATGCAGGAGTGGCATCTGTTCTTCGAACCCACGGTGGCGGGAACAATCGCGGGAATCGTAGAGGCTGCGGTGTTCGCGTTCGTCGTCGTGTACCTGTGGGCGTGGCTGTACAACAGTATGTCGGCGGCGTGAACACCTGACGAGACCCCCCTTTCACTATCTGTCCGCCAACGTCTTCAGCCGCCCGAGGTCGTCGAGGACGTCGTCGTCTCCGGCGACGAAGATGAGGTCTCCCTCCTGGAACTCGAGTTCCTTAGGAACTTCCGTCATGACGTCTCCGCCGCGTTCCAGGGCGACGACGACACATCTCTCTCCTTCCTCCGAGAGGTCGGCGCAGACCTTGCCGGCGTACTCCCCGCCGTCGACGCCGACGACCCTGAGCTGTCGGTCGAACGACGTGACGTTCTCGTGGAGCACCGCGGTAGCGAGGATGCGGCCGCTGATGTCCGGCAAGCTCAGCACGTAGTCCGCGCCCGCCCGCCGTATCTTGTTCTGGTTGCCGGAGCTGTTGACGCGTGCGATTATATCCAGCTCTTCCGCTAGCTCCCGAGCCACCAGCACGGAGAGTATCGCGGTGTCGTCGCCCTGCACCGTGGAGACGAACACCGACGCCTCCTCGACCCCGGCGTCGCGGAGGACGTCCTCGTCTGTGGCGTCACCTAAGACGTCGACTCCCTCCTCCTCTCGGACGTCGACGACCCTGCAGGCTCTGTCGTGCCGGCGCAGGTGTTCGCTGACGGTGGAGCCGACCTCGCCGTAACCGGCGACGACTACCAACCCTCCGTCATCCATACCCGGATGTATCTCCTCCTCGGCCGCCTCCACCGCTTCCTTCGGACCCACGACGACGAGCTGGTCGTGGGCTTCCACCACGGTGTCGTCGGCGGGGGACGCGACGAAGTCGCCGTCCTTCCACAGGGCGGAGACGGTGACGTCGGCTTCGTCCAGAGAATCAATCTCGGCCAAACTCTTGCCTTCGGCCGGGCTGTCGTCCTTCACCGGTATCTCGGATATCACGTAGCCATCCGAGAGCGAGGCAGTGTCCGTTACACCAGGGTCTATCTCGGCTTCGATGCGTTCCGCGATACGGTTGCCGAGCAGCCTCCTCGGTGTCAGCACCGAGGTGGCGCCGGCGTACCGGAGGTACTTCTCCAGCGAGAGGTCTCGGACGAGCACCGTTATGGGGACGTCGTCGGAGATCTCCCGTACCGCGAGCACGACGCTCGCGGACTCCGCGTCCTGTGTGTCGACGACGACGCTGGCGGCCTCACCGGTGTTCGCGCGCTGCAGGCCTTCGACGGATGAGGGATCGCCTGCTACGACGTTGACTCCTTCCTCCAGTAGCTCTACCGTCTGCTGTTCGTCGTCGAGGAGCACGACGTAGTCTGCACTACGTCTCTCGAACTCGCCGACGAGCTTCTCAGTGCGTTCGGTGTAGTCGCATACCACGGTGTGGTCCGTGAGGTCGGTGTCGGTGGGGACGTCGGGTGACAGCACCTCGTCGAGGACGGGGCGGAATACGTACGGCAGTATGACGAAAAGCAGTAGGAACGTCGAGAGGTCCATCGCGGAGACGAAGAGGTTCATGACCGCGGTCTCCCACGGGGAGTCCGAGCCGAAACCCGTGCCTGAGAACGTCTCCACCACCACCTGTAGGGAGTGGAAGTACAGCGCGAGGCCGTCGAGATGCGCGACCTCTGCCGGAACACCTTCGACGTACACCATGAGGTAGTGATAGATCAGGGAGGACAGCAGGATCATCACGTTGACGGCGACGACGCTGACGACAACCCGGCGTTTCCAGAGATCCATCTCGGGTAGCCGGAGACGTAGATTCATGGAAGCTTAACGGAGGCGGAGGACAAAAACAGTTTACCCCTGGTCCGTCGCCGGACAGCCGGCTGCATCAGTAGGTATCTACTCGCATCAGTAGGTATCTACTCGACCCACGGTCTACTAAGTCACGTCGACCCATACGTAGGGTGATGACTGGTTCCACCGAAGGCCGGCTCGACGCCACCGTCGCCGGCTTCTCCGAATCTATCGCGCCGGAACCCGACGCGGTGCAGCGGGATATGATGGACCGCGCCCGAGAGAGCGGTTTCCCCGTCGTCGGTGCCGCGGCCGGAGCCTGGCTCATGGTGCTCGCCCGTGTATCAGATGCAGACAGGGTGCTCGAGATGGGTTCCGGCTACGGATACAGCGCCACCTGGTTCGCACGCGGAATGCAGGACGACGGCGAGATACTGCTCACGGAGTACGACGCCGACCTTCTGGAGGACTCGGAGGACTATCTCGGGCGTGGCGGCTACCCCCCGGAGTTCACGTTCATGTCGGGGGACGCAGTGGAGACGGTGGACGAACTGGAGGGATCGTTCGACGTCGTGTTCATCGACATCGACAAGACAGCATACCCGGAAGCCTTCGATACCGTCCGAGATAGGGTGAACGCGGGAGGTCTCGTGGTGGCGGACAACGTGATGTGGGCGGGGAACGAGCTGGAGGGCGACGTCGTGAACTTCCCCGCAGTCGCGGAGGTGTACGGCGGGGAGCGGTCATTGGAGGACGTCTCGATGCCGGACGGCGCTCTAGCCGGCACACGGGGGGTTCTGGAGTACTTGAAGGCTGTGGAGAGTGCGAAGGAGTTCACGTCGTCGTTGCTGCCGATGGAGGACGGCCTCCTGGTTTCGGCCAAGGAGGTCTGAACTTCGGCGGTGAGTAACCCTTCAGACCCAGTTGACGCCGCCGCTGAGCCGGAGTCCCGTAACTCCTTCGAGGAACGCCTCGGATTCTCCGTCCGGCGTCGTCCTGTAGAACAACGATGGCGTGTGGCCGACCGACGGCCGGTTCTCCGCGAGCGTCCGCCAGTCTTCTTCGCCGAAGCTCGTGCAGTCCACCATCAGGAGGCCGTCGTCTTCCTTCAGCTGGCCTTCGCTCTTCCGGCTCGCGGTCTCCCTGACGGCGCGGAGGGGGCTGTCGGCGGCGCGGTCCTCCGGCGGCACCGGCCGCGTGACCTCGACGTACACTCCGTCTTCCGCGCCTTCGCCGAACGCCTCGTAGTCGAGCTTGTGGCCGTTGGAGACCGCGGGCTCCGGCTCCAAGCGGTATCCTGCGTCGTCGAGCACTCCGGCGGCGTTGAACTCACCCATGGCGGCGGCCATCCGGACCTCGTCGACGTTCTCTCCGGTGCCGAGCTTCGACGCCATCTCGTACCTCGACTCCTCGAACACCCCGCTCTCGAGCACGGTTTCGTAGAACTCCATCGCCTCCTCCGCCGACGCGTCGGGGAAGCCCGCGCCCCGCTGGAAGAACTCCCGCGTCGCCTCGCTGCCGTTCTTCGACATGAACACCGGGAGGAAGAACCACGCGAGCCGCGTGTACTCGGTGAGCCACGGCGCCTCGTCCTTGAGGACGCGGTAGAACTCCCGCTGCGCCCACTCGCCGAGTCCGTCGTCGACCTCCTCGAACGACTGCTTCTCCGTCTGCCACAGCGCCTTCGGCGTCTCCGTGTTACCGACCCAGTATCCGGTGCCGTTCCACGCGAACAACGCCGTGTCGCCGTTACCCATCCTGAGCCGATAAGCCTCGAACTCCTCGGGCTCCGAGGTCTCCGTGACCTCGACGCCGAACTTGTTGTCGAGGGGGTTCACTACCTCGTTCTCGAAACGTTCGCGGTGCCAGGTCTCGTGGCTGACGCGGAACCTCAGTGGAGAAGCCAAAGCGAAACCACCTGATGTAAGCCGATTGTATGCTGTGTCTCGTCTGTCGAACCGGTCTGCATACCCCGTGTAGTATCCGACGCCCTTTATAGCCCCCGCCTCTATGTCGGGTTGATGAACGGCAACCGGTTCGGCAGGCTGTATCAGATGACGACGTACGGCGAAAGCCACGGCGACGCCATGGGATGTACCGTCAGCGGCTGTCCCGCAGGCGTCGAGCTTAGCGAGGAAGACGTCCAGCGGGAGCTCGACCGCAGGCGACCCGGTCAGAGCCAAATAACCACGAGCAGGGACGAACCCGACAGCGTATCCATCAACAGCGGCTTACAGGACGGCTACACCACCGGCACACCCATCGGCATGGTGATACAGAACAAAGACGCCCGCAGCGGGAAGTACGAACCCTTCGTGACGGCGCCGCGACCCTCGCACGGCGACTACACGTACAGCGCGAAGTTCGGCACCAGGAACTGGGGAGGCGGCGGCCGCTCCTCGGCGCGTGAGACCGTGAACTGGGTGGCCGCCGGCGCCGTCGCCAGACAGGTGCTAGACCAGTCCGAGTACGACGTCGAGGTGAAGGCGCACGTCAACCAGCTCCACGACGTCAAGACAGAGGACGTCTCGTGGGAGGAGATGCTCGAACACACGGAGGAGAACGAAGTAAGGTGTGCCGACCCCGAGAAAGCTGAGGAGATCCGGGAGCTCCTCGAACGCGTGCAGGAGGAAGGCGACAGCGTCGGCGGCAGCATCTACTGGGAGTGCCGCGGCGTCCCCCGAGGCCTCGGCGCACCAAGGTTCGACAGCTTCCCCAGCCGTCTCGGCCGAGCGTTGATGGCGGTGCCCGCCGCGTCCGCGTTCGAGTTCGGCCTCGGCCGAAGAGCCAGAGAGGTCAAGGGCAAGCAACGTAACGAGGACTGGACCTTCGAAGACGGTGACACCAGGCCGGACACCGTCGCCGAGGAAGGCGACCCAGTCCCCGAGGGCAACGACCACGGCGGCCTGCAGGGCGGCATCACCACCGGTGAACCCATCTACGGCGAGCTCACCCTCCATGCGCCGACGTCGATACCGAAGGAGCAGCAGACGGTGGACTGGGACACCGGTGAGGTGATAGACGACGCGCAGGTCATCGGACGCCACGACCCATCGCTGCCGCCGCGCGGAGTTCCCGTAGTTGAAGCGATGCTCTACGTCACCATCCTCGACTTCATGCTGCTCGGTGGCCGCGTCAACCCCGACCGCATCGACGACGAACCCGGAGAGTACGACACCCCCTACCACGCCGAGAGGCCGGGAGACGAGTAACGTCATCTTACACGGCTAACCCCGTCGTCGTCCCACAGCCACTAAGCCCCCTCCCCTCGTCCATCCACGTATGAGATACGGAGAAGACGTCCTCAACGACATCTACAGGAAGGGGATGCTCGACGACTCTCCGCCGGAGCTGCCGGCGAGCTACGAGGACCTCCGCGCGCTGGCGCACGAGGCGATGTCGGAGGAGGCGCGGGCGTACGTCCACGGCGGCGCCGGCGCCGAGGAGACGTTCCGACGGGAGCAGGACTTCAGCGAGTGGCGTATCGTCCCAAGGATGCTGCAGGACGTCGCCGACCGCGACCTCTCGACGGAGTTCCTCGGCCGCGAGATCCAGTACCCGCTCGCGCTGACGCCGCTCGGCGTCCAGTCCCTCGTCCACCCCGAGGGCGAGCTCGCGAGCGCCAGAGCCGCCAGCGAGCTCGACGTACCCTACGTGCTGTCGTCATTATCTTCGACGCCGATGGAGGACGTCGCCGCAACGCTCGGCGACACGCCGAAGTACTATCAGTTCTACTGGTCGTCCGACGAGGACGTAGCGCGTTCGTTCCTCCGGCGGGCGGAGGACGCCGGCTACGACGGCGTCGTCCTCACCGTCGACGCCCCCATCCTCGGCTGGCGCGAACGCCTCGTCAGCCGCGGCTACTACCCCTTCCTCGAAGGCGAAGGCGTCGCCAACTACTTCACCGACCCCGCGTTCCGCGCGAGGCTCGACCAGCCGCCGGAGGACGACCCACGCGCCGCCGTCGAGGAGTTCCTAGAGATCTTCGGCGACAGCTCCCTCCGGTGGAGCGACCTCGACTTCCTCTTCGACAACACCGACCTGCCGGTCGCGGTGAAAGGCGTACTCCACCCCGGGGACGCCCGCGAAGCGGTGGACGCCGGCGCGGAAGCCGTCGGAGTCTCCACGCACGGCGGCCGACAGGTCGACGGCAGCATCACCGCACTGGAGGCCTTGCCTTCCGTGGTCGACGAGGTCGAAGGGGAAGCCACGGTGACGTTCGACTCCGGCATCCGCCGCGGCAGCGACGTCTACCGCGCCCTCGCCCTCGGAGCCGACGCCTGCCTCCTCGGCCGCCCGTTCGTCTACGGACTCGCCGCTGACGGCCAGAAGGGAGTCGAACACGTCGTACGGAACCTCATCGCGGACTTCGACCTCGCGATGGGGCTCTCGGGACGAAGCAGCGTGGGGGAGATAGACCGGAGCGCGGTCGTGCACGAGAGCGAGGTCTAGCTTTCTGGTTGTTGTAGTGCTTTGACTTCTTCGCGGCAGAAGCCGGGGTGGTCGTCGAATCTGTTGGTTCCTCCCCAGTAATCGACCATTATTCTACAGGTCCAATCTATTCGTTGCTCGGGGGTGAAATATCGTTCTTCAGCGGGCCTGGGGTCTTCGGGGACGTAGGATATGACTTCTCCAACTGCGTTGGAGAGTCTTAGGACTCCCTTTGCCATCTCGTCCAGGTTCTGGATTGCTGATTCATCCCCTCTATGGAGTGGTTGGGGGGGAGTCGTAACTCCGTTTGGTTTCGTTGTAGTAGTCGATTGAGTCTGATACTTCTCTGGGGACTTCTACGTTTATGAGGACTATGTTGGAGTTGTCTCTGGTGTCGATAAATGCGTCGAATTCGGGGTAATCCTCGTCAGTAAACTGCTCGTATACGTCGCTTACATCTTCAAGATCGAGAACCATCTCGGCTTGGGTTTCTGGGTCGAAGAATGGTTCTTGGTCGATGCGTTTTCCCTCTATGTTCTCCCAGCAGGGCCGATCTATTTCTTCTGGGGGAATCGGATTTTCTCCTTCACGAGGCAGTTTTATGCAGCCGGATACCGGTATGGCAGCAACTGCTAAAAATGTCTTCCTAAGTACCCCCCTTCTCCGTGGCATTTTTCAGTTGTTTTCGTCTGGTTGTTGTAGGTCCATGACTTCCTGTCTGCAGAAGCCTGGTTGATTTTTGTAGTCGCTTGTTCCTGCCCAGTAGTCGTGGAGATCTTGGCCGAACCCAAATACCTTCATTCTTGGTGTGGTTCTTCTGTCGTCTGGGTCTTCGGGTGCTTCGTCTGGTACGTAGCTGATGACGTGTCCGACTGCATTGGAGACTCTGATTGTCATCTCGGCATAGTCTTCGCCGGTGTGTCTTATGGCTTGGTCGGCGAATCCGGTGAAGGTGTCTGGGTCGTCGTAGCTGTCTTTGTTTTCGTTGTAGCGGGTTTTTGCTCCGTCTACCGTGTGGTGGACATATGCGTTGAAGAGTACGGTGACTGAGTTGTCTACCGTGTCGATGAATGCGTTGTATTCCGGATAGTCTTCGTCGTCGTACGAGTCATAAACAGAATGCATCTCATCGTCTGAAAGCACCATCTCGTCTTCCCGGCCTGGATCGAAGAATGGTTCTTGGTCTATGCGTTCTCCGTCGATGTTCTGCCAGCATGGTCGGTCTCTGTCTTCTGGTGCGACTCCGGGGTCGCCTGCATCGTCGGCGATGAGGCAGCCGGACGCTGATATCGCAGTAACCGTTAACACGGTCTTCTTGAGTACCCCCCGTCTGCGCGGCATCTGTTTTCACTCGTTTTCGTCTGGTTCGTCTGGTTGTTGGAGTGCTTTGACTTCTTCGCGGCAGAAGCCGGGGTGGTCTTCGAAGCTGCTGGTTCCGCCCCAGTAGTCGCGAAGCTCACGTGCATAACCTGTCGCCCGTGTCCTCGGCTGGAACCTTCTGTCTTCTGGATCTTCTGGTGCTTCGTCGGGTACGTAGCTAACTACATGCCCTACTGCGTTGGAGACTCTCATGATTGTTTCAGCGTGGTCTCCGTCATCTTGTTTCGCGGCTTGGTCTCCGGTTCCGAAGGTGTTTGGTTCGTCGTAGCTTTGTTTCGTTACATTGTAATGGGATTTTGCTTCGTCGACAGTGGAGTAGACGTTTGTTTTGAAGAGTATGGTGTTGGAGTAGTCTTCTGTGTCGATGTAGGCTTTGTATTCTGGGTAGTCTTCGTCGTCGTACTCTTCGTACTGGAAGTGCATCTCGTCTTCTGGGATCACCATTTTGTCTTCTCGTTCCGGGTCGAAGAATGGTTCTAGTTCGATTCTTTCGTCTTGGATGTTCTGCCAGCAGGGTCTGTCTCGGTCTTCTGGTGGTTTGGCCGGGTCTCCTTCACGGGGGAGTTTTATACAGCCGGATAATGGTGTGGCAGCTGCGGTTGTTAGCGCTGTCTTCTTGAGTACCCTCCTTCTGCGTGGCATTATTGTTCAGTCATCTTCGTCTGGTTGTTGTAGGTCCATGACTTCCTGTCTGCAGAATCCGGGGTGGTCTTTGTAGTCGCTGGTGCCGCCCCAGTAGTCGCGGAGTTGTCGAGAGTATCTCGATACTCGGCTTCTTGGCCGGAATCTTCTGTCGTCTGGGTCTTCGGGTGCTTCGCCGGGTATGTAGCTGATTACGTGTCCTACTGCGTTGGATTTCCTGAATACCATCTCAGCGAATTTCCCGTCCCGAGCTTCTTGTTCCATTGCCTCGTCACCGACGCCGAAACTATCTGGATCTTCGAAGGACTCGTGGACCTCGCTGTAGCTTTCTATCGCTTCTTCGACCGTAGCGTAGACGTTTGCTTTGAAGAGTACGGTATTTGAGTGATCTACTGTATCGATATAGGCTTTGTATTCTGGGTAGTCTTCGTCATCGTATTCGTCGTACTGGAAGTGCATCTCATCTTCTGGTATTACCATCTCGTCTTCTCTTTCCGGGTCGAAGAAGGGTTCTTGGTCTATTCTTTCGTCTTCGATGTTCTGCCAGCATGGTCGGTCTCTGTCTTCTGGGTGTTTGGCTGGGTCTCCTTCGCGAGGGAGTCTTATGCACCCGGATGCTGGTATTGCGATAGCTGCTAACGCTACCTTCCTGAGTACCCCCCTTCTGCGCGGCATAAATGGGTGTACAGGGTACTACAACAAAAATGTTTGCGACCATCTGTATACTTCAATTTAAAGGGTTCGTAAACGCTTTGAAAATCAAGAACTAAGTCACAAATTTGAGTCTTCTACAGAGGGGTTGACAAATGGGGAGTAGCACACGACGACCGTACAGGAGCATAGCTATAGTAGCGATAACCTTCGCTCTTCTCACAATCGTAATTTCAGGTGTAGCGGTTTCAGACGGTTCGACGGAGCCGAATGTAGAGTTTTCGGATGATGTCTCGGGTCAAGACGTTTTTGAGGAGCCGATAGATATCATACCTAGGACAGATCCGGAGGAAAGGGTAGAGGTTACGGTAGGTGAGACGTTGACGCTCGGGTTTCCAAAGGAACTCTTAGAAGATAGAGATGCAACGTTCACTTGGTCAGTAAACAACTCAGAAGCCGAATTGCTCCACGAGGGTTCTGTATCTGACACAGTGGACGTACCTCCACATGACGGAAGAACGACCGCCCTACGGGTTACGGAGGCCGTGAATACTCTGGTCGAGCTGGAAGTCAATGTTGACGGACAGACGTACACCTACCAAAGAGTAATCGAGGCGGAGCCAGCTGAGGGTGTATTGGGCGAACCTCGCTTCGATGTGATGCAAAATTACGCCCCTGTCCTCCGTTTTCATGAGGATGAGCTGTATCATCCGACGCGGTACGAGGCGTTGTTCGAGAACTCGGAGCTGAGGGGGGTTGTGGATGAAGATGAGGAGGTTCTGCTGGACAACGCTAACCTGTATGACGTGTCGGTGATAGATCACGAGTCGAAGGTGGGTTATGAAGAGGATTACTTCGAGTTCATCCTCCCCCGTGCCCTCACTGGCGAATGGGGTGGATGGAGTTCGGGGTACGGTGTATCGGAGCCTCCGGAGCGCGACTCGTTGGCGCACCTTGATCCGTCGGAGTCCGACGTCTATCCGCCGACGGTCTACTCTAACCTCGTGGAGGACGTCGACTTCGAACCCGATGACTCCTACGTCGACCGGTTCCCCGACACGGACTCCTCTGAGATGCAAGAGGATACCTACACAGCTATCGGGTACTGGATGGTCTACGTCCACGACCCTAAACCGTTGATATCCGTCGAAGAAGGTTTGGTCAGTGCTGACAGGATCGCTGCACATACCGGTGATCAGGAACCATTCTACATCCTGTTCGATCAGGACACCGGTGAGCCGGAGTGGGTGCTGGCGCAGCAGCACATGGGCGGCGAGTACAGGAAGTGGGAGCACGTCGAGCGAGAGGATGCAAGACCGGTGATCTACCCGGCCGAAGGCGCTCACTCGAACTTCTTCGGAGTTAACCAGAGCGACAACAGACAGGTCAGAGCACCGTCGGATGGGGATCTGGAACCCAGATACATCTATCAGGACCAGTACCTCGATGACCCTGGTAACACCGACCGCAGTTTTCTATCTGATGAAGGTCTGAACTACCTCGACCCTGTTGCCTACGAAGACACGGGTACAACCTGGGCTCACCAAGACGCCGATATCCAGCGGTCAACCGATGAAGCCTACGAGATATCGGTTCTGACCGGGGATGAAGCATGGTCTGACTACGACGGGAACGTCTACACGTATCCTCAGCCATTCGAAGAGTTAGTACCTCTGATACCCAGTGACACAGGCGCGACCGAAGGAACCATACCCCAGCAAGTAGGCCCCAAGTTCGACGACCCGGGTGAGTGGGCTGAGGATGGAGACGGACGTCGGTTGTTCCCCGACATTGCTCAGGTCGACGGCGAGTTCTCGGACGAGGAGAACGAGTTCTGGGGTATCCGTGAGGACGTTGGAGACAGGATACAGCAGTCGGTGGTCCGCCCTGAGGACGGTGACGAACCCGGCTTCTTCGACGTCTGCGAAGCTGCCGGCGACGTGAACTGCGTCGAAGCCCCACCTGCCGTGGTCGCCCCGAACCAGATGCCTCACGACGACGAGTTGATAGGGTGGACGGAGGCGGACGACTTGATAGGCGTGAACGTCGTCAACCCGGGGATGCAGCCTCACGACTTCACCCTGGATCTCGCGACAGATGCAGGTCATCAAGCCGATTACTCGTTCTACGTGAACTCCATCTATCCGAGGAACGTCGCGGGTGCAGAGGTGCCGTTGTCCACTGTCGGAATCACGGAGTCTGACGTGGCCGAAGAAGGATCAGAGGCAATACGCGACTTCGATTTCGACGCAACTCTGTCTCTCTACCCTGAAACGTACGAGACCGACTCCAAGGACCTTAGCCTCAGGGTGACCGACGGCCTACCCGAACCATCCCTCGATATAACGACCGAGGCACAGGTGAACGCTGGCACGGTGGAGGATCCGCGGTCCGTCTCCGTGGATCTCGTGGTCTCCGGTCTATCGTCCGACGAGGTCAGAGATGGTGACTGGTCGGTGGAGGTCGAAGGCGAGGAGGTGTCGGCGTGGGCGGAGTACGATGGTCTGGAGCGCGACTCCGACCTACGCGGTGAAGCCACGTTACGGTTCACTGCACCGGACAAGGACGAAGCCCGTTCGTACGACGTCACGGTGACGCTTGAGACGGAGGACCAGACGCTGTCGGCGTCCGAGGACGATCTCCTGGCTTACATGGAGCCCGGTGAAGCCGGTGCGACGGCGACGGCTATCGTCGTCGACGTCTCGGGGAGCATGAGCGCAAGGGACGTCGGCGGCGGCACCCGTATGTCGGCGGCGAAGGACGCCGCCCACGGCTACCTCGAACGTAAGTCCGACTCCGACTACGTCGCCATCGTCGAGTTCTCCAGCGGCTCCACGGTGCTGCAGGGGTTGACGCGGCTTGACGAAGGCAGGGACGACGCCGAGGCGGCTATCGACAGCATGAACGCCGGCGGCCTCACCAACATGGGCGCCGGCCTGTTCGACGGCATCGACGAGGTCGAGAAGGCACCCGACGGCGTCCACCAGAACGTCGTGTTGATGTCGGACGGCGGCCGCAACCGCGGGCCCAGCGAGTCATCGATGCGTGACGCCATCCGCGAACGCATGAACCCCGAGGGTATCTGCCTGCAGACGAACACCCTGGGTGACGGCGCGGACTTCGAGTTCAAGCGTTCGCTTGCGGATGCCTCTGACTGTTCGCAGGTCACCGAGAGCTTCACCCGAGACGAGATAGTTCAGGACTTCATCGAGCTAATCCAGGAGTTCACCGCGTCCGAGCTAGTGAAGCTCGTCACCGGACAGATAGGGGTCGACGACGTCTTCGGAGGGTCGTTCGAGGTCGACGACGAAGCCTCGAACGTGATCCTCGACGTCGCAGTCGAGGAGCTACAGACTGAGACGTCGTCGCTACAGGTAGAGTCCACGCGGCAGGAGGACGTCGCCGAGCGACACGAGATAGACGTCAGGGACGACAGAAGCGACATCGACGACGAAGCCGAAGCCACGGAGGAGGGCGACGTCGATGTCATGGATTCCGGAATCGAGACGGCTTCCGTGGCAGCGGAGGACAGGGAAGTACGTATCTACAGGCCGAACGGCTCCATCGCCGACCCAGGAGCCGACTCCGACGTCGAGGTGTCGGTGACCGACGACAGAACGGTGTACAGGCTCACCGACCCCGAAGCAGGGTCCTGGAGCTACGAGATAGACGGCAGAGACGAAGCGGTCGAGTTCGAAACCCGGGTGACTGCGAACTCGCTGGTAGAGCTCGACGTCGCCACGTCGAGCGACCGCTACTACGCTGGCAGCGAAGCCGACGTCACCGCCAAGCTGTACGGCACCGAAGCCGTCGGAGACGCCGACGTGGAAGCCCGGGTGGAGGCTCCCGACGGCTCCAAGGAGACGGTCGTGTTCGACGAGGTGGAAGACGGAGTCTACCGTGCGACCGTCGGTCTCGACGACAACGCTTCGGGCACCTACGAAGCCACGGTAACCGCTCACGACGAGGACGGACACGTCGAGAGACAGGAGACCGTCTCGTGGGTGGCGGAGCACGCCGCCCCCGTCGCACTAACACAGCCGGAGACGCCGGTGGTGGAGCAAGGTGGCGAGACCGAAGCCACTCTGACGATACAGCCTGAAGCGCTTCTGGGCATCCGCTCCGTCGAGGTATCTGTGTCGGAGCTAGGTCACGACTCCGGTAACGAGACGTTGTCGAGCTCGTATCTCTCGTTCGACCGCTCGCACCTCGTGGAGTCCGGCGAGACGGTGGAGGTCCCCGTCACGGTTTCTGCACCCGAAGACGCAGCGGTTGGCAACTACACCGCGGAGGCAGGTGGATTCGTCGACGACAGCGGCGTCACCGTCGACGAGCTAGAGGTCCGTGTGGTCGACGACTGCCCGCTCCCACCCGACACACCCGACACACTCGGCGACCCCGAGGGTCCTGAGGACTGTCCACCGGGACACGGTGGCACGCCTCCAGGGTTGGATGACATACCACCCGGACACGATGGCTCCGATGGCCCCCCTGGTCACGACGACGGCAACCCCGGACAGGGCGCAGGCCCGCCATAGAGGTCACTTCAGCTGGACGACGTTCCCCATGCCGTCCCGTCGGCGTTCCACGAGGTCCTTGCTCTCGAGGACGTCGAGCTTCCGGCTGACGTGTGACTTCGAGAGGTCGGTGTAGTCGACGACCTTGCTCTGCCGGACCTCGCCGCCTGCTTCGAGCACGGATTCGTAGACCTCTTCGGCGCCGTCCTTGAGAGATACATCGCCTTCTTCGAGCTCCCTGCGGCGTATCTCCACGAGGTCCTCGGCGTCGTCTACGTCGCCGGAGCTTTCCTGCGGGTCTGATGTCTCGCTGTCGAGGTACGGCTGCAGGAGGTAGATGGTGGAGCCTCCTGCGACGACGGCTGCCGCGGCGATGGAGAGGACGTCGCCGCGGGTGTAGAACCCGGGTATCTGCTCGACCTCCGTCGACCCTCCTTCCACGGATATAACGATTGGAGTGGGGTTGAAGAGCTTGACGCCGAGGACGGCGAGCGCCGCCGCGAGCACGACGCCCGCGAGCACGTCGACGCGGCTGAAACCCCTATCTGTCATCGCCGTCACCTCCACCATCAGCACTATCTTCCACGCTTTCGTCGTGTTCGATCTGGTGTTCTTCTGCGACATCGACCTCGAAGGCGACCTCCTGTCCTTCTTCGGGTTCACCGGACTCCGTCACCTCGATCTCCTGTACGTCTTCCGAGTCCACGACCTCGACCTTGACGTCGACGGGTTCCCGGTACACGCGTACGACGTCGCCGCCTCCGACGTCGTCGGTTCCTTCGACCTCTTCCTCACCTGACTCTATCTCGAACCTGTACTCGGCTTCGAACTCGAGGTCTTCCTCGTCGAATCCGTCGTCAGATCGGTTGCTCTGGAAGCCCTCGAAGCTGAAGTCGTCCTCGATGTCCCGTGACTCCACCACCCGTACGTCTATCTCTCCCGTGGAGCCCGCGGACACCTCCAGGGTCTCGAACCCCGTCGAGCGTTCGAGCTCCAGTGTTCGAACCTCTTCGCCGTCGTCGAAGACCACGTCGTCCTCCGCGAACCGGAGCTCGGGGGTGGAGTCCGTTGCCGGCGCAATCGCCGCTCCTGCAGCGGCGGCCAGCAAGCCGAACGCGAGCGCGGCGGCGACGACGAACCCTCTTCTCATCACCGGTGTGTTAGAAGCGCTGGTTTATCGGTCTTTCCAGAAACAGCCGGGGAACGCGTTGACAACACGTTACGACAGGCCATCTAATCCGTCGAAAATCCGTTAAGCACTCGTTAAAACCAGGGTGGCGTACCGAACACTCCAACCCCGACTCCGACGCCGTCTGGTGAAAACCGTTTCCTTCTGCGTTGTCACCTGGTTCTCTGAAACCTCTTTCAGGTGTTTCATCTGAAGTCCTGGTTGAAGCCGCGCACCAAGTGGCTTCAGATGAAACCATGACGGAGATAACACGTTACACCTTGCTCGCCGCCGCAGCCGTCGTCGCAGTAGCGATGGCAGCGGCAGCGGGTGCAGCAGCAGTGGAACAGCCGCAGGAGCTAGAGCTAGAAACCCATGAGGTCGACGCCGAAGACGTCGAGTCGTGGGAGGTCGAAGCTGGTGAATCCGGTGAAGGACCCTTCGACGTCGAATGGAGTGTCCGTCAGGAAGCGGACGGTGAGCTCGACGAAGTAGAAGACGGTGACGTTGTCCGCCTCGAAGTAGAGGCGGAGGGGGTGGATGGAAGTGGTTCGGAAGCCGAACCCCGGATTGACAGTTACGAAGGCGAAGCCGACCACTACCACGTACCCGTAGCCGCCGTCGAGGGCGACCACAGCCACAGCTTCGACGCAGCCGAGGTATCGCGTTCAACGTTCGCCGGCAGCGACGGCTTCGTCGTCGAAGCCGAAGACGTGGACGTCGACGACCCCTCGGTCGTAGCGTTCGAACCAGTGAACGACCCCGAAGTCGACGGAGTAGCGCACGCCGACGACCTCGAGACCCTGGAGATCGACGAAGTCGAAGACCGTGAAGGAGACGAGTTCACCGTCGAGGTCGAGGACTCCGATGGAGACGTGGAGCTAGAGGAGTAAGGTAGCAGGTTCAAGGTCACCTCTCGGTTCTTTCCTTGCCCGACCGCGTTCCCTGTGTCTCCGCCCGAGAGCCATGGCTCCGGTACCTCCGTAGGAAAGGAACTAATACGATGCCCTCGGTTTACCTAGCCTGGTGAACAACTAATGGAGGGACTTGAGGAGGTGGACGAGGTCGTCCACGAACCCAGCAGGGAGTTCGTGGAGTCGACCAACGTCTACAGGTTCATGCAGGAGCACGGCATCGACGACTACGACGAGCTCATCGACCGCACCTGCGGCGACGTCGACTGGTTCTGGGACGAGATAGTCGACTACCTCGACGTCGAGTTCTACGAGCCCTACGCCGCGGTCAGGGACGACAGCGACGGTCCGCAGTTCACGGACTGGTACCCCGGCGGCGAGCTCAACATCGCGCACAACGTCGTCGACCGGCACGCAGGCGTCACCGAGGAACGCCGGAACAAGGTCGCCTGTATCTGGGAGGCGGAGGACGGAGAGATCAGGGAGCTGACGTATCACGAGCTACACAGGCAGTCGAACAAGGTGGCGAACGCGCTGGAGGAGCGCGGCGTCGACACCGGTGACACGGTGTCGCTGTACATGCCGATGGTGCCGGAGGTCATATCCATCCTGTACGGCTGCTTCAAGGTCGGAGCGGTCGCCGTACCTATCTTCAGCGGGTTCGCCACCGACGCCGTCGTCACCCGTCTCGAGGACGCGGAGAGCAGCGTCTTGTTCACGGGTGACGGCTTCCAGCGCAGGGGCGGCGAGATAACGCTGAAGGAGACGGCGGACGAAGCCATCGAGGAGACCGACTGCGTCGAACACTGCATCGTCTACAGCCGGCTGGATGCGGATATCCCGTGGGACAGCAGCCAGGACGAGTGGTGGACTGACGCCGTCGAACCCCAGAGCGACGAGTACGAGACGAAGTCTCTGCCGAGCGATCAGGAGTCGATGCTCCTGTACAGCAGCGGAACCACGGGGAAGCCGAAGGGCATCGTCCACACGCACGCCGGCGTGCTGACGCAGTGTGCGAAGGAGATCCATTTCGGCTTCGATCAGAAGCCCGGCGACCGGTTCTTCTGGGTGTCGGACATCGGCTGGATGATGGGGCCGTGGACGTTGATCGGCAACCATCACTTCGGCGGAACCATCTTCATGTACGAGGGCGCCCCCGACCACCCGGAACCCGACAGGTTCTGGCGGATGATAGACCGACACGGTATCACGCAGTTCGGCATCTCGCCGACCGCCATACGCGCGCTCCGGAAGCACGGAGACGACTGGGTGGAGGGCTACGATCTATCGAGTCTGCGGTTGCTCGGCAGCACCGGTGAACCCTGGGACACCGAGAGCTGGCAGTGGTTCTACGAGAACGTCGGCCGCGAGGAAGCCCCCATAATCAACATCAGTGGCGGAACCGAGATCTGCGGCTGCTTCCTGATGCCGATGCCGACGCAGCCGCTGAAGCCCTGCACCCTCGGAGGTCCAGGCCTCGGTATGGACATCGACATAGTGGACGAAGACGGTGAAAGCATCGCGGACACAGGTGAACGCGGCTACCTCGTCGCGCGCGACAGCTGTCCGTCGATGACGAAGTCATTGTGGAGCGGTGACGAACGGTATCTCGAGGAGTACTGGTCGAAGTGGCCGGACATGTGGAACCACGGTGACTGGGCGCAGAAGGACGACGACGGCTTCTGGTTCCTCCACGGCAGGAGCGACGACGCCTTGAACGTAGCCGGCAGGAAGGTCGGTCCCGCCGAGGTCGAGGGCGCGGTAGTCGACCACGACGCCGCGAACCAGGCTGCAGCCGTCGGCGCGCCGGACGACACGAAGGGCACCGCCGTCGTCGTCTACGTCGTCCTGGAGGACGACGCGGAGGAGTCGGACGAGGTCCGGGAGGAGCTCCGGCAGCAGGTGGGTGAGGAGCTTGGTAAGCCGTTCCGCCCGCGTGAGGTCTTGTTCGTCGACGAGCTTCCGTTCACGCAGAGCGGGAAGATCATCCGTCGCGCCGTCGAGGCGACGTACAAGGGCGAGGACCTCGGCGACCTGTCGTCTATCGAGAACCCGTCGGCGCTGGAGGAGCTGGAGCAGGCGAGATAGCTCCGTCACCGCGTCGAAGGCGTTGTCCGTCGATGGATTCGGCGGAAATCTTTTACATCGTTATCGTGAAGGTTCTCTGGATGACGGACGTGGTGGAGGTCCTGTGTAGCCGCAGGGAGTACGTAGAAGCTATAGAGGACGGATGCAGGGGTAAACGTGAGCTGGCGCAGGAGCTCGACGTCTCCGAGAGCATGGTGTACAAGGCGATACGTGAGCTGCGCGGGCACGGGATCGTCGACGACCACGACTACAGTCTCACTGTGACGGGTAGGCTGTTGCTGGAGAACTACCGGAAGATGCAGCGTATCTCCGACGCCTCCGAGCTATGGGAGCGCTTGGACGTGCCCACGGAGGTTCTGGAGGACGCGCGACCGGTTCTCCCGAAACGCCACGCCCCCCAACGACCTATCGACAAGTTAGAGACCGAGATAGATAGAGCGTCGAAGATACGCGGCCTCGCTCCCACTATCCTACATCGGTACGTCTCCGCGACCGACGAGATGATCCGGGAGAACGATCTTGACGCGGAGTTCGTGGTGGAGCAGGACGTCCTCAGGGAGCTCGCGGAGAACTACGGCGAGTTGTTCCACTCCTCACTGGAGCACGGTATGGAGGTGCTGGTGACGGAGGAGGAGCTCCCGTTCGGACACGCCGTACTCGACGGAGACCGCTCCTGCATAGTCGTGTACGACGACCGCGGCCGCGTCGAAGGAGCGTTGTTCTTCAGGTCGCCGGAAGCCGTCGCCTGGACGGAGGAGATCTACGAGCGATACCGATGTGACGCCCGTCACTTCGAAGGCGTCGAGATCTAGTTGCTGATGCTACTCCGCGGCAGCGCTACTCCGAGACACCGACGCATTTTTTGAACGATCTCTCAGTAGTTCAACATCCGTTGAGTTAAGTGGGAGGTTCCACGAAGTGAAAACGTAGCTCGTGCAACCGCACGAGAGGGTGTTTCGGGGAGTGGCCTAACGGGGTGGCAGCCGTGCGTCGACCGAACTCTACCGTCTATACAGTTTCGACCGTTCAGAACTCGAACTCGACTGCGACACCTACGACCTCCGGCTCCGACAGAACCACGCGGTACATCAGGTCGAAGAAACGTTCACCGTTCACCTCTCGGACCTCGCTGCCGAAGTACACCATGAACTCTCTAGCGTAGTTCAGGTTCGCCTCGTCGAAGTGAACGAACGCAGGCGGTGACGCGTCTTCACCGTGCTTCTGAACCAGGTTCACCGTGTCGTCGGCGACGGCGACGACCTCTTGTCCATCCGAGAGATGGAGCTCGAGCGAGCCACCGAGGCCGGCTTCGACGACGCTGGCTCCGTCGGATTTCCGTGTCGAAACCACATCTCTATCCCGTAGCTGCTTCAGTAATCCGTGGTCCATCGGCACCAGCAGATGACTGAGGTTCTCTTCGGCGGCGACCTCCAGGAGGTCGTTCGGGTTCCCGGCGTCGACGCGTTCGCAGGAGTGGGACTCCGTAACCTGCGATGCGACATACCCTATCTCGCTGCGTTCGAAGCCGTCGACGACCTCACGAGCGACGAAACCAGGCTCCCATCGTTCGACGACTTCGACGGGGAAGTTCGTCCTTACGCCTATCTGACTGTATCGACGGTCTCGGTGGCTCGTGATCTCTTCGTCGTACTTCTCGACGCTGCAGACTTCGTCCAGGGTCGACTGGCTCCTGTACCTGCGTTCGAACGCGTCCAGGAGCTCGTGAGGATCACCCGTCACCGTCTTCAAACGGATCCCTCCTTGGCAGCGCTCCGTTCTCCGGGGCGACGTCGGCTTCCCCGCCGACGTCCGCGAGCAGGTCTCTCCGCCTGTTCCTCTCTCGGTCTGCGGCTTGCTTCCAGAGAACCAACGCCGTCATCAACATCAGTAGCCCCGCTCCAGCTACAGCTAGCCCTGCAGCGGAGTCCAGATTGAGGAAGAACAACGGCGCAAGCAGCACTGCGCCCACGACCAACAACAGGTGCCGCACCCGCTTCCGCCAGACTCCTTCGGTCATCACACCGGTGTAAAGCGTCCACGTGTTTCACGTTTCTCTTTCGCCACCGCAGTCCACAGCCGAATCACCCTGAGACCTACCTCTACCGACGGAACTCCGACATCCCTAACACCACGGCCGCCGACGGAGGAGGTAGATGAAGGGATTCACCGACCTCGTCCTCCTCGCCGGCGACGACAACACCTACCTCCGTGAACGCGGCACTAGGGTGGCGCTCGCATTGCACATGTGTTCGAAGTCCCGTCTATTATTTCAATCTACTAAGACGGACTAAATATGGCGTAAGTTTTTGGTTCCTCGAATGTGTGGAATTACCTGCCATAGGGATAAAAAATGAAACGTAGAGGTTTTGTTGGTGGAGTTGGTGCTTCATTGACGAAGTTAGTAGCTGCACCCAAAGTATAATCGAGAACTGGTAGAATACATAGATACTTATGACCGGGATTGACCGTCGGGCGTTCATGGGGGTTTCGGCCGCAGTTCTCTCTACCGGCTGTCTACATAGCCGGAACACCGCTTCTGATCCGCCGGACCCGGTGGATATCGATGTGAGATCCGAATACGTTGAAGAAGTATCTGAATACCCTGAAGAAGTCACCGTGGGTGTTCAGGTCTTCGAAGACGACAGGGAGGTTTTCTCTGATTCAACCACCATAGCGCCTCAGGATGTCAGCGGGACGTTCGAGGATGTCGTGAGTGAGGCTGGAATTTATGAGGTTGAGGTCGAGACTCGTGATTCAGACGTTATAGACTCCGGTAGTTACTACTGGAGTGTTAGCTGCACCTCCAGAAACTTCGTTATCGACATCGACGCCGAGGGGAATATTGATGGGGCAACTACAATCCAGGTCGAACCTCAGGTTGACGCTTGCGGTGAGCAGCGACGGGTTCCCGATGAGTTTCCTCAACGGGGAGGGGTCGAAGACTGAAGAATACAGAGAATTACCGGACTTGAACCCTGCGGATGGTTCTGTCGGTCGTAACAGTCTGTAGGAGACTGGCTTCGACGCCGTGGCGCACGAGAGCGAGGTCTGAGATGCTTCATCTCGGTAGGAAGGGCCAAATCGACGTAGGTTTTTTACTCTGGAGCCTTTGAGACAGAATATCGATAGTTATGACAGGAATCGACCGTCGGGAGTTCATGGGGGTTTCGGCCGCGGTTCTCTCTGGCGGATGTCTACATAGCCGTAACACTGCGTATGATCCGCCGGAACCTGTGGGTGTCGACGTGACCTCCGAGTACGGTGAAGATGTTACCGTCGAAGTTCAGGTGTTCGAAGGGGGCGGGGAGGTGTTCTCCGGTTCAGCCTCCGTAGTGCAAGATCAGGCTGTCAGGGGTGTTTTCGAGGATGTTGTGGATGAAGCAGGTCTTTATGAAGTTGAGATTGAGATTCGGAGTTCCGAGGTGCTCGATTCCGGGAGGTACTACTGGAGTGTCGACTGCAGTAGAAGGCATCTTAGCATCACAGTCGACGACGATGGTAACATTGCGCTAGTAGGCACGGAGATGAGTACTCCTGTGGACATGGACGTGTGTGGTGAGGAACGCAGGGTTCCTGAGGAACATCCCAAGCACAATGACCCGCCTTTCGAAGGTATAGACGCCGAAGACTGAAGATTCGGAGATTGAGCTCCTAGCTCCATGAAGTCTGAGTCTCAGGCTTTGAATGGAATTACCTCTCCTTCCGTTCGGGATTAGACCATGCGATGGAATCTTCGGGTCGGAGTAGCGGCGACGAGATAGACAGGGACGCGGTGGTGGACGAGAGCGGGGCCGGGGGGCCGGCGGCGCCGAGGACGATATCAGGAGCGCTCTGATGGTCGGCGAAGAACATCGACCGTCGATTGTGAGATAGGGAGTAGGAGCGTCAGTTAGTCTGCCCTGCATCTTCGAGTTCCCAGAACCGGGGTATATAATCGCCGCACCTCTTTTCCGGTGGTTCTAACACCCGCGCCTCCCTTTGCCGTGCATGGAGTTCGACGACCTCGTCCTCCTCGTCGGCGACGACAACACCTACCTCCGTGAACGCGGCACACGGGTGGAGCTACACGAAGGCGTGCTTTCGGAGGAAGCCACCGCCGCTGAGTACGGCTCCACCGTCGAGACCCACGTCGGCGAGGAGTTCCGGCTGGTGAAACCCGATCTCGAGGAGGTGTTCCGCCACCGCTTGGAGCAGCGGACGCAGACGCCGCCGCAGGAGGATCTCGGCTACGTCGTCGCACGCACCGGCGTCGGCAGCGAGAGCCGGGTCGCCGACGCAGGCACCGGAAGCGCGTTCACCGCGCTCACGCTCGCGAACGTCGTAAACGAGGTCGACAGCTACGAAGTACGGGAGGAGTTCGTCGAAACCGCGCGCGACAACGTCGAAGCAGCGGGCGCGGACAACGTAAGCGTCCACCACCGCGACGTCAAGGAAGAAGGCTTCACCGTCGAAGACGTCGACCTCGTCTTCCTCGACATGATGCATCTCGAGGAAGCCGTGGAGCCGGCGGCGGAAGCCGTCCGAAGCGGCGGCTACGTCGTATGCTACTGCCCCGTCTTCGAACAGGTACGGGACTGCCACGACAGCTTCGAAGAATACGAGCTCGAACACTCGGAGACCGTGGAGATAGGCCGCCGCGAATGGAGCAGCTACCCCGCCCGCCCCGAACACGACACCGTGCCACACACCGCGTTCATCGCGTTCGCGCGGAAGATGGGGTAACCGGCTCTACTCAGTCATCCGGCTTCGTCTGGTTGTTGTAGTTCTTTGACTTCTTCTCGGCAGAACCCGGGTTGGTTTTTGTAGCTGCTGGTGCCTGCCCAGTAGTCACGAAGATGTTCTGCGAATACCAAGATCCGTCCGCTTGGCGTGGTTCGTCTTTCATCAGGGTCTTCTGGTGCTTCTTCTGGTACGTAGCTGATGACGTGTCCTACTGCGTTGGATACTCTTATGGTAATCTCGGCGTGATCTCCCTCGTCGTGTCTTATGGCTTGGTCGGCGAATCCGGTGAAGGTAATCTGGGTCTTCGTAGCTTTCTTTGTTTTCGTTGTAGCGGGTTTTTGCTCCGTCTACTGTATGGTGGACATATGCGTTGAAGAGTACGGTGACTGAGTTGTCTACCGTGTCGAGGTAGGCTTTGTATTCAGGGTAGTTTTCGTCGTCGTATTTGTCGTACACAGAATGCATCTCTTCTTCTGAAAGCACCATCTCGTCTTCCCGACCTGGGTCGAAGAACGGCTCTAGTTCGATTCTTTCGTCTTGGATGTTCTGCCAGCATGGCCGGTCTTGGTCTTCTGGTGGTTTGGCTGGGTCCCCTTCACGAGGGAGTTTTATACAGCCGAATGCTGGAACGGTGATGGTCGCTAAAGCTGTCTTCTTGATTACCCCTCTTCTGCGCGGCATTTCTATTCAGTTATCTTCGTCTGGTTGTTGTAGTGCTTTGACTTCGTCGCGGCAGAAGCCGGGCTGATTCTCAAAGCTGCTGGTGCCTGCCCAGTAGTCGTGGAGTTCTTCTGCGAATCTCAATACTCGGCCTCTTGGGGAGAATGTTCTGTCTTCTGGGTCTTCTGGTGCTGCTTCTGGTATGTAGCTGATGACGTGTCCTACTGCGTTGGAGACCCTGATGGTCATTTCGGCGTAGTCTCCGTCGGTGTGTTTCGCGGCTTGGTCTCCGAATCCGTAGTCCTTTGCTCCGTCGACCTGAGTTGTTTCGTTGTAGTGGGTTTCTGCTTCCTCTACTGTGGGGTAGACTTCTACGTTGAAGAGTACTGTATTTGCTTGATCTCTTGTATCGATGTATGCTTTGTATTCTGGGTAGTCTTCGTCTTCGTATGTGTCGTACACAGAAAGCATCTCTTCCTCGGGGAGGACCATTTTATCTTCTCGTTCTGGGTCGAAGAACGGCTCTAGGTCGATGCGTTCTCCGTGGATGTTCTCCCAGCACGGCCGGTCTCTATCTTCGGGTGCGACTCCGGGATCTCCTGCATCATCGGCGAGTATACAGCCGGATGTTGTTATAGCCATAGCAGCCAAAGCTGTTTTCTTGAGTATTTCCCTTCTGCGCGGCATCTGTTTTCAGTCGTTTTCGTCTGGTTGTTGTAGTGCTTTGACTTCTTCGCGGCAGAATCCGGGGTTTTGTCTGTAGTCGCCTGTGCCTGCCCAGTAGTCGCGGAGATCTTTTGCGAATGCCAGTACTTGACCTCTTGGTGTAGTTCTTCTGTCGTCTGGGTCTTCTGGTGCTTTTTCGGGTACGTAGCTGATGACGTGTCCTACAGCATTAGAGACTCTTATGATCATTTCGGCGTGGTCTCCGTCGGTTTGTTTAACGGACTGATCTTTGAACCACCAGTCCTTTGGTTCTTCATAGCTTTCTTTCGTCTCTGTGTAGTGGGTTTCTGCTTCTTCGACTGTAGGGTAGACATCTACTTTGAAGAGTACGGTTACTGAGTTGTCTATCGTGTCGATGTATGCTTTGTATTCCGGGTATTCTTCGTCGTCGTATTTTTCGTAAACAGAATGTATCTCGTCTTCTGACAGCACCATTTCTTGTTCTCTTTCTGGGTCGAAGAAGGGTTCTAGGTCGATGCGTTCTCCATGTATGTTCTGCCAACACGGTCTGTCACGATTCTCAGGTGCTACTCCGGGGTCTCCTGCGTCGTCGGCGATTATGCAGCCGGAAGCTGGTACAATAGTAACTGATAACGCGGTCTTCTTGAGTACCCCCCTTCTGCGCGGCATTTTTCAGTTGTTTTCGTTTGGTTGTTGTAGGTCCATGACTTCCTGTCTGCAGAAGCCTGGTTGATTTTTGTAGTCGCTTGTTCCTGCCCAGTAGTCATGCAGATCTTCTCCGAATGCGAGGACGCGTGCGCTTGGCGAAGTCCATCTTTCATCCGGCTCTTCTGGTGCTTCGTCGGGCACGTAGCTTATGACGTGTCCGACGGCGTTTGATACTCTTATGGTCATTTCGGCGTAGTCTCCGTTGACTTGTTTTACGGCTTCGTCTGCGAATCCGTAGGTATTTGGTTCGTCGTAGCTTTCTTCGTTTTCGTTGTAGTGGGTTTCTGCTTCTTCGACGGTGGGATATACATCTACCTTGAGTAGTATTGCGACTGAGTCGTCTATCGACTCTATGTAGGCTTTGTATTCCGGGTAGTCTTCGTCGTCGTATTTTTCGTACACAGAATGCATCTTTTCTTGGGGGGGAACCATCTCGTCTTCTAGTTCTGGGTCGAAGAACGGCTCTAGATCGATACGTTCTCCGTGGATGTTCTGCCAGCAGGGTCGGTCTCGGTCTTCTGGTGCTACGCCGGGGTCTCCTGCGTCGTCTGCGATTATGCAGCCGGGTGTTAGTGTGGCTGTAACTGTCAGAGCTGTTTTCCTGAGTACCCCCCTTCTACGCGGCATATCGGAAGTATAGGATACTACAACAAAAATGTTTGCGACCTTATGTATACTTCAATTTAAAAGGTTAGTATACGCCTTCAAAATCAAAAACTAAGTGGGGAATACGAGTTTTCTACTGCGGGGTTGACAATGGGGGATAGCACTAGACGAGCGTACAGGAGCATAGCTATAGTTGGAATAACCTTCGTTCTACTTACTATCCTACTTTCAGGAGTGGTAGTTGCAGACGGTTCGATGGAGATAGATGCAGAGCAATCGGGGGAAGTTTCCGAACAAGACGGTTTTGAGGAACCGGTAGACATCATCGCCAGAACACCCCCTCAGGATAACGCAAGTATAGAGGTGGGTGAGACGTTGGCGCTCGGGTTCCCGCATGAACTCGTAGAAGACAGGGACGCGAGCTTCAGTTGGTCGGTGAACAACTCTGAAGCCGAGCTACTGCACGATGGCTCTGAGACAGAAAGCATACCATCACACGACGGCAGAACCACCGCCCTGCGAGTTCCGGATTTGAAGGATACTCGGGTTAAACTTGAAGTCGATGTCGACGGAGAGACGTACACATACCAACGAGAAATCGTGTTGAATCCAAATGAGTATGATGTCATGCAGGACCACGCCCCTGTCTTGCGTTTCCACGGGGACGAGCTGTATCATCCGACGCGGTACGAGGCGTTGTTCGAGAACTCGGAGCTCCGGCGGGTGGTCGACGGTGACGAGGAGGTGGTGCTGGATGACGCGAACCTCTACGATCTCTCGGTGGTGGACCGCGGGTCGGACGATGACGCGAACGCGGACTACTTCGAGTTCGTTCTTCCGCAGGCTTTGACGGATGAATGGAACGGCTGGGCTAATGGTTACGGGGTTGGACGTCCTGTCGCTCCTGACCGGGATTCGCTGACGCATCTAGATCCGTCGGAGTCCGACGTGTATCCGCCGACGGTGTACTCCAACCTCGTCGAGGACGTATATTTCCAGCCGGACGACTCGTACCTCGACCGGTTCCCCGACGCCGACCCCTCCGACCTCGACGGCGGCACCTACACCGCCGTGGGTTACTGGATGTTCTACGTGAACGATCCGAAACCCTCTGAGACACGTGAAGCAGACAGGGCGGCGTCGCATACAGGCGACCAGGAGCCGTTCTACATCCTGTTCGATCAGGACACCGGTGAGCCCGAGTGGGTGCTGGCGCAGCAGCACATGGGTGGCGAGTACAGGAAGTGGGAGCACGTGGAGACCGTCGACGGTCGACCCGTCATCTATCCAGCGGAAGGCGCGCACTCGAACTTCTTCGGCGCGAACCAGAGCGCGGGCGAGACGGACGCACAGGTCAGGGGCCAAGGGGAGGGTGACAGGAGCCCCGAGTACATCTATCAGGACCAGTACGTCGACGACCCCGGCGACACCAGCCGTACTTTGCTGGCGTCGCTGGTCCTGAACTACGTCGACCCTGTCGGATACGGGGAGGGCGTCACCTGGGCGCACGAGGACGCCGCGGTGTCGGAGGTGGACGAGACCTACGAGATAGCGGTGCTGACCAACGACGAGAGCTGGTCGGACGAACCCGTCAACATCTACACGTATCCGCAGCCTCTCGAGGATATGGACGTACTGGATCCGGCCCGTGACACCGGCGCAACCGCGGGTAACCTGTCGACGGAGACGGGGCCGAAGTTCGACGACCCGGGCGCGTGGGCCAGCGAGGGTGAGGGTCCGGAGTTCGACGACGGATACCGCAGGCTGTTCCCCGACGTTGCTCAGATCGACGCTGAGTTCTCGGACGAGGATGACAGGTTCACGGACTTGCGTGGACCTCAGTCCGACCCCGAGGACCGTATCCAGGAGAGCGTGGTCCGCCCAGACATCGACGATGGTTTCTTCTGTGACGTGAAACCGTGGACGAACTGTGTCGAAGCTCCGCCTGCGTTGGTGTCGCCTAACACGATAACCGAGGACGGCGAAGAACGGATGTGGTGGACCATGGACGCCGACGACGAACTCGGTGTCAACGTCATCAACTCGGGTATGCAGCCACACGAGTTCGTTCTGGGTATGGAGGCAGGGGGTTCTAGCGTGAGCTACGGGTTCTACGTGAACTCGATCTATCCGCGGAACGTCGCCGGCGCGATGGTGCCGTTGCAGGACCTGGGCTTGAACGAGGCCGGAGACCACGATCTCACGGCGACGTTGAACGTCTACCAGGACGCGTACGAGCTCGATCGAGAGGTAGAGACGCTGTCGATAGTCGATGGCCTGCCGGAGCCGGAGCTGGAGATAGTGGAGGACGGCTTCGTCGACGCTGGGACTGTGGACGACCCACGGAGGACGTCCGTCGACGTGTTCGTGAAAGGTGATAGCCAGCTAGATCTGGATGATGCGCGATGGAGCCTCGTGGTCGCTGGCGTGGATGTTGACGTCGAAGCGGATCTGTCGGATGACACCTCGGACGACCTAGGTCGGACTGCAACCCTGCGGTTCGACGCTCCCGACGTCGAGGAAGCCGGCTCGTACGACGTATACGTCGAGCTCAAGACCACGGATGAGACGTTGACTGCGTCGGAGCCGGAGCTAGCGGTGTACAGCGAACCAGGTGAAGCTGGCGGGCAGACTGCGACAGCGGTCGTCGTCGACACCTCCGGTAGTATGAGCGCCACGGATGTCGGAGGAGGGACTCGGATGTCGGCGGCGAAGGACGCGGCTCAGGGAGTCGTAGACCGGCAGGCGGACAGCGACTACCTCGCGGTCGTAGGGTTCTCCTCAGGCTCCACCGTCAGGCAGGGGCTGACGCAGATGGACGAAGGCCGTGATTCCGCTAAGTCCGCGATAGCGTCGATGTCCGCGGGAGGAGGTACGAACATGGGGGCGGGGTTGCGTGACGGTATCGACGAGGTTCAGAAGGCCCCCGCCGGCGTTCAGCAGAACGTGATACTGATGTCGGACGGCGGAAGGAACCGCGGCCCCAGCGAGTCCGCGATGCGTGACATGATACGGGACCGCATGAACCCCAACGACATCTGCCTCCAGACCAACACCTTGGGTGACGGCGCGGACCACGAGTTCAAGCGCTCGCTCGCCGACACCGCAGGCTGCAGCTCGAACACCGAGAGCCACTCGCGAGACGAGATAATCGAGGACTTCATCCAGCTGACCCAGCAGTTCACCGCGAGCGAGATCATACAGGTGCTCACGGGTTTCGTGCAACCAGGTGAACTGTTCGAGTCCTCGTTCCACGTCGACGAAGGCACGTCCAACGTCATACTCGACGTAGCTACAGGTGGACTCGGCGACTTCGTCGACCTAGACGCCGAACACCCTGCCGCGATGCAACGCCAGCTGTCTCGAGAAGCAGGTGCAGGTGACAGCGGTACCTCCATCTCGTCCCAGTACCTGAGCGGTTCAGATGCAGTCAACCGGACCGTTAGGTTGTACCGTCCGAACGGCACCCTGGTGGAGCCAGCTGAAACCGACTCCGTCGAGGTCTCGACTCTGGGGGACCGGACGGTGTACCGGATCACCGACCCTGAAGCAGGGGAGTGGTCCTACGACGTCCAGGGTGGCGATGAAGGCAACGAGTTCGAAGCACGTGTGACGGCTAACAGCCTCACCCAGCTGGAGGCCTACACCTCGAGCAACGAGTACTACGCGGGCAGCAATGCCACCATCGACGCGGAGCTGTTCGGGGCCGAAGCCATAGAGGGCGCGACGGTGACTGCGGAGATAGAGACTCCGGACGGCGACCAGACGCAGGCAACGTTAGACGAGACGACATCCGGCGTCTACCGCGCTACGGTGCCGTTAGCCGAGAACGCTACAGGCAGGTACAACGCCACCGTGAAAGCCGTCGACGAAGACAGGAACGTGGAGCGGCGGGAGTCGGTCTCCTGGAACGCGGATTACGCAGCACCGGTGACGGTGAACCAGACGAGGGTTCCTGAGATAGAGCGGAACTCGAGCGGCGTCATCCCCGTCGAGGTCGAGTCTAGGGCGTTGCTCGGAGTGCGCTCGGTCTCGCTGTCACCCTCGAAGGTAGTCCACGAGGAAGGTAACACGACTCTGCAGCCTACTCGTGTATCCCTGAACCGGTCGCATCTACTGGAAGCCGGCGACACCCTCACCGTGAACGCGTCGGTCGACGTACCCGAGAACACCTCGACAGGGAACTACTCGGGAGAGATAACAGCGCAGATAGACGGTACGGGTGTCACGGTAGACGAGCTGGAGTTCGAGGTCGTCGACAGCTGTCCGGTTCCACCGGAGAACCCAGGCACCCCTGTCGGTCCGCCGACCTGTCCACCCGGACACGGTGGAGAACCCCCAGGTCAGGGTCCACCTGACGAAACCCCCGGTGGTGGACCACCTGGACACGCACCTGGAGGACCACCGTAACACCCTTAGAAATACTCCGACTACATAACTGGTGGTTTGAGCCATCAGATGGCAGCGTGGACTGAAACCCTCCAACCGGAGGTTAACCCTTGATACGGCCGCGAAGGCTTCCGAGTCTCCGACGGGTTTTCTTCCGGGTTCCCACGTAAGATGATACTCAAGGCTGTCCACCAGGATAGCCGGTATACATACAGCTTTAAGACCGGCGCGGCGCTAATGTACAGGCAGATTCGATGAGCGACTGGATTGCTATCGCGGCGATGGTCGTCGTCGCGGGCGGCCTCCCCATAGGCGTCGTCCTCGTGAGCCGGCTTCTGCGGCCGTCGGTGCCGGAGCGGCAGAAGCAGAAGACCTACGAGAGCGGTGAGGTTCCGACGGGAGACACCCGCATCCGGTTCAGCATCCAGTACTACCTCGTCGCGATGATGTTCCTGGTGTTCGACGTCGAGGTCGTCCTGTTGATACCGTGGGCCGTCTACCTCGTCCAGGATCCATCCACCTACGTCCCCGCCTTCGTCTTCATAGTGATACTGTTCATCGGGATGGGTTGGGCGTGGAGGAACGGCGCCATCCAGTGGATTCGGCCGAAGGGCCGTGAACGCGTGCGTCCGAGGGATGTGTGAAAGATGCTTGACAAAAGCAAGACACCGATAAAGGAACGACGGGAGGGAGACGTAGACCCCCGGATGAACAGCAAGCTCCGGGAGATGTTAGGCGACGTACCCGTGGTGACGACTACGTTCGACAAGGTGATGAACTGGGCGCGTGCATCCTCGATGTTCCCGTTCCAGTTCGGCATCGCGTGCTGCAGCATCGAGATGATGCACACCGTCGCCATCAAACACGACATGGACAGGTTCGGCGCCGGAGTCTTCCGCAACAGCCCCCGGCAGGCCGACCTCATGATAGTTCCAGGCACCATCAACGCGAAGCTCGCACCCCGGGTGAAACGGCTGTACGACCAGATCCCGGAGCCGAAGTTCGTGGTCTCCATGGGCTCGTGCACCATCAGCGGCGGCCCGTTCCAGGAGGGCTACTGCGTCGTCAAAGGCCTGGAGACCTTCGCACCCGTCGACATCCACGTGCCAGGCTGTCCGCCGCGACCCGAGGCGCTGCTGTACGGCGTGATGAAGATGCAGGAGAAGACCAAACGCGGGGAAAGTGCACCGGTGACGGTGAAGCCGTACGAGATACGGGAGCTACAGGACTGGAGCAGGGACGAGATAGTGGACTTCTTCGAGGACGAACTAGAGCTCGAGGACGACGAGATGCTGATGAAGTACACGCATTCGCCGGAAGCGCTCGACGACACCGAGGTCGACGAAGCGCGGAACAGGACGACGCCGAAGGAGGCCGACGACTGATGGACTCCGGCAGAGACCTACGGCAGCGGATGGACGACTACAGGGAGGTGTCGGCGTGAGCGAAGCCGAGGTGAAACGCAGGCATCAGGAGCTTCAGGAGAGCATCGAAAAGGAGTTCCCCGACAGCGTCCTCAACCTCGAACGGCACACCAACGCCGCCGCCATCCATGCCAACCCCGGACAGGTCGACGAGGTACTGAGCGTGCTCAAGGAGAACGGCTACAACCACCTGTCCAGCGTCACAGGAGTCGAGTACGAGGACCGGTTCGAAAGCGTCTACCACCTCAGGCGGATCACCGACGACCAGGAGGACTTCGACGAGATAAACGTCGTCGCAGCCGCCGACAGAGACGACCCCGAGGTCCAGACCGTCAGCCACGTCTTCAGCGGAGCGAACTGGCATGAACGCGAATGCTACGACCTCATGGGCATCCGATACAGAGACCACCCCGACCTCCGCCGCATACTCCTGCCGGAGACCTGGCGCGGCCACCCGCTCCGAAGCGACTACGACGTCGACCAGCCGCAGCACGTCACCCTGGAGGCGCACGAGAACCCAGTCGACGAACACTACGAAGGCGAGGTCGCCGGCGACCTCGACACGATGTTCGTCAAC
>JAQZDA010000027.1 GCA_028751075.1 Euryarchaeota archaeon Ods02 | reverse complement strand
TCTATCTGGTAGAACTCAAGGAGATGCGTGGGGTCGAGGGTGTCGTTGCGGTAGACCTTGTCGACGCTGAAGTACCGCTGCGGGGGTTCGAGGTCGCGGCTGAGGTACCGCATCGACAGCGACGTCGTGTGACCGCGGAGGTTGAGGCGTTCCGCTACCTCTCGGTTCCAGTCGCTGTGGTAGCCGTCGCCGTCCTCCGCTCCCTCGAGATGTACCTTCCTGACGCTGTCGACTAGGTCGTCGGGTAAGCCGTCGGTGTGGGTGGGTTCCTCCGTCAGGAACTTGTCCCAGTGGGTGCGTGCGGGGTGGTCCTGCGGCATGAACAGGCAGTCGTTGATGTAGAACTCGCTGTCGACGTGCGGTCCCTCCATCTCCCTGAACCCCATGGACACGAGAACCTCTTTCACGCGGTTCGCTAGCTGCCGGAGGATGTGCTCCCGGCCGCCATACCTGTCTTCGGCGTCTGCTTCGACGTTGTACTCCGCGAACCCGCGGCCTCGCCAGTCTCCGCTGGACAGGAGGTCGTGGGTTATCTCCCCGATCTCGCCGTCGGACGTTCCACCTGCGGCGTCGAGGTCGAGGTCTTCGATGGTCTGCCTGCCGGCGTCGGTGAGGCGTACGGTGACGGTGCGTTTTTCGGTGCGTTCGACGAGGCCGCGGCTCTCGAGGTCCTTGAGGGTGCTGGCTTCCTTGAAGCTCCGGCCCTCAGATAGGGCTTCGAGCGCGCGTTCGTCGCTGCCTTCCGGCGCCCCCAGGGGTTCGACGGTGTCGCCGACGTCCGCCCAGCCTTTGCTTCGGAGGTGGCCGATACCGACCTCGAAGCCGTCGACCTCCCTGAGCTCGTCGACGGATACGTCTTCGTGTTCCTCGAGGTAGCTGTGGAGTCTGCGTTCCGGTAAGCCATGTTCGCTGTAGAACTCTCCTTCCTCCGTGAGCTCGTACGTGGTGTCTACTTTCTCGTTGACCTCGACGAGTCCGCGGTCGGCGAGGAGGCTGGCGGCTCCTTCGGCGGGTCCGCGTCCCAACCCCGTCTGGTCGCCGAGCTCGTCGGTGCTGGCTACCTCCTCATCGGCGAGCCGGGAGAGCAGCCTTCGTTCGTTGTCGGTTAGCTCGGTCATGTCTCCGTCTAACGCATACAGTTTACGGCGTATGACTAAAAACCGTGAGTTCCGCGGTCGATGCTGCGGCGGATGGCTGCGGCAGCGTATGGTGGAGAGATGTGGAGAAGATAGAGAGTCTCAGTCGACTCGTTCGGCGAACGCTAGGTTGCCGCTGATGTCGTGGACGCGTGCCTGGACGACTTCGCCTTCTTCGGCGCCGGGGACGAAGATCGTGTATCCGCCTTTCTTCGCGATGCCGTCGCCTTTGTTCCCTATCGCGGTTATCTTGAGCTCGTAGGTCTCGCCTTCCTCGACCTCCTTCTTCGTCTGCGTCGTCGTGCGTTTCGCGCCGCTTTCGACGGGTCGGAACGCTCCGCAGGCGTCGCACCTGAGCATCAGCGTGCGGTCCTCGCGTTCGAGGTGGGTGTCGGGGCGGCCGCATTCGCTGCAGAGGACGTACTCGCCGACGTAGGCGTCGAGGACGCGGCTGAACTCGCTCTCGCTGAACTCGCCCTTCAGGCGGGCGCGGTCGCTCTTGTCTACGTGGCCGGCGGTCCCGATCTCGTCGAGCAGGTACTTCATCAGGTGGTCTTCCTCGCGGTTCAGGGTGTCGAGTATCTCCTGGAAGTTCGTGAGTATGGTGCTGCTGCCTTCGACGCGGACCTCGGGTTCCGGCACCTGGAACCTGTCGCGGCTGCCCTCAATGTCGGGCACCTCTTCGAGGGCGCGGTCGAGGTCGCTTTTGTAGCTCATAGAGATAATTCGGCCTTCGAGGTCAATATGCCTTCCGACAGAGGCTGAAGAGTGTACGGTGGGACTACTGCAGCGTGGACCCGGCGTTCAGTCGTCGGCGGCGGCTTCGTCCCGCGTCCTCCGTATCTTCTCCGCGATGCCGTCGAGGTCGTCGTCCGACAGCTCCGGCGGGTTCGGCTGCACGGCGTGGATGGGGTTGCCGCCGTCGTCGGGGAACCGGGGTACGATGTGCATGTGGACGTGCGGCACCTCCTGACCGGCGGCGCTGCCGTTGTTCACGCCTACGTTGTAAGCGGGCGCGTCCACGGCCTCCGCCACCTCTGGCGCGAGCTTCCTGGTGACGTCCCACACCGCCGGGGCTTCGACGACGTCCTCCAGCTTCGCCGCGTGCTCCTTCGGGATGACGAGGGTGTGTCCGGGAGCGAGGGGGTTGGCGTCGAGGAACGCCAGCACGGACCGGTCCTCGTAGACGTCCCTGCTCGGTAGCTCTCCGTCGACTATCTTGCAGAACACGCAGTCTGTCATGGCTGGTTCTACCTAGCACGCGGAGGAGTTGGGTCTTTCGGTGGTGCAGAGACAGGTACTTCGAAGGACGTCTTCATCGTCTCGTAACCCGTTTCTCCAGCTGATAACGCGGGGTTCAGGCTTTCTCGCTTGTTCACTCGTAAGAGGTGACTTCGAGACAGAGGGAGGCTAAGTCGCTCTGCCCTCTAGAGTTCTTTCCGCCAGCTCACGTAGACGTGTTCGTCTCGGTGGGTTACTATCCATCCTTCACCGAGATTATCGATTCGACCGGGTTCGTGTTCGTCAATCAGTCGCTGCACCTCCTCTTCGTAGTCCGTGACCATTGTCTGACGTGTTCTTCTCTCGAAGTCCACCGGCTGTCTCACCCCTTCCTCTACGGTCTCGTCGAGAAGCGCCTGAAGGTCCTCTAGCTCGACGAACGGGTGCTCCTGGGAGTCGTACACTGGCGTGTCCTCCCGCGGACCCTCGAGCAACACCCCATCCAGACGGTGGCCCTGTCACGTTTGCCGTCGTCGCCGTGCAGGCACCCGGTGAGTAACGTGACCAGCACCGTCAGAACCCTCCTTCGACGCATGGATAACACCATATTTTGACGTTACTTCAAGGTTAGTAAACCGTTGATGACGGTGCATCCTCTACGTCACCTATATAGAGTCCTACAACACCCCCTCTCTTTCTCCCTATACATATACTCAGGCTACGTTCAACCGTCGCGGTGCTCCACCTCGTACGTAGCTCCGTCGAACCGGAACCGTTCCTCCACGCCGTACGCGTCCGTCGGCAACCCTGGAGAATGACGCACCTCCCTGACATCTTCGTCGAAGAACGCGAGCGTGTTCCGCAGCCCCGGCGCACGCATCACCTGTTCGAAGATCACCTCCCGAGCACCTTCATCAGGCTCCGCCAACCGTCGGACTACAACCTCTGACCCGTCGGCGTCTTCTCCATGGCCCACAGTGACGACGCCGTCTTCACTTTCGACATCGTACGAGTCGGGTTCGACGGGTTCGAGCTCAGGGTAGTCACCAACGAACTCGACGTCGACGGAATGCTCGTGGTACATCTCGAACCCCATGTTCTCACCATCGGGCCACGTCTCCTCGTCGATGCCTCCGGGCGCGAACCGGTAGGTTCCCGGACCCAGGCCCGTCAGGCCGCCCTCTATGCCGTCGGTGTTCCAGAGGCTGGGGTCTGTGTTGTCGACGTACACCTCCCACGTCTGCGTCTCGTCCGGGCCGACGCCGACGGAGATGAAGTCGTTACGGTGGCTGCGAGTCGGTAGAATATGCCTCGGCTCCCCGTCCACCACCTTCGCCAAACCCATCTTACGCGCCTCAAACACCTCGTCCCCGGTGTTCCTTACAGTTACCTCGAACTCGTCACGCGGCAGCGACACCTCGTCCTTGGATGACAGAACCGATATGATAGGCCCGGAGTTGTGCAGGCAACCAGTAGAGAACGGTATAGTCAAAGATACCGCACCTTTAACGACCGTTCTCCTACGAACCATACGACATCATACAGCATCCCCTACGTTAAACATCTAACCCCCAACACCTGACCGTCGACCAATCCAATCCTACGATGGCTTCAGAGGAAACCACGGAGTACACGAAGCATACCTGACGGGTTCAGTCCAGTATCCACGTTCCGTCACCCGGTTTGTATTCCGGAACCTGTTATCCGGCTACCACGTTAATCTCGTACAGCACTCCGTCGTACCTGAAGTAGTGCGAGCCGTCCGAACTCACGAAGAAAGGGTGGATGCCGGCGGTTGCTTCAGCTACGTCGATGTACTCCATATCCTGCAGTACGCCAGGGCCTTCCATCACCATTCTCTCGTGTCCATCCTCGCCATCCAGATAGTGTACTGCGTTCCGCGTCACCTTTAGCTGCATGACCTGCTCGGTCAACAGAGACGGAACATCCTCAGGTGCTCTCCCCACCACTTCACCACCCCTCAACACCTCGAAGTACCTTTCGGTATCAGTCTCTTGGTCACCATCTTCGTCCGTCATCACCCCTACCTCAACCCGTAAGCCATCTTCTACCTCCTCCGTGTCATCAACCCATGCCGGCGTGACCTCGGGAGGTTCCCGTCAACTCCACCTCCACCGCCAGGTTCTCGTCTACCGTGTACGCACTCGTTCCCTGGAACCTGAAGAGATAGGTTCCGGGACCCATTCCCGTCAACGACAGCGAGTGGCCGCCGGAGTCACGCATGAACCCCGGTTCTTCGTTATCTACCTCCACGGTCCAGGTCTCTGACTCACCCGGCTGAATCTCCAACGCCGGACCGTCTCGCAAATGTACGAACAACGACCTGAGATACCTGGGTTCCCCTTCATCGAGTTTTGCCGCCAGTAAACTCGTTGGCGTAGTGGTGTAGGATTCATCTCCGTGGTTCCCCACCTCGACCTCGAACTCGGCCTTCGGAATCTCACCTGTATCAGGAGATGGAGCTAGAGTTAGTTCATATCCATCAGATGGAGAATCTGGGCTTGTACACCCAGCCAGTACAAAGCTAACAGTAGCTAGAAAATTTCTTCGTAACATCACATATAGTATGTTTTAACTAGAAGTCTATAACTCCTCGTCCTGACGAAGCTCCTTCTGTTCACCTTACGCAGGTCTCGGGTCTTGTCACCTGGCATAAAGCCGCATACAGTAGAAGGTCACTTAGTTCGATGGACGGCATAATACACCGGTTATTATGACGAACGTCATAATACATCCCTGTTTCTCTAGAAGTATAGAGAGAAACAAAGTCGACAACGGGCTAAACGAACCCTTCAGAGTCGTCGAGATACTCCCGATACAGGTTCTCCGACCACCCTCGCACACGACCTGAATCCGACACGAGGACACGGAGGAGGTGGGGTATTGTGTATGCGAACTTCCTGCTGGAAATACTTATCAACTACACCGTTCGAAACGCGTTAGGTGTGCCCTCTTCCCCGGGTTCATTCGGGATGCCCGTAGGTCAAGGCGAACACCTGGCCTTCGCACTCCACGAACCCGAACGCAAGCTCATCGGTGAGCGGTATATCTCCCATAGGCTCATCCATCGTCTCACCAATCGTCGTATGGTAACCTCCACTATCTTCAGCTGAATCCTCCAGAGCCGCCTGAATCAACTCGGGAAACACCGGATGCTCCTGAATCCTCTCGTCGTCACAGTCCAGTACCTCCACCTCCTCAAGCACTCCTTCATCGAAAGCCTCCGAAATCGTCTCGAACGGTATAACGCTGAACTCTGTCCCCCTACCACCATCCGTCAAGCTATCGAGACATCCACCGGAAACGACTGCTATCACCAGAGTGACGAACGCTCTCCTGCTGGCTTTCTGTGCATCTATTTCGTCTTCCATGTCACCATGTTTGGGCCGGCGGTATCCATTAGTCTAGCTGTCATTCGAGATGCAGTACTTCGAGGCCGTATACCCTGCCCTCGCACTCGACGAACGCGAACCCGCTTTCCTCGTTGACAGGTATCTCACCGAACGGCTCTTCCCTGGTCGACATCGTCTCGTCCTGCATCTCGTCATCGTCGGCCTCCACAGCTCGGTCCAAAAGCTCGCTGAAGACCTCCTGCTCCCGAAGTCGTCCGTCGTCACAGTCCAACACTTCAGCATCATCGGGGACGCCATCCCGAAGGCTCGCGGGACCTCTCTCCACGGGGAACACACGGAACTGCATCCCACGGTCGCCCTCAGCAAACGGCCCAACACAACCCGTGGCAAAGACAGTGCAAAGCACAGACAGAACCCCTCTTCTAGATCTAACTGGTGACGACATCGAACTCATCCTCTATATCATCTCTGAAGCTTGGAAAATCACGTTGTGTAAAATATTCAAGCTTACTCTACGACCTCACACGATGTTTTTATACCACAACTCTTAATGCGTAGGTGTACTCTTCGTGTTCAACCATTGGAAGGTCGCCGCCCGGCACGTCGAGATCTGTGAGAGGTAGTTCTTCGAACAACGGCTCTACCTCTTCTTCGTCTGGCTCCGTCCGAGACTCCGGTATCATGACCACGTCACCATCGTGGTATACAGTTATCTCGGTGTCCGGCACCCTGTCGGCGCCGTTCAACGACTCAAGAGCCGCTTCATCGACGCGTTCCAGAGTCTCTTCGACGTACTCGTCTGCGAGCCCGAGAACCCTCATCGCGGCATCGTTCTCCGCCACCTGGGAGTCGTCCGACGACGTAACCTCCGCAGCTTCGGGCGCCTCCCTAACAACGAGCGCGTGGAAGTTCACAGGCAGACCCTCGGTCTCGGGTTCAGAGTGAAGACAGCCTGTGAAGAGAACACCCACCGTGGTGAGATAACGTCGTCTAGTGAATGTAGAGTCTATCCAGCGACCCTCGACTTTATCTGGAGTGCTCATGTTACCTGGGCTAACCGTAGTGGGCGTCGGCTTTGTAATTTTGGGGTGTTAACTCGGTTCAGTCGAGTAATTAGATTCCGTATACTTCGTCGTCAAACTCGATACCGATGCCGTCAGACTACGCAGACCTGCTGCTGCGAACCTCCAGAACCGTTCCCCAAGAGGCTACGTAGAGTTCTCACGTAGCTCGTATACTTCTCCGTCGAAGCCGAAGTGCACAGCCTCTTCGACCACGGTGAAGTGAGGATGGGCGCCACCAGTCAAATAGTAGATCTCGAGCATCCGCGGCAGCTCCAGCGCTTTCCCGCCTGATATCAACAGCTCCTCGGCGTCCCGTAGATAGTGGACGGCGGTGCGTGTCAAATCGTACTGAAGAAGCTGCTCGGGAATCATCTCGGGAGGTTCCTGTTCGAGTCCATCTACCCGGGACGCCCGTACTGAGTACTGCTGGGAGTCTTCTTCAGCCGGCAACGTCTCTATCTCGAGCACGTCCTCAGAGCGGCTGGTGCTCTCCACCTCTACCGGCGTGATAGACGGCTCCGAACCCTCTGCCTCAAACTCCGCGGTCGAGTCCCCGCGCATCCGGAAACCCTCTTCCTGTAGTCCGAGGACGTACGTACCCGGTCCTAGGCCGGAGACAGCTATCGTTCTGTCTTCCGAACCATCTGCTTCGCCTCCGCCGCCTACCTCCACCGCCCAGGTGTAGGTTTCGCCAGGCCTGAGCTCGAGCAACGGTCCATCGAGGAAGTGGTCGGACACGGGGAAAACGTGCTCCACCTCTTCCCCACGTCGTTTAGCGAGAAGAAGGCTGGTGGGCGTGGTCCTGACGGTCGAACCACCGATGTTGGTCAACGTCGCCTGTATCCCCGCATCCGGTAGCTCGATAGAGCTTCGAGACAGCTCCATCTGTACCTCGTCACCGCGGTGGATACAGCCCGTCACCGCTGACGAACCCAGCGCCAGAGTCAGGTGGCAGAACCCGCGTCTTGAAATCATCTATACTGATTACTTCTTTAGCTCTTATATGTCATGTGGCCCGACGGATACGTTCAATTCACCCTCAATGGATTCCATTATCGTACCTGAAGAAGAACCCGCCCCACCTTCACCATGGATGCCTGCGATGTACACGTCACCATCGATATACTCAAAGTAAGGACCGCCAGAATCGCCGTCACTTGAAGCCGCATTAATGGTCATCCTATCAGTAGTTTCATATACACCGATCAAGTAACCAGAATTACGTCCTGTAGCCCGACCTTGTTTATTTATTTGGAAGTCGGTATTACCTTCATTTAATTTAAGCCGATCTATGGTGGAGATTCCTTTTATATTCCATCCTTCATAGTCACTAAAGTATGAATCACTTGCCATATCATATTCTGCATCAGTTCCTGTACCGTCGCCCTCTATCACCGCAGCATCCGCATGACCACCCCCAGTGCCAGGGTACCAGATATCAGTCGAAGATATTCCCCCTATTTTATTTGTCTCGTCTGGTTGATGGACTTCATGTGAAGAGTACGGTCCCCCTCTATTGTCCTCAAAGAGGTGAGCTGCTGTCACCCATACGTCATCGTTTCCTCTGGTCGCAGGAGTTCCGAGGGTTCCACCAGTTGTAGATGGGCCACCAATTGCACAACCTGCGGGCACGGGCCTATATTTATCTGTGTAGTAGTGCTGCGAGTTCTCTTTTCTAGATACTTTTTCCAGTTTTATGGGTATCGCCTCAATTTCAGTTTCATAACCATTCATACCGTGACTTCCAGAGATGCTAGCGGGAATATGATCCTGAAGATCCTCATACGAGATATTGGGGCTCTTTACCAAACCTTGCCCGTTTCTGACGGTCTCGTGTAATGCTATAATCGTCTTTTTTCGTTGTGACCCGTTAACTTCTGTTGTAACCCCCACGGGAACTCCTCCTATACCCCCATTAATTAATCTATTATGTAGCTTTCTAGCACCATTGTAAACAGCTTCTACGTACATCCATTCATCCCTAGGTACACTTTCATAAACCGGTACTCTTCCAATGGAATCCTCAAATCCCCTGTACTCTTCCTGTTCTTCCTCCGAAGCCGGAACCTTAAGGAATTGGAGGACAGGGATTTCATCCTTAGGATTATCCGTCAGCTCCGCCAACGCATCCTTCGAGAGATATTTCAACGCAGACGCCGACACCCCCATCGCGCTCAACGTCTTCACGAAGCTTCTTCTGTTGACTTTACGCAGGTCTCGGGTCTTGTCACCTGGCATAGAGCCGCATACAGCAAGAGGTTACTTAGTTCGATGGACGGCATAATACACCGGTTATTATGACGAACGTCATAATACGCCCCTGTTTCAGTACAAGTATACAGGGAAAACAAAGCCATCTCCCTGATTAAAAGAACTCTTCCGAGTCTTCGAGGTACCCCCGATATAGGTCATCTGCCACACAAATCTTCCCCACCTCGTTCGACAAAGTAATCTCGAACTCGTCCTCCTGTTTCACCTCCGGCACTCAGGTGTACCGCACGTATCTGAGCCTGTACACCTCGCCCTCACATTCGACGAACGCCCACGTGTCGTCGTACACTTGCAGGTTACCCCAAGGGTCTTCTATGCTTTCCGTCCTCTCGGTGTATCTCTGACTGCCGTCGTCCTCGACCGCCTCGTCCACCAGGTCGCTGAATACCTCGTGGTTCCTCAGCCCCGGGTCATCGCAGTCCACCACCTCCGCGTCCTCCGGCACATCTCCTCCGTACTCCTCCGCCATCTCCTCGTTGAACTCCAGAACTATGAACTGCATTCCCCGGTCACCGTCCGAGCCATGCAGACAGCCCGAGACTGTCAAGGCAGCCACGAGACACAGGAACGACCTTCCATCCCTAGATCGTAGTAACGTTAAATTCATCCGAAATATCTCCTATGTATGGACCGTAAGCATTACCGTTTAGTTCAGCTCTCGTGATTGCAGCTGCTTGGGGCAAAACCTCAAAGTTGGTCGAATTCAGGTGTCGGTATTAATCTCATAGTATTGGCCCTGTAACTCGAAGCGGTCTTCGAAGCCGTATGCCTTCCTAGCGTAGTCCAGTAGCTGTTCGATGTCCGGACCGATATACCTCACCTCTTCGGCGTCTTCATCGAAGTGAGCGAGGGCGTTCCGTAGTGCCAAAACCTCCGTCACCTGCTCGAACAACAATGGTCGGAGTTAGCTTGCTTCGTCGAACTCCACCTTATAACCCTCGCCTTCGTAACTGAACCTGTAACCAGTCTCCAGATCCGTTGCTTCGTAGTGGTCTAAAAGAGCCAGAGGTCGGTGACTTGGGGTGTGTACTACGGCAGTTTCCTTTCCGTTTCTTTCTAGATAGTATAAAGCGTCTCTCAGGGGGGCGATCTGCATCACCTGCTCAAGAATCAGCTCCGGTGCTTCGTGACCGCTCCTCTCGACCGTTACCGTTTCGGAGGCGTCCTCCCGAAAGATTTCTACTAAACCTCCATCCGAGGTGGTCGTTTCCTCAACCAACCCAGTGGTCTCAAGAGTGATGGGTTCCCCCCCCAATTCGAACCTCGTAGATAGAGTGACATCATCCGAGCCCTTTATAAGTCCGCCTTCGACGGTTCCATAGGTTTCGAATACGTACTCCCCTGGACCTAACCCGGTGTACTCTAGACTCCTTTGAGTGGCTACAGCGTCCTCTCGTAACATGGTTCTATCCTCGTTGTCGATACGAACTGGCCAGGAGTAGGACTCACCGCTTTGTAGAGTATACGCCGTATGACCGCCCTGTATGTTAGGCTGGATTACGTATTCGCCAGTATCCGTCACCTTCGTAAGCTTCCAGTTATACGGACCTCCTCGGAAGATCCGGCCCACTTCGTTCTCCACCACTATGTCAAACTCTGTACGGGGAAGGCGGTTCACTTCTGAAGAGGGAGATAGATTCAATCCACCGCCATCCCATAGACAACCAGTTACCAGCAGGCTGCTCAAGCCACAGAACTCCCTCCGGCGTATCATATAACGATATTAAATTCGTCCTCAATAAATTCCATCCCTGTACCTCTTGCTCCACCGTCATGGCTACCTCCGTCTTCGCAACAGTTATATGTGTCACAAAGATCCATGCCACCTGGCCACCCATGTACACCGTTTATGTAGGATTCGCCATCTCTTACTTCAAAGTACGGCCCGCCCGAATCACCGTCGTCACTTGCAGTGCTTAGTTCGAATGCTTCTTCATCTACACGAGTAATATATCCGGAGTCGCGTCCGGTTTCTTTCCCTTGTTTGTATACCGTATAATCAGTATTCCCTTCATTTAATTTGATGCGATCCCACGAAGTAACCCCGACTATATCCCACCCTTCATAGTCACTCCAATATGAATCACTTGCAATGTCATACTTAGCCCCAACACCGGAACTCCCCGGCCTTATTATACCTGCATCGAAACACCAGAAATCGACTCTATATTCTTGGTCATTGTTACCGATATAGTCGTCGAATCCCGGCTGATAAACGTACTCAGGGTCATTGCTGTCAACAACATGGCCTGCAGTAACCCAGACGTTATTTCCATAATCCAAATGATATGCAGGAGTCCCTAAGGTTGCAGAGCCCGATTCAGAGTTCTCAATTTTACAACCCGCTGGGACCGGCCTGTATTTGTCATCAAACGAATCATGTTCCGACCCCCTTACAACTTTGCTTTTTACTGGAATGTCTTCTACTATATAAGAATGTTCACCTTCTCCTATCCTCCCGTTAACTGAGTCAGGTAACTGTTCGTCTATCTCTTCACACGATATTGGGCTATCTTCTTCCTTATTAAAGGCATAATGTACCGATATTATCTTCTCCTGATGTTGTCCTGTGGTTTGTGTCTCAACACCCACACTAATTCCAGTGTTTGGACTATGCCCAAATTTATTCTCTATTTTATTCCGAACGGCATCGGCCGCTTTGTGAACGCCCTCTATGTGAGCCCATTTATCACGAGGAACGGCCTCATATACAGGCTCCCGTTCAGGCTGAATTGGATTTCCACTTCTAACACTCTCGATATATTCTTCGTGATTCGTATGTCTCAAAAACTGTAGGACTGGTACCTCTTTCTTGGGATTGTCTGTGACCTCCGCCAGAGTTTTCTGGGATAAATACTTCAATGATGTTGCCGACACACCCATCGCGCTCAACGTCTTCACGAAGCTTCTTCTGTTCACCTTACGCAGGTCTCGTGTCTTGTCACCTGGCATAGATCCGCATACAGCAAGAGGTTACTTAGTTCGATGGACGGCATAATACACCGCTTATTATGACGAACACCATAAAACACCCCTGTTTCAGTACAACTCTACAGAAAAACAAATCCAAGACGGGCTAAACGAACTCTTCCGCGTCGTCAAGATACTCCCGATACAGGTCTTCCGCCCACGTTCGCGCGCGGGCTGAATCCGAGACGAGGACGCCCACCACGCCGCCGACGTCGCCGTACACCGCGGCACCGACCTCTCGTTCACCTATCAAGACGAGACCGAGCGGCAGCCCGTCGTCGTAGACGTGGACGTCGAGCCCCAGCGACAGGGCGTCCTCTAACGTGTCACCGTAGCTCGACGACAGCGTCTCCAGCGCACCGCCGTCGACTACGAACTCGACGTCCAGCCCCGCTTCTATCTGACCTCCGTAGAACTCCACGTACCTGTCGAGGACCACGGGCACGAACCCCTTCACCTCGTCCACCTCCTCCACCCTGTTCTCTATCTCCGCGATTGGTTCGTTCGGCGACTTCTCGGACGACGGAAACAGCTCGAACTCCTCCAACACCAACTCCATCGAGGGCTCGCTCTCGATCGCCGTCTCGACTAGGGCCTTGGAGTCATAGGCACGAACCAAGCTGTCACAGCGATAAGCCACGACCTCGCCGTAGGGCGTCAGCGAGCACTCGATACCATCATCCTGAACTATGCCTGCGTCCTCTAGCTCCCGTAGGTGTTGATACACCGTGGACTCGGCTAGCTCCAGCCTGTCTGCGACCTCGTCTCTAGACACGTAGCCATCGTCCAAGCATCCGAGAACGTCATGCCGCCCCAACAGACGACGTAGATTCCGCGCCATACAGAGATTAATTCACAGTCACGAAAAAAAAATACTCTCTGATATTTCGGCTACGGAGCCCCCGGAGACGACGCCTGCTATGTATCATAGCATGTACGTAGGTGTGTAGTACGTTACCTTACCTACGACAGCTTGAAGGCCGCACCCTCGTTAGGTCTACGTATGACAGACGAAGTCCACGACGTTGTCATCGCGGGTTCGGGTATGGCAGGCCTTACTGCGGCTATCTACGCGGCGCGCGCCGACCTCGAACCCCTCGTGTTAGAGGGTGACGAACCCGGCGGGCAGCTGACGTTGACGACGGACGTCGAGAACTACCCGGGTTTCGAGGACGGCGTCGAAGCGTTCGAGCTCATCCAGGAGACGAAGGGGCAGGCGGAGAGGTTCGGCGCATCCTACCGGCAGCTGTCGGTGGAGGACGCCGACCTCGATGGGCGGCCGTTCACCCTGCATCTATCCGACGGCAGCAGGCTGGAGACGAAGGCTTTCGTCGTCGCCACCGGTGCGTCCGCCCGATGGGTGGGTGCGGAGAACGAGGAGATCCTGATGGGTAACGGGCTTTCGACGTGCGCGACCTGTGACGGAGCGTTCCACCGCGGTGACGACGTCCTCGTGATCGGCGGCGGCGACAGCGCGATGGAGGAAGCGATATTCCTCTCGAAGTTCGCCGAACGCGTCGAGGTCGTCCACCGGAGAGAGGAGCTACGCGCCAGCGAGATAATGAAGGACCGTGCGATGGACAAGGAGGAGATAGAGTTCACGTGGAACACGGAGCTGCTGGAGATATACGGCAGCGAGGAGGAAGGCGTCACCGGCGCGAAGCTCGCCCACCACCCCGAAGGCCGTCCGAAGGAGAAGCTCGACAACCCCGCGACGGAGGAGTACGACGTCGACGTCGGCGGTGTGTTCTACGCCATCGGACACGACCCCAACACGGAGTTCCTCGTGGACACCGACGTCGTGCTCGACGACGAAGGCTACGTGGAGACCCTGGACGGCAGGACTTCGGAGACCCACGTCGACGGAGTGTTCGTCGGTGGCGACGTCACCGATAGCTTCTACCAGCAGGCGGTTACGGCGGCGGGCATGGGCTGTATGGCGGCTATCGACGCGGAAGAGTGGCTGGACGAGCTGGAGCGTGAGGAGAAAGCGGAAGCGGCTGCAGAGTGAGGTTCAGTCCGGCTGCGGCGTCGTCTCGAACCCTTAGGCTATGTCGCGGCTGGTGTCGATCTCGACTTCTTCGCCGATGTTGAGCTTGATGGTCTTCTCCGGCGGCGTCATCCCCCTTAGCTTGGTGATGCTGAGCCGGTTCTCGACCTTCTCACCTTCGACGGCGGTCTTCATCTGCATCACGACGTCGCTGGCGTACGGTATCTTGTTCTCGCTGTACGTCAGCTCCGCGTCCGTCGGCGTTATCACGTAGAGGTAGGCTATCGAGTCGGTGTTGGAGGTCACCTCGTAGACCTCGTTGAGGACGCGTTCGAACCTGTCGTATCTGGCGACGTCCGTCATGTGGTCGAAGATTATGTTCTCGTTCTCTCCGACCTCATCCAAGGCGTTGATAGCTTCGTTCACGGGGCCGTCGGTGGCGTAGAGGTCGACTATGTTGATGGTCTCCATCGCCCTGTCCATCTGGTCGAGGCTCGCTTCTATCGCGGCCTTAGGCCTCGACGTCGTGAAGTAATGGGTCTTACGTGTCTCCGCGAGGTCGTACAGGAAGAGCTCCGCAGTCGCGATGGGATCCGCCATCAGGGTCACGACGCTGCCCTTCGGGAACCCTCCTTCGAGGTACTCGGGGTTGTCGAGTATCTCTATCCCCGTGCTGAGCTTGCCGTCCCCCGTCTCCTCCTCTTCCTCTTCGGGAGGGTCGGTGAGGCTGCCTCCGACGGGTTCCGGGTCGTCGTCTAGCTCCGCACCTATCTCGTCGTCTACGCCGGAGTCGACACCGCTGTCGAGTTCGGTGTCGAGGTCGCCGCCCAGGTCGGAGTCCAGGTCCCCCCCGAGGTCGGAGTCTTCAGCTCCGACTCCGCCGTCGGTTAAGCCTGCCTCCCCGTCTTCCTGGCTGTGACCTTCCATAACGCGTGATACAGTAAGGAGTTCACCTCCATTAATCTTCCCCTACAATATATAACTTGGGAGGTAAGCGCGGGTTACCGCAAGAAGGCGCAGGCCCTGCTTCAGATGAACAGGAAGACCAACACGGCGATGAACGTCATCACGATGGCGTACTTCAGGCCGCTGAGGAGGTCGTCCTCACCCATCTGTCCGGCGACGAGTCCGCTACAGAACGCCTGTATGACGCCGGCGTGGAAGAACACCATCCTGTACTGGTCGATTGGGATGTCGCTCATGTCCATTGCTCCGGCGCCTCCACCGCCACCCGCTCCCTCGAGGTCGTCGGGACCCCCGTTCTCCCCCTCCGCAGCCGCCATCTCACCGAGGAACTGGTTGTCGAGTATGATGATGACGAACAGGAACACCAGAAAGCTGATGATTATGATGACGGTGTAGATGATCATGTTCTGGAAGCGCTCGCGGTCGAGCTTGTACGCGCTGTCGACGTCACGCGCAGCTACCTCGAGCACTCCCTGGACGTCTCCGCTGGACTCGTTCGCCTTCGTCAGCAGCTTGATTGTGCGGGACAGCCGGGGTATCTTGAGCCGGTTGGCGAAAGATATCAAGGCATCGTTGAGGCTGCTGCCCCACTGTATCTCGTTATGAACCTTCTTCAGCTCCTGCGAAAGCACGCCGCTCGAGGTCTCGCTGACCAGCAGGAGGCTCTCATCCAGCGTCATACCGGTCTCGTTCGCGCTCGAGAGCTTCTTCAGCGTCTCAGGTAGCTCCCTGATTATCTTCTTCTCCCGTCGAGTCTTGATCTCGTGGAACACCGACAGCGGCACCACCATCGTCATCATCGGTATGATGGCGAGCGCGATCGTCGTCCAGATTGGGTCCTCGAGCATGGCGTCTATGCTGGGTTCCGCCGCACCCGAGAGGATCATCGTCGCGAACAGTATTATCGCGAGCGGCGTCGTGAAAGCCAGAGACAGAAGAGGGTTCTCCTTTATCCCCTGAAGCGGGTCTCTGGCGAAGTCCTTGAAAGACTGCATCTTCCGGGCCTGAACCAGGTCGTCGATGCGGTCGTCGTCGCTCTGCGCCGCCACCCGTTCGAGCTCTTCTATGTCGAAGACCTCGCGCTCTCGCTCGAGCTGCTTGGTCGCGGCGTCTCCACCCGTCGAGATGATGTCGATGACGAACGCGAAACCCAGCGACGCTATCGGGAGGACCAGGTAGATGATCGCGTACAGCTGCATCATCTCCGCGCCACCCATCACGCTCATGATCGTCATTATGATTATGATGAAGAGCGGCGCTGCGACGAACGCCGTCACGTAGGACTCCGACATCAGTGCAAGGGTGTCGAGGAAGCCTTTCTGATCCTGCTTCCGGACCTCGTGGTACTGCTGGCTCTTGTTCAGGAGGAACGGCGTCATCTCACCTCCGCTGTCGATGACCGAAAGGAGGTCGTCGAGGAAGTCCGACATGTTCTCGCTAGGCGTCATCTCGCTGGTGTTCCGGAGCGCGATACGGAGGTCGTTGCCGAAGTAGTCCATGTCCCTCAGCATCATGTCGAACTCGTTCGCGACCTCGCCGTAGACGTCGTCCGCCTCCGCCAGCTTCTCCATCACCTCGATGATGTTCATGCCGCCACGGGACAGCGCGTACATGAACGTCACCGCGGACGGCAACGTCGCATCTATCTCGCGCTTCCGTTCACCGGCTTTGAAGCTCGGTATGTAGTAGAGTATGCCGCCGGTGATGCCGCCTAACAGCGCGGTCATCACCACCATGATGAAGAACCCCGCTATCAGGTGGGCGTACTCCGTTACTATGCCTGCGGCCGCGGGCGGTAACGTGACCTGAAGAGTGATCTCCTCGAAGACGCCGGCGGCGGCGAGCACCGTCGCGATCAAGATGCCGATCAACGCTCCGACGACGCCGGTTATTATGGAGTACAAGGTGATTCGGCTGAGGTACATGTCGAACCCCACCTCCATCCTCGCCTGGTTTATCTTCTTCCGGTAGCCGGCGTAGTTCTCCTTCTGACCTTCGAAGTAGCCGCCGAAGAGGTTGTAGGCCAGCCGGTCGAGCTTCTTCACCAGGTCGTCGCTGGGCTCCGGCACCTCCTCCGGAGTGTCGTCCTCCTCCAGCTCCTCGACGTCCACGCTGCTGCCGCCGAACAGCCTGTCTACGATGCTCATAGGTTGAGGGTCTTGAGCTCCGACAGTGCCTCGAGATCTATCTCTCCCTCACGGATCTGGTTGAGGACGCGGTCGCGGTCGATGATGAACGACTGGATGATCTTCGAGACGTCCTCGTACTCCGCTATCTCGTTGTCGAGCATGTACTGCAAGACCTCACGTCGTTCATCTAGCTCCCTCTGAAGCTCCTCGTCGCTCCAGCCTCGCGCCCGCTTGATGTCCTGCAGCGCGGTGGAGTTACCGGTGCGGACGAAGTTGTCGGTCTCCGCGTTCCACTGGAAGATGTCGTCGGTCCGGATGTTACGGGTCTTCGGGTCGATGCCGATTATCTCCACTAGCTTCATGTTACGTCGGACCCGTTCACCGCCGACGAACGTCTGGCTCTGTATCGAGACGATGTCCAGCGCCTTCAGCATCGAACGCGGCACCGATATCGGCGGGTTCTCCAGCCTGTGTATCGCGCTGTCGACGGAGTCCGCGTGCATCGTCGAGTACGTCGTGTGCCCCGTCGACATCGCCTGAAACAACGTAAGAGCTTCTTCACCACGTACCTCACCGACCACTAGGTACTCGGGGCGCTGTCGGAGAGCCGCCCTCAGGAGCTCGTACTCGTCGACGGCTCCGACGCCGTCGTCCGAGAACGAGTCACGCGTCACCGAGGGTATCCAGTTCATGTGCGGCAGCGTGACCTCGCGAGTGTCCTCGATGGATATCACCTTGGACTTCGGCGGTATGAACAGCGTGACCGCGTTCATGCTGGTGGTCTTGCCGGACGCTGTACCGCCGGCGAATATCAGGGACTTGTTGTTCTCGATGCAGGTCCAGAGGTACGCCATCTGCTCCAGCGAGAACGTGTTGAAGTTGATGAGGTCGATGGGCGTGAACGGCTCGTCCTTGAACAGACGGATGGTGAACGTCGAACCCCGGTCGGTGACCTCGGTACCCAGCGTCATCTGGATACGCGAGCCGTCGGGCATCGAAGCGTCGACGAGTGGGTCCGCCACGGAGATGTGTTTACCGGCCTTCTGCGCCAGCTTGATGACGAAGCTGTCGAGCTCCTTCTTCTCGAACTCGACGTTCGACATCAGGTCTCGGTAGTCCCTGTGGTAGACGAAGATCGGGACGTTGTCTCCGTCGCAGCTTATGTCCTCGATGGCGGGGTCCCGCATGATGGGGTCTATCTTGCCGTCGTGGATGTAGTCGCGCTTGAGGTAGTACAGTATCTTGTGCATCGAGTCGCTGCTGATCTCGATGCCGTAGTCCCTGATGATCTTCTTGACCTTTTTCTCGAGTATCTGCTCCTCCTCTAGCTCGTTGTCGACCTCCTCGTACATCAGCACGTCGCGGAGACGTTCCTCGAGGTCCTTTCTGACGGTCTGCTCGTACTCGTCGAGACGTGGTTCGACGACGTAGTACATGTGGTCGTTCTGGGTGTCGCTGTACAGGATGGCGACGTACGCGTAGGGTTTGTTCACCCAGTACCGCTCGTGCTCTACGTAGCCTTCCAGGCCCTCGTACTCGGCGACGCCCTGTTTAGCCTCGCTCAACAGCGTGTTGAGCTTGTCCTGGCCGAAGGACTCCTCCAGCTCGCTGCCGGGTTCGAAGAAGCCTTCGACCTCGTCCATCTCGCCGATTCCGGCTTCTCCGCTTGTGCGTTCCTCGAAGAAGTCGGATATCTCGTCGGCCTCCGTCATCGCGTCCTCCAGACCTTCGATGTCGGCGCCCCCCGTGACGTCTACGTCGCCGTCGCCGGTCTCTATCGTGGAGTCCACGCTTTCGCCGGTTTCAGCTCCGGTGTCGGCCTCCATCGTCTCCGATAGATCGGATTCGGCGCCGTCTGCTCCGGGCTCCGCCGTATCGGCGTCCCCGCCGGCGTCTGCTTCCATCGAACCCTCGACAGCCTCTGCTTGCCCCGCGTCTCCGTCCTGATCTGCCTGGTGATCCTCCACCGTTTGCGCCGCGTCTCCTGCTTCATCTTCCACGGAGTCCTCGGGTTCCGCCTCGGATCCCTCTAGATCCCATTCCTCGGTCTCCACGGGTTCGTCTGTCTCCGCCTCCGTATCTCCTTCGTCGAAGAACTCGTCCTCCACCTCGTCAGAGTCGTCGAAGAACTCGTCCTCCACCTCGTCAGAGTCGTCGAAGAACTCGTCCTCCACCTCGTCAGAGCGGTCTTCGTCGAAATCGACGGTCTCCTCCGTACCGGCTTCCTCCCCGGTTTCCTCCACATCCGGGTCCTCGTCGGCCTCGGGTTCTCCCCCGGTCTCCTCGACAGTGCCTTCGGAAGGGGATGCGTCGATGCTGTATGCTTCCTCGACCTCTTCTTCGGCGGTCTCCTGTACTGCGTCGGCTTCCACGGCTTCCTCCTGGCTTCCGGATTCCTCGGGCTCCTCCTCTTCGCCGAGCGCCGCTTCCACCTCGCCTACCAGGTCGTCGCCTCCTTCGTCGTCTTCTAGATCTCCGAAGACCTCCTCTCCCCCTTCACCTCCGTCGTCGCCTGCAAGGGCGTCCTCGACCTCGCCTACCAGGTCGTCTTCCCCGCCTTGCTCCCCGTCGACGGCTTCGTCGACGCTGTCCCCGAACTCCGACGGCTCTCCCTCTTCTTCACTGGCCTCGTGATCCAGGTCGCCGTAGACCTCCTCTCCCGCGTCATCGGCTTCCTCGTAGGTCTCCTCCTCGGAACTATCGAGGTCTCCGTACAGTTCACCGTCGCCTTCGTCCTCCGGTTCGGAATCGTTCTCACCTCCTCCGAGGCTCTCTAGCTCCTCGTCTAGCTCGTCGTCGAACTCGTCGTCGAGACTCCATTCGTCGTCGTCATCTCCTCCGACGTCGAGGTCGTAGGATTCCTCGGCTTCTTCACCTCCGTCGGCTATGAGCTCCCTGCTGTCTCTCTCACCTCTGGATACGTCTTCGTCGATGTCGCGTTCTTCAGACACTTTCGTTCACTCTCTTGTTATAAACTTGTTTTTTAGATAAGTCTTGCGTACGTGTAACCTCCATAAGCAGCAAGGGGATAAAAGCTTTTGGCGGGTTCACGTCGGTCGTCGGGGTGTTTCGCCTCTCCGGTAGCCGAAATGCACTGGAACTGGACTGGTTCACCGTCTCTGTTCGGCTCCCTCCGACAGCGAGTCGTCTTTGATGTTCTTGATGCTGGACTCCAGCCGGTCTAGCTCGTCGTCCGTCATCTCCACCTGAGACCGTAGCTCCTCGACCTCCTCCTGAAGCTGGCGGAGGCGGACGTACATCAGGTAGCTCATCCACAGTGTGCCTATCAGCAGTATGGTCAGCAGGCCGATTATGATGCTTGTGACTTCGACCATCTATATCCCTCCGAGTTCACCCGAAGATTGCCTTCGCCATCTTGCTGGCGAAGCCTTCGCCTTCTTCTTCCACCGTCTCTGCCTCCACGAACTCCTCGTCGGCGAGCTTCGCCGCGAGCTTCTTGTACGCCTGTGAAGCAGGGGACTGCGGCGAATGCAGGACGACGGGTTTCTTGTACGACGCCGAACGACGGACCTCGGCATCCTCGGGTACCGTCACCAGGACCTCCGCCTCAAGGAGGTCCTCCACCCGGCTGACGTCGAGGTCGTCGCCTCCGCTGCCTGCGCGGGTGAGGACGATGCCGCCCACTGTGGAGCCTACCTTGTCTGTCATGACCCGTGTCTTCAGGCCGTCCGCCATGCTCGAAAGCTCGGGGTTGACCACGAGCAGAACCTCGTCCGCGACGGCGAGCGGGATGACGCTGTCCTTGCTGAGCCCCGCGGGCGCGTCGATCAGCAGGTACTCGGTGTTGCTGACGATGTACGAAAGCGCGTCCTGTAGCTTCTCGGGGTCCGCCTTCTGGAAGCCCTCGAGGGTGAGTCCTGCGGGGACGACTTGCAGGCCCTCCGGGCCCTCGTATATCGCGTTCTTGATCCGCTGGTCGCCCGACAGCACCTCGTGCAAGGTGACGGGTTCCTCCTCCAGCCCTAGCAGGAGACCGAGGTTCGCCATGCCGAGGTCGGCGTCGAGAACCGTGGTCTTCTTCCCGAGCGCTGCGAGAGAGGTTCCGAGGTTGATGGTGGTCGTCGTCTTACCTGTTCCTCCCTTCCCTGATGCTATAGTATAAACCCTAGCCATTTCACTCGTTGGGGGGTTAGGACCCGACATTTAAAAATCTATGTGTCGAATCCGGCCACGTAACACGGAAACGCCGTCGAGTTCAGACGACGTCTGACGCGTGACCGCCGAACGACGCTCAGGTAGGCATTAGGTATATATCGCAGGATTCCCTATCTACCGTGAACAGAACTTATGCTCCCCGAAGGTGAGAAGGTCGTCGAAGACCTAGAGACCGAGTTCCTGCCCAGCGTCGACGAGTTCCTCGAGGAGCTGAAGCAGAAGCGCGTGACGGGTTACATCAGCTTCGAGGGCAACGACGGCGAGGGCTTCGCGGCAGTCGACGCAGGAGTACCAGGGAAGGTGAAGGTCACCCGGAACGGCGTGGAGAAGGTGGAGCACGGCGCCGACGGCCTCAGGGAGGTCTTCGACACCGGGAGCTACACGGTGCAGGTCGTCGACTGCAGCGAGAGCGGAAGGGAGATAGTCGACATCAAGCTCAACAACGACGAGATAAAGACCGACATGAAGGCAGGGGACGTCGACCTGCCGAAGTTCCTGAAGACCAACATAACCGAGCAGAAGAACGACTGCCACATCGTCGTCTTCGCCGAACGCTACAGTGGCATCGTCACCATGGTCGACGGCATCCCCGCTCAGGCGAAGCTCAGCACCGAGGACGAGATACACATCGGCGACGAAGCCCTCCAGCGTATCTTGGAAGGAACCAGGGAAGGCGGAGTTGTTCTAGACATATACAGGATCAGCGAGGACAGCACCGACCAGGTCGCGGAGGAGGTAATCGGAGAGCAGATGGAGGACGAGCTAGAGAGCATCAGCAGCGACTTCGAGGACAAGGCCGACGACCTCCTCGACGACATGGGCCTAGGTATAGGTGACGGAGGCGGCGGAGGGGACGCCGGAGGTGGCGAGGAAGCTACCGCTGGAGGTGACGGAGGAACCGAGATGAACGACCTCGAAGCCGAGATAGAACAGGAGCTAGAGGACGAGATGGGTGACCTCGGCGACGACCTCGAAGGACTGTAGCTCGGGCGCCCGGACTTTCAGATAGAGCATCTGTTCCCTTACGAAGCCCGAACTATACTGGTGGATTCGCGTGACGGGCGTACGACGACCGGCGCAACACGTATAAGTCTCGGCATGTTAACTGTTAACATGTTCGAGGAGTTCAGCAGCGGATACTACCTCGGCCGGCTGTACGTCGAACCCCACGACACAGACGACGCCGTCATCCACGACGTCGAGTACCAAGAGCTCCACAGAGGCATCTACCACGGTGACACAGACGACCCGCTGGTGTTCAAGCTCGACAACCACCATATACCCGTAAGAGGGTCCAACGGAGTGCCCAGCGCCACCCTCGCGCTACCGCACGAGGTCGCCGAATCCATAGATCTCGACAACCCGCCGTCGATCAAGAACGTGCTGCTCGCGAAACAACGGTACGCAGAAAGGGTTCTCAACTACTTCCGCGGACCACCCTCCACCTGAAGGGGACCCGTAACCCCTCCGTAGGACTTACCTACGAAATCCGGAAATCAGATGACACCCGTCCTATAGCTCGTCAGCCAGCTCATCCACCAGCCGCTCCAGGGACTCCACACCCTCCCTGTACAGCTCCTCACCCAGCTCCACGGAGGCCTCCGACGCAGCCCCGACGACGCCGTCCTCCGACCACTCCTCCACGTCGTACGCAACCTGGGAGCCTTCGACGTACCGACCCCAGGCTTCGACACCGTCCTCCGGAGGACACCTGACGTCCGAGAGATACAGGATCAGCGAAGTCTCCAGCTTCCCCGCGTGCCCCATGTCGTCGCGGTCGAGCGCGTTCCACCACGTCCACTCGGTCGCGAGCAGCGCTTCGTCACGGGTCAGACCGGCGCACACCTCCTGCAGCGCGGTGACGTTACCGCCGTGCCCGTTCACCGCGACGGCGGCGTCGAACCACCGTGACGCGGAGTCCAGCACCTCGCGGACGTATCCGCGGAAGACGTCCGGAGAAACCCAGAGAGAGCCGTCGAAAGCTGCGTGTTCTCGGGAGACACCCACCTCTACAGAGGGGAGACATACCGCGTCCGCAGATCTCTCCGCGGCACCTGCTGCGAAAGCCTCCGCCGCCAGAGAATCGGTCTCCAGCGGTAGATGCGGGCCGTGTTGCTCGGTACTCCCCGTCGGCAGCAGAGCGACCGAGGCCTCCGCCTCCGCTGCCTCCCGCCACGAGACCTCGCCGAGATTCAACGCCGTAGACCTCCGTTCATCAGCTAGTTCCGAAGTCGTACCCCCTGACTATAGACGTAACGACGCAGGAACCGCGATCGACGGACGCAGGGACCACCAGCGCCACCTCCGAACACCGGCGTCGAACCACAGGGGTTTAATCCAACCAACGCGTCCACACATCTATGAAGTGGCAGGGAGACAGCATCCGGAAGAAGACCGGTGGACGTAGACGGCTCGGAAGGAAGAAACGCAAGCACGAGCTAGGTGACGAGCCCACGGAGACCAGTGTCGGAGACAGCGACTACAAGACGGTCGTCGTCCGTGGCGGCGACACCAAGACCAAGGTGCTCGCCACAGACGAGGTCAACGTCATCGACGGCGGCGACACCACCCGCGCCGAGCTACAGGGAGTCGTGGAGAACCAGGCGAACCCCAACTACGCCCGACGGGACATCGTCACCAAGGGCGCCATCGTGGAGACCAGCGAAGGCGAAGCCCAGGTAGTCAGCCGACCCGGTCAGGACGGAGTCGTCAACGCCGAACTCGTCGAGTAGATGCTCGAGCGGACGGTAGCGACGCCTTACATCAGGAGAGGGGCTTCCGCTCTACATCGCAGCGAGCTAATCTACCTGCTCTCCGGCGAGTACGGATGGTACGGCCCACGTGAAGCCGAGGACGTCGTCGAACACGCCGTAGACGCAGGAGCGCTCGAGAAGAAAGACGACGGAGAGCTGACGCCTGCGTTCCAGCACACGGGCGTCGAAGCCCTGGAAGACGGCGACGTCCCTTCAGCCGACACCATCTTCGACTCGGGGTTCGAAGGCCACGTGGAGGAGGACGTCTTCGAACGAGCGGTAGCCCAGCTTCAGAGAGACGGCCTCGAAAGACGTGAAGCCGTAGCCGAGATAAACCAGCAGCACCGGAGGCTTGGGGACGTCGACGTAGAAGCCGCTGCCGCGCTAGCCGTGAAACGCAGAACCGGTGACGACGACCTCGTGAAAGACGCTATAGAACAGCTGAAGCGTAGCTGAACAGACTAAGCTTAAACACCATCTGAAATAAGACTGTCCGAAGCTCCATCGGAGTTCCTGTACTCCGGTGGTGGCTCGACTACTCCTCCGAGCCTTCGCCTTCGTCGCCGTCCTCTCCGTCGCCGCCGACCAGGTCGTCAAGGCTCCCTCCGCCGTGTTCCACTACCTTCGTGTTCACCTGTACGGCTTCGTCGCTGACGGTGCTTCCGCGGACGCTCACCCGTCGTCTCTCCCCCTTCTGACTCGGGTTGAACCCGGTGCCACCTGTCACCAGCACCTCCTCTATCCCGCTGCCTTCGACGTCGCCGCGCATGGGTCTGCCTGTGTCGTCGCTGCCGCCGGTTATCTCCAGAGTGAAGCCGTCGAGCCCCACTGCGGAGCCGTCTACCTCGTCACCTATCTCCAAGCCCTGGAACCGCTGTTCGTCGGCCTCCACCTGGACGGAGTCTCCGGAGTCGGGGTCAGAGACCACTACACGTAAGCTCATAGGTGACGCGAGGCAGGCCGGCTTAATAAGAGCCTCGGTAGAGACGTCTTGGTGCACGGCAGCCTCTCGATAGCGTCGATGAAGCCGTGGCTAACGGGTACTGTGTTCGGCAGAGAAAATGGTTGGAAAGCGGTGCGGGGCTACCTGGTCGTCGTGAAGACCGACCCTACTGTTCGCGGCGGCGCATCGCGAGAAGCGCCACTGCGATCAGCGAGAGCAGCGCGGCGACTACGGTGAAGCCAGGCTGCTCTTCAGGGTCGTCGGGGTCTTCGATGTCGTCGAGCTGGTCTTCCAGGTCGTCACGCTCCTGTCGCAGCTCTTCGTTCTCCTGCTCGAGCTCGGCGATGCGGTCCTGCAGTTCGTCACGCTCGCCCTGGAGCTCCTCGACGTCACCTTCGAGCTCGGTGATGCGCTGCTGCAGCGCCTCTATGTCGGCTTCCCTGTACTCAGGCCCTTCGCCTTCGCCGACTATCTCGATCTCGATGATGTCAGTCGTGTCACCGTCGTCGACCTGCAGGTCGTACGTACCCGCGTCGACTTCCTCGGTGATCTCCATCTCGACGGACCAGATGCCGTCGAAGTCCCACTCTTCAGTGGTCTCGACGGGGAACGCGGCTAGTCCGTCTTCAGGTCCGTCCGTGGCTTCTACGACCATCGTAACCTGATCTGGGTTACGGTTGGTGGAACCGCGGACTACCATGGTCATGCCCTGCTCTATCGCATGGACGCCGGAGATGTTGGCGTGCTCCTCGGGCACGACATCGTCTATCTCCGTCCTGGACTCGGTCGCCAGGCGGAAGCTGTCGGTGACCGCGAGGTCGTCACTGCCCGGGGCCTCTACGGTCTGCGACATCACGATATCCCTGGTCTGCGCAGGGGTTCGTGTTGCGTCGTCGCCGTCGAGTCCTTCAAGCAGCTGACCGAGGTTGCCTATGGTGGATTCCAAGCCCTGTCCAGTCCCGAGAGCCGCATGCGAGAACGTACCGTCACCGAACAGGCCGTCGCGGCCCGGACTCAGGACGAAGGCCTGTACAGTACCGGACTGTAGGGGCTCTTGGTCCTGTGTCTCGAGCGGTAGGGCCTCTTCGTCGATGGTGTGGTCACGTCGGTCGGACGTGCCGGTCTCGAACATCGTCTGGCCGCGTGTGTCGCTCGCGATTATGGTGAACTCGCGCGGTCCGATGAGCTCACCGCTTATGTAGAGGCCGTCGGGTCTGTAGACCTGGCCCTGGTAGGTCTCTATCTGCGCGTCGAGCGTGGGTTCAGCGACGCGGATGGACTGCGCTTCGCTGGCTCCACGGTTGAACGCGGCGGACGGTAGTCCTGGCTCGTCCCTGAGAGCTTCGCTGATGCTGACGTATCCTTCACGGTCCGCGAAGGCTGCTACGTCAACTGCGTCTATGACACCGAACCTGTAGGATCCAGGCAGTGCGAGGATGTCGGAGCCGGGTCCGTCCTCATCGTCGAGCTGGACTCGGGTCTCCTCGAACTCGCCGTTCACGGAGAGGGGAGTACCTCCTTCGCTGAACAGCGGCAGGTAGTTGTCTCTGTCACGGATGAGGACGTAGACATCGTCGACACCTTCAGTGGTGGTACCGTTGATGTCTACTTCGGTTCCCGGCACGTAGGTCGTCGGAGGCTGATCGATGTCGATCTCGGCCTCGTCGACGGTCAGCGTGCGGTCGTCGATGTCCTCGTTAGCGGTCCAGGCGGTTAGCGCGTTGAGCGCTCCGCCTTCGTCGCGGATGGAGGAGGCGCCTATCTCGTCGCCCCAGTAGAGCTCGATGTCCACGTCGGTGTCATCGAGGTGCTTGGTGGCGATTCGGCTGGACGCCTGTCCATCACGCTCTAATATTCCGAAGATCGCTTCGAACCTGAGCGCGCCCTGGTCTCTAGCGTCGCCGATGACGCCGGTCCCTGCGACATTTCCGCTAGCTGGTACGTCGAGTTCGGCGTTACCGATGCCGAGAAGCTGACCGGATGCTTCGTCACCCAGGTCGTGGACGACGTACTCGTTGTTGTTGAAGTCAAGGTTCTGCTCGTCTTCATCCGCGTCGTAGCGGAAGATGTGGCCTCGGTCCTCTAGCTCGTCCTCGAACCTGAAGGTTCGAACGTTGCTGTCGAGGTCCAGCGGCCTGCGGACGTCATCCGCGTCGATGGTTACCGCGAAGGTCTCCTGGTCGGTCGCGGGAGCTATCTCGTAGCCGATCCTCTGACCTTGGTACGCCTGATCCTCCGCGAGCTCTAGCTCGGGGTCGTCGTCACGGACGACGGAGAGGGCGTAGAGGTCGTCGAACTCACCTTCGTAGCGGTCGTCGTCGAAGAATACCGCATCTCTGTCGTCGGACCCACCGGGACTCGTACCGATGTCGAACTCACCGGTCTCGTCTAGAGTGATCGTCACCAGGATGCCTTCATCAGTGTCAGCCGTGGTGGTCCCGAACTCACGGGTGACGTCGAAGTCCTCTTCGAACGCTATGAAGTTAAGCTGGTGGCCGGCTGCCGCGAATCCAGGCGGGTAGTCGGCTTCCAGGGTGATGTCCTGACCGCGTTCTACGGCTTCACCTTCGTCGAGAAGGTTGCCCTGTGCGTCACGGAGATCGACCTCAGCCGGGAGAGGCTGACGGAGACGTACGCGGTCTGCCGCGTTGTCGTCGTCACCGTCGAGGTAGAACGTACCCCTCTCACCGTCGAGAGCGTCCCAGTGGACGCGCTCGATGGTCTGGCCTTCGTCGGAGAGCGTAGCTATGTCGCCGATCTCTACGCCGTCAACGGTCTCGTAGTCGGTGAAGTCATCTCCACCGAATCCGGCTCCGAAGTCCAGGATACGGTTCTCACCGTGGAAGATCCTGTCACCGGGCTGGAGAGTCTGTTCCTGACCGGGGGCTACGACGTCGTCGTCATCGTCGTCGGCGACATCGTCGTCGGCGACATCGTC
>JAQZDA010000003.1 GCA_028751075.1 Euryarchaeota archaeon Ods02 | reverse complement strand
GCGACGTCTGTCGAACTCCTCGTGATCTATGTCACCGCGTGCGTATCTCTCGCGTAGCGTATCCATGGCGTCGTCTCCTCTGCCGCTCTCCTGGGTCAGCCAGCGCACCAGGGCTGCGACGACGACCACCAGCAGAACCAGCCAGAGCAGCCCCCATAGTATCATCCACCCTCCGCCCCATGCACCCATATGCCCCCATCCATCGGTCATGTGGCTGCCCCACCCGGGGCAGGCATAATAGCTCTCGTTGCCGGCGTGGGCCCCCGCAACACCTGAGACCGTCGCGAGGCCCAGTGTACCGACAGCTAGTCGCAGCCAGACGTACCGCAGGTTCATGCTCCCTCTACTCCCTCGGCTCTATCTGATCCACCTATCTCAGGTATCTCACCGACGAGCCTGTTGTACATGGCAACGAAGGGTACGCAGAACACGAACGTCCACACTGCTGCCTCCACCGCGCCGGTCACGGTTCCCACAGCCGTGACGCTGAAGAACATGTGCCAGGTCTCCATCGCCTCCACAGCCCCGGTGTACACTCCGAGGTAACCCGCGATACCCAGCATCACCATTATCAAGGCCGCGACTACAGCGGCCGACGACGCGAACGCCAGCGTGTCGAGTTTCCGGCTCATAATCTAACCTTCGAGGGTAATCACGTTAAACCCTGAAGCTGATTTTCAAGAAGTAAGAACGCATGTATAACTACGGACGGGAAAGCTACTTGCTGTCCCCAGCAGATGCCCAGAACACCAAAACTATCTACTGATTAATGACGTCGAGGGAGTGGGTTGTCGCCCCTGGTCAAAGACGGTGGGTTAGTTCGAGTACTCGGCGGTCGTGACGTCAGTATCAGTTGTCATGAACTCTATAGCTTCCCTCCGAACCCGATTTACGGGCCCTCCGTCCTATCTATGAGATGGTTCTCTGCATCCGGGTGCTCGTCGCCGCTTTCAGGTTTGGGAGTCGTCGATGTCCAGATTTTCGACGAAGAGCTTCACAGGTTGATGTCGGCTCGGCGCAGTAGCTGAGCGTTCACCGCTACGATGACCGTGCTCGCGGACATCAGCACGGCGCCAACCGCCGGCGACAGCAGCACCCCTACTGGAGCGAGGACGCCGGCGGCGAGCGGCAGCGCGAACACGTTGTATCCGGCGGCCCAGACGATGTTCTCCTGCATCTTCCGGTAGCTCTTCCGGCTCAATCGGACGAGCGAGGCGACGTCACGTGGGTCGTTCTCGACGAGCACGACGTCCGCGGACTCGACGGCGACGTCCGTGCCGCTGCCGATGGCTATGCCGACGTCCGCACGCGTCAACGCAGGCGCGTCGTTGACTCCGTCGCCCACCATCGCCACGAGGTTACCCTGCTCCTGTAGCTCGACTATCTTCTCGTCCTTGTCCTCCGGCAGCACCTCCGCGAAGTACGTGTCTATGCCGAGCTCCTCCGACACCGCGCGGGCGACGTCCTCGGAGTCACCCGTCAACATCGCGACCTCGACGTCCATCTCGTGCAACGCGTCGATGGCTTCGTAGCTCTCGTCGCGTACGACGTCCGCCAGCGCCACCGCGGCCACCGCGTCACCGTCGTGAACGAGGTAGACGACACCCTGACCACGGTCACCTGCCTCCCCCGCGAACGCCTTTAGGTGGCTGTCGAGCTCGACGTCGAGGTGACGCAAGAGGTTGGGTCCGCCGACGTAGACCAGGTCACCGGCGGATACCCCGACCCCCTGTACTCCCGAACCAGTGGTGTCTTCGACGGAGACTCTGACACCCCGTCCCTCCAGAGCTTCGAACCCACCTACGTCGGGGACGGAGAGACCGCGTTCGCTCGCTTCCCCGCGGATGGCCTCCGCTATCATGTGCTCCGAGTCGGCTTCCGCGGCAGCCATCAACGCCAGAGCCGTGTCCTCGTCCCAGTCCCCTGCTGTGGCGACGTCGACGACTCCCTGTTCGCCCTTCGTCAGCGTGCCGGTCTTGTCGAAGACGACGATGTCGAGGTTGCGGGCTTCCTCCATCGCGATGCGGTCGCGTATCAGCATGCCGTTCTGCGCCGCCATCGTCGTGTTGATGGCGACCACGAGGGGGACGGCGAGACCGAGGGCGTGCGGACACGCTATCACGAGCACGGTCACCACGCGTTCTACCACGGGTAGGCCGAACCCGACCGCTGCGGTCCACGCGACCGCGGTGACGGCCGCCACCGCGATAGCTGCGTAGAACAGCCAGCCTGCGGCGCGGTCCGCCAGCACCTGCGTACGCGACCGGCTCTTCTGAGCCTCCTCCACCAGTCGCATGATCCCCGAGAGAGCGGTGTCGTCGCCGGTCGCGGTGACGCGGACGCGGAGGCTCCCGTCCTCGTTGGTGGTGCCGCCGATGACCTCGTCGCCGGGCTCCTTCTTCACGGGGCGGGATTCACCGGTTATCATCGCCTCGCTGACGTTCGAGTCCCCTTCCTCGACCACGCCGTCCGCGGGCACGTTCGCGCCGGGTCTGACGAGGACGATGTCGCCTTCCCGTAGCTCGTCGACCCTGACCTCCTCCGTGTCACCGTCTTCCGTGATGCGTTCGGCGGTGTCCGGCAACAGCTCGGCGAGCTCGTCTAGAGCGCCGGAGGCGCGGCGGACGCTTCGCATCTCTATCCAGTGACCGAGGAGGAATATCACGATCAGGGTCACGAGCTCCCAGAACAGCGGTTCACCTACGTCGAACGCCACCGCTACGACGCTGTAGACGAACGCCACGGTGATGGCCAGCGAGATCAGGAGCATCATACCGGGTTCTCTGTTCCGCGCCTCCACCGCACCCATCCGGAGGAAGGGCACGCCGCCGTAGAGGAAGACCGCTGCACCGAGAACCGGTGCGACGAGCTCGCTGCCGGGGAAGGTCACTGAAGTGTAGCCGAACCACTCCTGCAGCATCTCGCTGTAGTAGAGCACGGGGAGCGACAGCACGAGGCAGACGAAGAACCGCTTCCTGAACATCTCCTCGTGACCAGAGTGGTCTACGTGCGCCTCGCCGTGGTCGTGTTCACTGTGGGGTCCTCCTTCCTCCCGACACCGCCTGCATTCCTTCATGTCGCAGACCCTGCAGCATCTGCAGCTGTCGTCGGAGCCGTGTGAGGTGTCGGGCTCGTGGTGGTGAACCATGGCTTACACGATACGTGGAAGCCCCATAAGTCTCCCTCGGACTCCTTTCATCACTTCAGACAGCTATTCTACAGGGTTCGAGGAACCGATAGGGGAACGAAACCTCTTTTCCCGCCGAACCGGAACCCCAGGGTGATGAGCGACCTGATAGCCGTCGTCGACGACGAGCTATGTAACCCCAGCAAGTGCGAGCACGAGTGCGTGAACTTCGACCCCCTCAACAGGTCGCCGACAGGTCCCGAGGGCTTCTACATCGACGAGGAAGAGGGTAAAGCCCGTATCAGCGAAAGCGTGGTGATGGAGGGCCATCGCATCAGCGCTAACAAGTGTCCGTTCGACGCCATCAAGCTCGTCAACCTCGTGGAGGAGACGGGTGAGAAGCTCCATCAGTACGGCGAGAACGGCTTCCGGCTGTACGGCTTGCCGGCGCCGAAGGAGGACCGCGTCGTCGGAGTGCTCGGACGGAACGGCGTCGGGAAATCGACGTCGCTGCAGATACTTTCCGGTGAACTACACCCTAACCTCGGGGAGTACGAGGAAGGCGTGGAGTGGAGCGAGATAGTGACCGCGCACCGCGGCACCGAGCTACAGACGTACTTCGAACGCCTCGCGGAAGACGCGGTTACGTCGGCGGCGAAGGTGCAGCGAGTCGACGAGATAGCGGCGTCGTTCACCGGAACCGCGGAGGAGCTGCTGGAGCAGCTGGACGAACGCGGCGCTGTCGACCGGCTGGTGGAGTCGCTGGAGATACAGGAGACCCTCGACAACGACGTCTCCGCGCTCTCCGGCGGCGAGCTACAGCGCGTCGCGGTAGCCGGCTGTCTGTCGCGTGACGCCGACGTCTACCTGCTCGACGAACCGTCGTCGTTCCTCGACGTCCGGCAGCGTTTGAACGTCGCCCGCGCCATCCGTGAGGAGACCGCTGACGCCGCCGGCGACCGGCGCGCCGTCGTGGTGGAGCACGATCTCGCGACGCTCGACGTCGTCAGCGACCTCGTGCACGTCTTCCACGGTGAACCCGGCGCGTACGGCATGGTGTCGAACGCGATGTCGTCGCGCGTCGGAGTCAACCAGTACCTGAAGGGCTACCTCAAGAGCCACAACCTCCGGATACGTGACGAGGAGATATCGTTCGAACGAGGGAGCGCAGGAGCCTCCACCGGCGACGTAGTGGTCGAGTACCCCGAACTAGGGAAGTCTTTCTCGTCGTTCGATCTCTCGGTTGACTCCGGCGAGCTACGTGAAGCCGACGTCGTCGGCGTCTTGGGTGAGAACGCTATCGGCAAGTCGACGTTCGTGAAGATGCTGGCGGGCGAGCTCGAACCCGACGAAGGAGAGCTCGACACCCACGCGTCTTTCGCGTACAAGCCCCAGCATCTCGATCCTCCGGAGGCGAAGGTCGAGTTCGTCCTGATGCAGGACGTCGACATGAGCAGTCAGCGGTACCAGAGCTTCGTGGAGCAGCCTCTCGAGCTCAGGGAGCTCTACGACCGCGACACCACGGAGCTGTCGGGTGGTGAGCTGCAGCGCGTCGGCGTCGCCGCCTGCCTCGGTCAGGACGCCGACGCCTACCTCCTCGACGAACCCTCTGCGTACCTCGACGTCGAGACCCGGGTTTCGCTCGCCAAGAGCATACGCAGGTTCGCCCGCGACGCAGAGGTCCCCGTCGTCGTCATCGACCACGACCTGGTGTTCCTCGACTACGTCAGCGACCGCGCCATGGTGTTCGACGGCGAACCAGGGGTGGAGGGTCATGCTGACGCGCCGTGTCCGGTGAAGGAGGGATTCGACAGCTTCCTCGAAACCGTCGACATGACGTTCCGTAAGGACCCCGACACCGGTCGGCCGCGGGCAAACAAACCCATGAGCCAGAAGGACAGGGAGCAGCGGGAAGGCGGCGAGTTCTACGAGTAAAGGATCGGAAGGGGGCTTCAGCCATCTTCCGGATGGTAAACTCCGAGCTTGGTTCCGGTCTCACGTTCGCCATCCACCACGGTAGCCCTTACTTCGTCGCCCTCTGACACCGGAACCGTCAGGGAGTCACCCGCTTGGACGTCTTCGACGCTGTCAGCGACCTCTCCGTCGACGTAGACGCGGAGCTCGTCGACGTGGTCGCCGCCTTCGTGTAACACCGTGGCTTCGTCGGATTCGTCGTCGTACGAAACGTCGAGCGAGACCGCTGGCGGCGGGGACTCCGTTACCTCGTCGGAGCCCGACGCTTCGGCGGATGCGCCGACGGCTCTCATGTACTCTCCTTCCTCGACCACAGCTGTGGCGTACAGCCAGCCGTCCTCTATCTCGACGTCGTCACCGAGGAAGATTACGTGTTCCTTGCCGTGTAGGTTCTCCTCTATCTCCCTGAGGTCGTCGACCTCGCCGGTGGCAGCTACCGTTAGCTCGCCTTCCTCGTCCCCAACCTCGACGCCGTAGGCTACGACTCCGGTGTCGTGGCTCCAGATTCTGACGACCTCCGCAGCCGCCACCTCATCGCTAACTCTTTTGTATTCCTCGTCCTCCTCGTGCAACCGCCGGGTTTCTCCGTTGTAAGCGTCTATGACGTCGAAGAGATCCTGTTGGTCTTCGGCTTCCACGAGCCTCCGGCCGTCCCATGCGGCGTACTCTCCGGAGTCCAGGTCGCCATGATACACCTCGAACACACCGTACGCGTCGACCTGTTCTACGTCCCAGGATGGTGAACCCGTCGCCGAGGTCTCGAGAACCTGTGCGGCGTCGAACTCTAGAACGTGATCTACCTCGTCGCTGTCGAAGCCGTACACCATGTCTTCGTCAGTCGGAGCGTTTACTGCGTCCATCTCGAAGTAACCGACATCAGGTTCCGACGAAGCAGGTATCCACCTGCGGAAACCAGATCCACCGTCACCACCATGTAGGCAGCCCGTCAACCCTGTAGATGTGATTGCAGAAGCCGTCGATATCTTCAGAAACCATCTCCGGCTCTGATCTCCCTTGAAGTTCGTCATAAGGAAACAGTTTGTGTCTCTAGCTCTTGTTTCTGACGTAGACTCAAACACTGTTTTTAGCTTTTGAGGGTTTCCGACGCCCTCATACATCCTGCCTCCCATCAAGAGGGTGATGACGGAGATGCTTCAGAACTACCTCACGACGCCGGACCTCGAACTGTCGCGCGGTTTCTTCGAGGACGTACTAGGCTTGCAGCCATCACGGGTCGGGGACTCCAGCGTGAGCTACGGCCTTGAAGGTGTCGAGCTGAAGATCAAGCAGGATCACACAGAGGAGGAGCTTCGGGAGTACGGGCTCGAACCCCCGGTGGAACCCCGGGGTGAGGGAGCGGTCTACGTCGTCGCCATAGACGACCTCAACTCGGTCAGCGAGAGAGCCGACGAGAACCTGCTCTGGGGACCGGACGAAGCCCCCTGGGGAGATAGGATGGCGTTGCTGGAGTCGCCGGCGGGCTACGTCTTCGAGGTAAGAGAGACCGAGTAAAGCATGCGGATTCGCCTAATCACTACGGGAACTCCACGGCTCCGTCCGCGTCGACGGCTCCCTCCAGCTCTAGGAACCCCCGCCGTAGCTCGCGGTAGCTCTCCCGTATCTCCTGGACGATGACCTTCGTGTCCGCGGTCGCCGGCAGGAAGTTGGTGTCCCCCTCCCACCGGGGGACGACGTGGGTGTGTAGGTGGCCGCGGATGCTGCCGCCGCTGTGGCTGCCGAGGTTCAAACCCGTGTTGAAGCCGTCGGGTTCGAACGCCGCCTTCATCGCCTCTAGAGTCCGTTGCTTCATCAGCGCGTGATCCAAGACGACGTCTTCCTCGAGAGCCTCGTAGCTCGCCACGTGGTCGGCGGGCACCACCATCGCGTGTCCGGGGTTGTAGGGGCTGTTGTTCATCACGACGAAGCTCGACTCACCGCGCGCGACCACGAGCTCCTCCCTGTCCTCTCCCCCCTCCCACATACTGCAGAACACACAGCCTTCGTCCTCCTCCGAGTCCCTCCTCCTTACCCATTCTATCCTCCACGGAGCGAACAGCTTCTCCATGGTGGATTCTGGGCGGCCGACGCAAAAACCGTTCGCCTCCATCTTCACCCGCCTCCCTCGTCTTCGACGCCGTCGACAGCTGTAGTCGGGTCGGGTTTTATGCACCTGCCGACCCCTACCTTACATATGGACCTGGAGGTCGAGATAGAGGAACCCGAGGGAGAGAAGGACGTAGAGGACTCGGAGACGCTTCTCGAGGAGCTGAAACGGTTGTTCGACCGGATGGTGTTGACGACGCGGGTGGAGGCGGAGTCCGGCAACGTACACCTGAACGGCGAAGGCTGGCGGGTGGAAATCCGCGGCGAAGACGAGATAGTGTTCAAACCCGCCGGCGGCACCCTGTCGCTCGCCCGACGTATGCAGGACGTAACGATGGTGGAAGCCAGGGACCACCGGGTGCGGTTCCGGTTCGGAGACACCGAGGAGATAACGGTGTCACGAGGCATCGAACAAAGACTGCTCTATGACTGAAGACCCCGATGACCACGACGAAACCACGCGAGACAGCGGGGACGACGCTGAGAGAGACCCCGGGATAGAGATAACACCTGGGTCAAGGGAGGGAAGCCGTAGTCGGGGAGTCTGGGCGTTATTCGCGGAGCTGCTGAAACGACTGCTCTCCCTGATGCTTGACGACGAGATATCGAAGGCGCGGAGGAAGTACCGGCGTCTGGAGACGAAGGTCGACGCGGCCGAGCGGAAGCTCCGTCTGCTCGGCGTCCTCGCGTTCACCGTACTGTTGTTCCTCCTCGCCGCGTCCGTGGTGTGGACGCTCGCCGGCGTCGTCTACATCGTCGACAGTACGCCATTGCCCGGCGACCCCTTCTACCTCGCCGTAGGCGTCGTCGTGGGATACCTCGCCTCGCTGGTCGCGGGGCTCGTCTACAGCCGGTAGACCCGTGAACGCTCCGGCGGTTTTTTCACCCTCGGAGGCCTCCTCAACCTCATGGATCCAAGGGTGAAGGAGCACGCGGAGATAATCTGTGACTGGAGCATCGAGCTAGAGCGCGACGAAGACGTCGTCGTCACCGCGCCACCGGAGGCGCACGACCTCGTCGTCGCGTTGAACGAAGAGATAGGTCGACGCGGCGGAAACGTCGTCACCCTGTACAGCTCAGACGAAGCCGGACGTGCGTATCTGAAGGCTCACGACGGCGAGTTCACGTTGCCGGAGCACGTTCTCGCGCTCTACAGGGAAGCCGACGCCGCCGTACACGTCCGCGGCGACGCCAACGTCAACGAGATGAACGACGTCCCCGGGAAGCTTCTCGCGGAACGCAGCCGAGTAACCAAACCCATAACGGAGGAACGCCTCTCCACGAACTGGTGTCTCACGCAGCATCCCACCCGTAGCTACGCGCAGAACGCCGACATGGCCTCGGAGGAGTACAGGGAGTTCGTCTACGAAGCAACACTTCGTGACTGGCAGGAGGTCCACGACAGTCAGGAGGAGCTACGGGAGCAGCTCGACGAAGCGTCGACCGTCCGCGTCGTCGGCGACGACACCGACGTCTCGATGGACGTCGACGGCATGCACGCCGTCAACAGCTCGGGTAAGAACAACCTGCCGAGCGGCGAGGTGTTCACGGCGCCGGTGCCCGACAGCGTCGAAGGCCAGGTCCTGTTCGACAAACCCCTCATACATCAGGGCAGGGAGATGGAGGGCGTCTACCTCGAGTTCGAGGACGGCGTCGTCGTGGAGTCCCGGGCTGAACGCAACGAGGAGGCGCTCGACGACCTCTTGGACACCGACGAAGGCGCGCGCCGGCTGGGTGAGCTAGGCATCGGCACCAACCGCGACATCGACAGGTTCACCTACAACATGCTTTTCGACGAGAAGATGGGTGAGACCGTGCATATGGCGTTGGGTCGGGCGTACGACGACAACGTAGGCGAGGGCCGGGAGGGCAACGACAGCGCGGTCCACGTCGACATGATCAAGGACGTCAGCGACGGCAGGATAGAGTTCGACGGCGAGGTGGTGCAGGAGGACGGCGAGTTCGTCTGGAAGCACTAAATCTGGGGCCTGAACTCGTAGCTCGGAAGAGAGAAGAGAGAGGGAGAGGGACTACGGAGAAAGAGGGACGACAGCTGACGAACGGAACAACTCCTCCATGGTTTCGGGTTCGGAAAGATGTTTACGTGCCCGCGGGCAACGACGACTGATGAACCTCCGGAAGAGCCTGAAACACACGGCAGGGATGGCGTTCTTCACCCTCGGGCTCGAGGACAACGTCCACAGGCGCGCCGGCCGCGTCGACAGGAGCTTCCCCCGTGTTTCCACCCGCGGACATTTCGAGGTCGCTCCCCGTGAACGGTTCACCCTCAGCAGACCCTCTCTCATCCTCCCTCTCGCAGTCGTCGACTCCGCCTTCGACGTCCGCATGAAACCCGGAGTCGGTTACACCGACTACGACGCCGAAGGCGAGTTCCCCGACGGCGACGACGTCGACGAGCTCATGGTCTTCGTCCACGGCTGGCTCGCCAGCGAGGAAGCCGCTCTCGGACGGATCTCGATGATGGAGGGCGCGTTGAGGAAGGGCGGCGGCTACGACGGCACCGTCGTCGCCTTCACCTGGGACACCGACGGACACGGTCCCACCTGGCGGAAGGGAATCGAGATAGGACGACGGAACGGCCCCAAGCTAGCGCAGTTCACCTACGACTACATCAACGAACACGACGTCCCAGTCCGGTACATCACCAACAGCCTCGGAGCAGGCCCAGCCCTCGAGAGCCTGAGGGTGCTCCAGCGGTCCAGGATGGAGGACGTCGTCGAAAGCGTCAGCATGCTGGGTGCCGGCGTCGACAGCGACACCGTCGGGAGAGGCGGCCGATACTACAAAGGCGTCCGCGACAGCGCGAAAGAGGTGCACAACTACTGGATACGTCACGACGGCACATTGAACGAGTACTACCGTGCCGCCGAGCTATCCGACGCCCTCGGCGGCACCGGAGCGAACGGCGAGACACCCCCAAACTACTTCGACCACAACGTCAACCACGTCCCCGATCACTTCAGCTACTTCCGGAAGGGACACGGCTGCATCGAACGCGTCGTCGACGACTTCCAGAGCTGAGGGGACTTCTACCGCCCTGAGGACTTCTACCGCTCTGAGGGAACTTCTACCCCTCTGAGGGAGCTCTACCGCTGATTCACGCCAATCTCTTCCGCCGCTAACTGTGTCTCCTGACGCCCGCGTAACTTAGCAACGCAGCCGCCGCAGCTACGAAGCCGAAGCCAGGTAGCGGCAGTCCACCGTCATCCGCTTCGTCGGCGTCGTCCTCCCCTTCACCTGCTTCGTCGATGTCGAAATCCCTCGGTTCCTCGACACCGTCTTCGACGTCCTCAGCGGCGTACTCGGCTTCCGCGTACCCGGTGAGTCCGGCGTCGTTCTCAACCTCCAGCTCCACCTCCACGGAGCCCTCGTCCTCGACCGATACCGTGACGGTGTCGCCTGTGGATGTCTCGCCGTCGACCGTCCATCTCGCCTCCACTATCTCTCCGTACTCGTCGCTCGAGTCGGTGCTCGACAGCGTGATCTCTCCGTCTTCACCGTCGACAGCTGTGATGCGTGCATCTGGCTCCGTCGAAGCTAGGACTGCGAACCTGGAGAACTCCGTCTCCGCCTGCAGGAGGTCGACGTCGACTGACACGACCTCGGTGTCAAGCAGGCTCCAGCCACCGTCCCCGTGCTTCGCTATCCACTGGTCGTCGACCGGTACGTCGGCGTCGGGTTCGACTGCGACGGTGCCACGGAGCCCGTCTTCCGGAGCCGTCACCGTGAAGCCGTAGCTCGCTCGACCTGGGGCACCATCGACATCCGACTGCTGTACGTTGACGCTGCCTTCGACACGACCTTCGAACGCGATCTCCTTCACGGGTCCAGGCAGCTCGGCGATGGAGAAGTCGTCACCTGGTTCGATTCGCGCGTCCTGTTCGTCGAACTCCACGGTAGCTTCCTCTGCGTCGTCGACCCCGGACCATCCTCCAGCACTACCCCCGGAGTCATCTTCCTCCGCTCTTTCCTCAGCAGCCTCGTACCTGTCGGGGTGGAAAGCCTCCGCCATCTCAGCGAGAGGGATCACGACCCTCGGCGCCGACTGCTGGATGTAGTTTTGGTGGACGTCTAGAACCTGATCCTCCTGCACCGCGGTAGTAGAGTTCCAGTAGTCCTCTTCAGGTATATCGTACTCTTCCAACGGTGAGTCAGGTCGAACTATCCACATGGGATCCGTCGAGCTGAACTCCGCTATCAGCTCCTCGTCGTCGAGGAAAGGCCAGGGGTTGTCGTAGTCCTCGAAACGTAGTATCATCCACGCTCCCGCGCGTTCTATGGTGTCTCCGACGAAGCTCGCCTCCGTCGTCGTGCTGTATCCAGGCCAGAAGCCGCCGTGGTAGTAGACGTCGACGGGTTCTACTCCGGCTACCGTGTCCTCCACGATCGATGCCTCGTGCTCCATCCAGTCCACGACTTCGTCGGCTTCGGTGCAGCTACCGGTCAACCTGCCTTTCTCCTCAACCTTGTCGTAGATGCCGGGCAGGGAACCTATGGTTCCGCTAGCGTACACTGTGACGCCGGCGTCCCTGAGCTCGCCGACGATGGGGTCGTTATGGATCAGGGAGCCGATGACGACGTCGGGGTCTAGATCCAGTATCTCCTCCGTGGTGCCGTCGTCGAACATGCTGTCGCCGGACTGGTTGTAGGTTACCGCGGGTACGTCGGCGACCTCGGGGTACTGGAACACCGAGTTGCTCTCAGTCCCAACTATCCTGTTGTCGTCACCGAGCTCTATAAGAGTCTGAGTTGTGCTCGGAGCGAGCGTGACGATGCGTTCCGGTTCCTCGTCTACCTCAACGGTCTCTCCCGTTGCGTCGACCGACTCGTAGGGGTACTCGCACTCTCCGGCTGCTGCCGCGGGTGCGGCTGCAGCCAGCAGAGCGATAGCTAGCAGGGCTGCCGCGATGGCCGCTGTCTTGCTCCTCATAAGCTCCGACATACAGTAAACCAACAAAACTTTAACTAATTACACTCGACTTGCAGTAACGATGTCGGGACGGATAGAGACAGCTATCACCAGCTACACCGCCGACACGTCCATCTGGACGAGAACCACCTGGTGGTGCAGCGTCCTCGCAGCCGCGCTAGCCCTCTCTGTCACCGTCGCCTCCTCCGCCGGCCCCGTCGACATCAGCTACGTCTCGATAGCAGCCATCGTCGCCGACTCCGTCACTGCACAGCTGTCACGGTTCGGAGCACCAGCCACGTCCCTCTTCAACGGACCCAGCCACTACGAGACCATCGTGGTCGACGTCAGGCTTCCGCGCGTCGCCGTCGCCGCCGTCGTAGGGTTCGCGCTCGGAGCCAGCGGCGCAGTGATGCAGGGTTTCTTCCGCAACCCCATGGCCGACCCCACGATAGTAGGGATATCCAGCGGAGCCGCCGTCGGAGCCGTCGCAGTCATAGTCTACGGACTAACCATCAGCATACAGCTCGCAGCGTTCACAGGGGCGCTGGCTGCCGCGTTCACCGTGTACTGGCTCGCCACCGAGAACGGACGAACCGGAGTCGCCACCCTGTTGCTCGCAGGCATCGCCGTCCAGATGTTCCTCGGCGCCGTCGTCAGCTACCTCATCTACACCAGCGACGACGAAAGCCTCCGCACCGCCGTCTACTGGACGATGGGATACCTCGTACACAGGGACTGGAGCCACGTCAGCAGCAGCTTACCCGTCGTAGCCCTCGGCTTCGGAGTGCTCATGGTGTACGCCCGCGACCTCAACGTCCTCGTGCTCGGCGAAGAAGACGCCGCCACACTCGGAGTCGACCCACAGCACACCAAACGCGTACTGCTCGCCGTCACCAGCGTCGTCACAGCCGCCGCCGTCGCCGTAGCAGGAGTCATCGGCTTCGTCGGCCTCATCGTACCACACGCCATGCGGTTGATAGTCGGACCAGACCACCGCATACTCGTACCCACCAGCGCGTTCGCCGGCGCAGTCTTCCTCGTCACAGCCGACGCATCCGCCCGCCTCCTTCTACAGGGAGACGCCCTACCCGTCGGGATAGTGACCGCGCTAGTCGGAGTGCCTTTCTTCCTCTACCTGCTGCGTAGACGCGAGGTGGTCAGGCTTTGACCGCCGTCACATTTGACTCAGTTACAGTGGAGCTCTCCGGCGAACGAGTGCTAGAGGACGTAGACCTCGGGGTAGAGAGAGGAGAGGTCTTCGGCGTAGTCGGAGCGAACGGCGCAGGCAAAAGCACGCTTCTGCGGACGGTCAACGGAGTGCTCACCCCTGAGTCCGGAGACGTCGAGTTGCTCGGTGACTCCGTCATCAGCCTCTCACACAGGGAACGCGCCCGCCGGGTCGCCACGCTGCCCCAGTCGACGGAGCTGTCGTTCGAGTACACCGTGGAACAGGTGGTCGAGATGGGTAGACACGCGTCGACGCCGCGAGTCGGCGGCGACCCCGAACCAGACGCCGTAGATGATGCGATGGAGGACGCCGACCTCGAGGAGTTCCGAGGTCGGTCGATAGACGACGTCAGCGGCGGCGAACGACAGCGCGTACTCCTCGCCAGATGTCTCGCGCAACGGACTCCGGTGGTTGTCATGGACGAACCCACGGCTAGCCTCGACGTCCACAGAGCCGTCGAGGTGCTCGAGCTAGTTCACGGCCTCGCTAGAGTTCAGGATAAAGCGGTTCTAGCAGCGATACACGACCTAGATCTCGCGGCGAGGTACTGCGACCGAATCGCGTTGCTGGCCGACGGCGAGGTAACGGCGATGGGAGCGCCCTGCGACGTTCTATCCGAGGAGAACGTCGAGGATGCTTTCGGCGGCAGAGTCTCGACGTCACACGAGGGTTTCAGCCGGGTGTCAGCCTTTTCAGACTCCATGGAAAGTCAGCGGGAACCCGTACACGTCGTCGGCAACGGAGGAGCATGCTTGGAAGCCGTCTACGCGCTCTGGAAGAAGGGTTACAGGGTGACCGTGGGAGCTATCTCCGGTAACGACCCCTGTCTATCCACCATCGATTCCTTCGCCGACACCGTCGTAGCTGAGGAACCGTATTCCAGGGTGACACCGGAGTCAGTGGAACGGGTCCGGAGACTCGTGGACGACGCGGAAGCCGCGGTCGTCGCCCTCTCCACCTTCACCGAAGGCTTCACCCCTAACTTCCGTGCGCTGGAGGACGCATCCGAGGTAGCGCTGGAGCTCGACGACCTCACGGAAGACGAAGCCGAAGAGTGTGAAGAGACACTCGCGAAACACGGAGTCCGGGTGGAGCCATCGTCTGACACTCAAGAACGAGACGACGGTGCTCTATCCACTCGTGATCGAGTCAGTTGACTCCGTCAGCCGAACTTCTACGTACCCTCGACGATGGGGTCTGGTTCCGCTAACCACCTACCTCGACGTAAGCGCTGGTAACTACCTAACCCGAGGTAGGGTCTGGTTCCGCTAACCACCTACCTCGACGTAAGCGCTGGTAACTACCTACCTGGACGTAGGGACTGGTAACTACCTACCTGGACGTAGGGTCTGGTTACGTAACTCCCTACACCGATGTAGGGACTGGTAACGTAAGCGTGATTAACCACCACTCCGAGGTTGCTCTATGGCAATCGGCTTCGTAGCTCAGCTGCTTCATCTCGCCGCCGCCTTCATCTGGCTCGGCGGCGTATTCTTCGTAACCTTCGCAGTGCTACCCGCCGCCAGAGACGGCCACCTCGACTACAAGCTGACGGCTATGTTCCTCGACAGGTTCGAGAAAGTCTCCATAGCCTCTGCGCTCGTGCTTTTCGTCACCGGCGGACACCTGGCGGGAACGCGGTACACCGTGGAGACGTTGACGGGAACCGTAGATGGATACCTCGTCCTCGTGATGCTCCTGCTCTGGGCGGCGTTGCTCGGCTCGATACAGATAGGTAAACACCAGGTCCTACGGGATGCCGGCACGGGGAAGATCAGGGAGCCCGCAGGGAACAAGCTGCCGTGGTTCTGGACGGCGACTGCGCTATCGGTGTTGTTGATAGCTAACGCCGCGTTGCTCGGATACCCTGGTGGAGTCGCTGGCTTGCTGTAGCCGCCGCGAGACATAGTCTGCTATACTCCTCCGGAATTCTACTCTCTACTCCTCCAGTCTGCTATACTCCTCCAGAAGTCTGCTCAGTTTCTCCAGAAGTCTGCTAAGCTTTTCCAGAAGTCTAATCTACTCCTCCAGGGCCCGCCAGCTGGCGAGGAACCTCTGCACCGCCGTCAGAGTTCCTACGACGGCGAACAAGACGAGAACTCCTTCGAGAACCGTGTACCCCTCTACTGGCGGGACGAAGGGATGCAGCACGCCGCCGGCGACGAGGACGGCGAATCTGTCGCCGCGCCCCATCACTCCGCCGTAGTCCCTGCCGGCGCCCACCGCCTGCGCCTGAGTCCCCATGTACGACGTCAGCAGCACTCCGGCGACGGCGAACGTCCCCAGCATCCACGCGTCGAGGCCGCCGGCGACGCCTGCAATGAGGGCGACGTCGCTGAACCTGTCGAGGGTGTGGTCGAGCATGTCGCCCTGCGGGGACGCGACGTCGTTGTACCGCGCGAGCTCGCCGTCGACGACGTCGAAGACACCGCTCGCGAGCATCAGCGTGACGCCGGCGAGGTACCCCGACGTAGACCCAAGGTAGAACGCTGAGGCGGCGGCGACGGCGAGCAGGAACGCGAACACCGACACCTGGTTCGGCGTCAACCCTACGCGGTCGGTAGCCGACACCAGCGGCTGGACGATGTCTCCGAACAGCTCCTTGCGTCTCTCGACGTCCATCACCGTCGACCCTCTGCGTCCACGGAATACACTGTTACTTCGAATGACTCCGGCATGGTATTTTCATCTTTCTACCTGAGCCGACGTATTACATCGTCGGAGGACGACTACGTCGAACTCTCCAGCCAGCTGCTCCAGTCCACGGTGATACCGTCCATTGACGCGTTCACCAGACCACCTCGCACGGCCTCTACCACATCCTCTGCTACGTCCTCGGGACTCCGGTCGGTGGTGTCGACTTCGTACACCTCCTCGTGCCGGTGTATGGCTTCAGCGACGACGAGGTCCAGGGCTTCGCTCGACGCGTTCTCCTGTACCTTGCTCTCGCCGTAGCCGCGGTCCCTCAACCTTTCCATCAGGGTGTCAGGGTGACAGCGGAGCACCACTACGTGGTCGACGTCGAGATGGTGGCTGACGTGGCCGTCGAAGACGACGTCGCCGAGGCCGGCAGCCCAGTCCCCCATCTCGTCCACGTCGACCTCCGTGGAGCCTCGTTCTTCGTCGTACTCGGCGGCGAACTCCCTCGCGTGACGGGATAGCTCGACGACTTCGAGATCCAGCTCCTCCGCCATCAGCGGCGCTACCGTCGACTTACCGGTTCCAGGTGTACCCGTCAATGCTACCCGCATACGTCGTTGATCTCCTTCACAGCCCGCTTCGTGTCGTCTCTGGTGCCGACGTTGACCCGTATGCACTCCGGTAGACCGAAGCTAGTGGTGTCGCGTACGATGACGCCGCGGCGCTCCAGCTCCTTCGCCACCTCCTCAGCCGTCCGGGGTGAGACGTCTATCAGCACGAAGTTCGCCTCCGACGGATAGACGTGAGCGTCTAATTCCTCGGTCAGGTACTCTCTACCCCATTCCACTAGCTCAAGCGTCTCCTCCACGTGGTCGGTGTCCTGCAGCGCAGCGTCCGCGGCGTATAGCGTCAGGGTTCCGACGGAGAACGGCGTCACCACCTTCCGGTACGCCTCCGCCAGCTCGTCGGGGACGACGGCGTACCCGAACCGCATCCCCGCTAGCCCCCAGGCTTTCGAGAACGTCCGCGCGACGGCGATGTCACCTCGGTCGACGAGGTCGACTGCGCTGTCGCGGCTGCTGAACTCCCAGTACGCTTCGTCGACGAACACCAGGCCGTCGACCTCGTCCGCGACCTGCTGTATCTCGTCGAGCGACAGCACGCTGCCGGTGGGGTTGTTCGGCGACGTCAGGTAGACTATCTTCTCCCCTGAGTAGCTGTTTACGACGGCGTCTGCGCTGTACCGGAAGCCGTCCTCCTTCGGGATTGGGTAGCTGTTCGCAGCGCCGCCGACGTTCTCCGCCGCCATCCTGTAGTAGCTGAACCCGGGTTCGGGACAGAGTATATCGTCTCCGTCCTCGATGCAGGCGCGGCAGACGGTGTCGAAGACGCCGTCCGCACCTGCACCGAGAACCGTGTTCTCCACCGGTGCGTCGGCGTACTTCGCTACCTCCTCCTTGACGTCTGCGTGTAATGCGGTGGGGTAGACGCTGGCTTCCTCGACGTTCTCCCGTAGTTCCTCCATCGCAGCTGGAGGCGGACCCAGGGGGTTCTCGTTCGACGCTAGCTTCACCATCTCGTCGGGGTCGAGGTCGTGCTCCCGCGCGACCTCGTCGACTCCGCGGCCGGGAACGTACTCGTCGAGGTGCGAGAGATCCCGTAGTACGTCTTCCATCAGCCGTAGGTATCCGTCTGCCATCATAAATCACGTGATGACCGCTGAGCCACCGCTGGATTCAAGCCGGGAGCGGCCGTGTGACCGGTATGCGTCATCGATGGACCGTCTTCCACCGCGCCGGACTCGCAGCCACCCTAGTTCTAGTGGCTGCGTACGCCGCCGTCATCCATTTCGACACCTCCCTGTCAGACCACGTGGTGCTCTACCTCGGGTTCTTCGGACTGTCAGCGGTCTGGATAGCACTGGGTCTGTCGTCGCTTGCGGCCTTCTGGCTGGAACAACGAGGGCGGTGGAGATGGTACGCAGTCGTCTTTTCGCCCTACGTAGCAGCGGCAGCGTACGATGCAGCGGCGGTCCTCGGTCGACTGGACGACGAGGAGGCGGCACTCCACGGCGACGTCGTCGAGACGAGTTGGCGTGAGTTCGCGGTCTCAGCGGGGTTCCTGGGCGTCCCCTCGCTCGCCGTATTTGCGTCCGCCGCCCACGTAGAGTCGTACACTTTGAATCCGGTGTTCGCCGTGGCGGCCTCGGTATCTGTAGGATCCGTCCTGGTTCTCTCCTATCTCTTGACGTTGACAGCGAGCCAGAGAGGTAGGAGGTTCGCGGCTCTCCGTCGACGGGGTGTCGCAGTTATCTCCGCGGCGTTCGCGGCGCTGGTGTTCGCTTCCACCGTCGTGGTCGCCGCCTTACCCGACGTTGTCTTCGATCCTGCGCCTTTCGGCAGCCTCCTCGCATACCCCGTCGCTCTGTTCTCCCTGCCGGTGTTCACCCTCGTCCAGATGGAGCCCTTCGTCGAACTGCTGGTCGACGCGTCGGGGGTGTTCGGTCCCGCTGTCGCGGTCTACATCCTGTATCTGACGGGTGTCGCGCTGGCGGTCTGGACCGTCGCGGCACCCGTCGCTCTCACTGGTCTTTCGGAGCGCTGGCTGATCACGTGGCCACACGTCGCCGGAGTCGCGGCCGTCGCGGTAGCCGTCGCTGTCCTGGGGTTAGCAGGTCTCTCGCACTCCGTCGCCTTCCTGGCGTACGCGGAGGAACCGACTGCACCTCCTGAGCCCGAAGCAGCGCTCGAACCTGAGGAGATGGCGCTCCAGCAGGCGGAACACGACAGCTATCACGACGCCGCAGAGCTGTACGACGAGTTCGTCAGAGACGAGTTCCAGTTCAATGGGTTCACCAGCTTCTGCTACACGGTCGACCGAAGGGACTACGACGAAGAGACCTGGCTGGAGGTGGAATGCCGGTACACGGTGGAAGCCGTCGACGAATGGGGCGTCCGAACCGGCGTGATACCCGCGGCCTTCCACCGGACCTACAGAGTAGAGGACGACGAGGTACAGGGCTACGACGTACCCGTCGTCGGGGATACGCCGATGGAACCCGACGCTGAACTGTCTGGAGCCGACATCCGGTACATGGACGTCTCCGATCTCGATCTCTCCGGCGTCGACATGACGAACGCACGCCTCGAGGGTGTGGATTTCTCGGACTCCGATCTCTCCGGCGCGTCGCTGGAGAACGCGTCAATGGAGGACGTAGATATGACCGACAGCGTCCTCCACCGAGCCAGCCTCGACGGAGTCACCGCAGCTGAGGTGGAGTTCCACGTGGACTCCGCCGTCGAGTCTACTTGGAGGAACGCCTCCGTCCGGAGCTCGTCGTATCGCGGCGACCTCAGCAGGTCGAACTTCGACCACGTCGAGGTTAGGGGTTCGGTGTTCTGGCACACGAACCTCGACGACGCCTCCATAAGGGGCGCGACGCTACGGGACGTCGAGGTGGCGCGTGACTCCAGCTTCCAGAGGGTGGACGCGCGTAACTCGACGCTGGATGACGTGGAGTTCACGGTGGTGGACCTCGATGACGCGGACTTCACGGGCGCGGAAGCGACGAACGTGGAGATCGAGTTCAGCTCTACCTCCGGTTGCAGCTGTCCCTGACGACGGTGGACGTCGGTGATTGCTGGCCGCTCTGTACCACCTCGGTTCGTGGCTGTGCGTGGTTTTTTGCCGATACCACAACCGTCTTTATACGGTGGACTCTATCTCCAGTTACGAATGAGCGAAGGCGCGAAACTCGACGCGACGCAGGTGGACCGGTACAGCCGGCACATCATACTCGACGAGGTCGGACCCGATGGACAGCAGAAGCTCTTGAACAGCCGCGTTCTCTGTATCGGAGCGGGTGGGCTCGGCAGCCCGATAATCCAGTACCTCGCCGCTGCCGGAGTCGGAACCCTCGGGATAGTGGACGACGACGAGGTCGAACGCAGCAACCTACAGCGTCAGGTCATACACGGCGACGGCGACGTCGGCCGGAAGAAGGTCGACAGCGCGGAGGAGTTCGTTCACGAGATGAACCCCGACGTAGAGGTGGAGAAACACGACATGAGGGTGGCTCCGAACAACATCGAGAACCTCATCCAGAGCTACGACTTCGTCGTCGACGGCACCGACAACTTCGCCACACGGTACCTCGTCAACGACGCCTGCACGCTCGCGGACAAACCCTTCAGCCACGGAGCGATCTTCAAGTTCGAAGGCCAGGTGACGTCGTTCACAGACCCCGACGGACCATGCTACCGCTGTATGTTCCCCGAAGCCCCGCCGGAGGGCATGGTGCCGAACTGCGCCGCCGCCGGAGTCATCGGCGTACTGCCCGGCGTCGTCGGAGTCATCCAGGCGACGGAGGTGGTGAAGCACATCCTCGACATCGGAGAATCCCTCGACGGCCGCATGGTGTTCTACGACAGCCTCGAGATGTCGTTCGACGTGGTCGAGATTCGTCCGGACCCTAACTGCCCTGTCTGCAGCGAGGCGCCGAGCATCGACAGCGTGCAGGAGGTCGAGTACGACGCCGCCTGCAGCATCAACTGACCCGGGAGCGCACGTCTTCCTACTGTCTTCGTCGCCTGCGGAAACGTCTTCAATCAGTTAGATTTAACCCTGTTTTCCCGCAACGTAGGGTATGCCTATAGTGGAGCCCGAGGACGGCAACGGATACGGGATGAAGGCGGCGTCGACGTGGATAGACGAAGACGACCTACCCGTCTCACGCGGCGATCTCGAGGAGTACGGCGACAGAGAGATCATGTTGGCTTTCGACGAGGAGATCCGGTTCAGCGACGTCCTAGAGCACGTCGACGACGAGGGGCCGTGGGAGGAGATGACGGAGATGTGGCGTGCGCTCGGTCCTGGTTTCCGCGCCGTCAACCCAAGGGTTCAGGACAGATACGTCGAACGCTAGAGAACCGGTTAGATTAACGCTGCTGGGGCGTGGATGAAACCACCGTACAACGGTACGCTTAAGGGGGTTCCTGACGAATAATTACGTACCTGAACCGTTTACAGGAAACGAAAGAACTCTTCATAATGTCCGAACCAGAACCCGAGTACGACGCAGAAAGAATACAGGTACTCGAAGGACTCCAGGCGGTCCGGAAACGACCGGCGATGTACATCGGCAGCGTCGACGAACGCGGCCTCCACCACCTCGTCTACGAGGTCGTCGACAACAGCATAGACGAAGCGCTCGCCGGACACGCCAGCGAGATAGAGGTAGTGGTGCACGAAGACGGCAGCGTCAGCGTCAGCGACGACGGACGCGGCATCCCCGTCGACACACATGAGAAGTACGACCTCCCCGCCGTCGAGGTCGTGATGACGCAGCTCCACGCAGGCGGCAAGTTCGACAGCAAGAGCTACCAGATCAGCGGAGGCCTACACGGAGTCGGAGTCAGCGTCGTCAACGCCCTCAGCGACTGGACCGAGGTCGAGGTCCGACGGGACGGAGGCGTCCACCGCATCAAGTTCGAGGAAGGCAAACCCGTCGAGACCCTCGAACGCGTCGGAGAAACCGACGAAACCGGCACCACCGTCCGTTTCGAACCCGACAGCGAGATATTCGAGACCACGGAGTTCAGCTTCACGACCCTGGAGAACCGGCTCAGGGAGCTCGCTTTCCTCAACAAAGGCCTCGAGATAACCCTCCGGGACGAAGGCACCGGTGAGGAAGCCACCCACAGGTACGACGGAGGCCTCCGGGAGTACGTCGAGTACCTGAACGAGACCAAGACGCCGCTGCACGACGACGTCATATATTTCGACAGCGAGGAAGACGGCGTCGAGGTCGAGGTCGCGATACAGGCGACGAAGGAGTACAGCGGCAGCGTGCACTCGTTCGCCAACAACATCAACACTCGCGAAGGAGGCACGCATCTCAGCGGGTTCAAAGCCGCTCTAACCCGCGTCGTCAACGACTACGCCGAAGAACACAACCTCCTGGAGGACGGCAAGCTCAAGGGACAGGACGTCCGGGAAGGCCTGACCGCCGTCATCAGCGTCATGGTTCCGGAGCCTCAGTTCGAGGGGCAGACGAAGACGAAGCTCGGGAACAGCGAGGTACGGGGAACCGTGGAGACACGAGTCAACCGCGAGCTGTCGACGTTCATGGAGGAGAACCCGGATGCGGCGCAGGCGATGACGATGAAGGCGGTGGAAGCTGCGCGCGCCCGCAGGGCGGCGAAGAAAGCCCGTGAGCTTCAGCGCAGGAAGAGCGCGCTCGAGAGTACGTCGCTGCCTGGGAAGCTCGCGGATTGCCAGCGCCGAGAACGTGAGGGAAGCGAGATCTTCGTCGTCGAGGGAGACAGCGCCGGCGGCAGCGCGAAACAGGCGAGGAAGAGGGAGACGCAGGCGGTGCTGCCGTTGCGGGGTAAGATCCTCAACGTCGAGAAACACCGATTGGACCGCGTGCTCGAGAACGACGAGATACGTGCGTTGATCACCGCCCTCGGCACCGGCGTCGGCGACGAGTTCGACATCGACGAACTCAGGTACGATAGCATCATCCTGTTGCTGGACGCCGACGTCGACGGAGCACACATCCGCACCCTGCTGCTGACGTTGCTGTACCGGCACATGCGGCCGCTTCTCGAGGAAGGTCACGTCTACGCCGCGCAGCCGCCTCTCTACCGAATCCGCGGCGGCGGCAGCACCTACGACGCCATGACGGAGCAGGAGCGCACACGGATCGTCGAGGAGGAGCTCGGCGGAAAAGCGGACAACGTACAGCGGTTCAAGGGGCTCGGTGAGATGACGCCTGAGCAGCTGTGGCAGACGACGATGAACCCCGAGAACCGCGTCCTCCACCGCCTGACTGTAGAGGACGCGAAGGAGGCGGACAGGATGTTCAGCGTCTTGATGGGTGAGAAGGTCGAACCCAGGAAGGAGTTCATCAAGGAACACGCAGACGAAGCCGACTGGGTGGACATATGAGACAGGATACGATACTGCGACAGAGTGAACATAGGATACTGGATACGCTACCGCAACAGAGATCTTATGGAGGCCGGGTAGAGTGAGCTCGAACCCCGACGACGTCCGCGACTACCCCGACGTCGAGGCGGCGAACATCGAGAACGTCCGCGTCGAGGACGAGATGGAGCAGAGCTACATCGACTACGCGATGAGCGTCATCGCCGGCCGCGCCCTACCGGACGTACGCGACGGTCTGAAGCCCGTCCACCGGCGGATACTGTACGCGATGGAGTACGAGGGAATAACCTCCAACAGCAGCTACCGCAAGAGCTCGTCCGTAGTCGGTACGGCGATGGGTAACTGGCATCCCCACGGCGACAGCGCGATCTACGACGCTCTCGTCCGGATGGCGCAGGACTTCAGCATGCGGTACCCGCTCGTCGACGGACAGGGTAACTTCGGCAGCGTCGACGGCGACCCGCCGGCGGCGATGCGTTACACGGAGGCCAGGATGAGCGAGATAGCGGAGGAGATGCTGGAGGACATCGACGAGGACACCGTCGACTGGATGTCGAGCTACGACGACCGGATCGACGAACCCGAGGTCCTGCCCGCAGGTTTCCCCAACCTCCTGGTCAACGGCTCCAGCGGCATCGCCGTAGGGATGTCGACGTCGATACCGCCGCACAACCTCGGCGAGGTCGTCGACGCCTGCGTAGAGGTCATCGACGACCCCGACTGCACGGTCGCAGACCTGATGGAGCACGTGGAGGGGCCGGACTTCCCCACCGGCGGACGCATCGTCGGTAAGAACGCAGTCAAACAGGCGTACGAATCCGGACGCGCCCGACTGACCAACCGCGGAGTAACCCGGTTCGAGGACGACCGCATAGTCATCGACGAGATACCCTATCAGGTCGACAAATCCAAGTTGATCGAGAAGATGGCGGACTCCGTCAACGACGGCACAATCGAAGGCATACGCGACATACGTGACGAGAGCGACCGCGACGGAATCCGCGTCGTCGTCGAGCTACGGCGGGACGCGGTGCCGGAGGTAGTGGAGAACCAGCTCTACGAACACACACGTCTGGAGAAGACGTTCAGCGTCATCAACCTCGCCTTAGTCGACGGGGAACCCCGGGTTCTCGACCTCAAGGAGATGATAGAGGAGTACGTCGCCCATCGGAAGGAGGTCGTCACCCGACGCACCGAACACCGGCTGGAGGAGGCGGAGGACCGCGCCCACGTGCTCGAAGGCCGGCTCGTCGCCGTGGAGAACGCGGAGGACGTAGTCGAGCTCATACAGGACAGCGAGGACCGCGACGCCGCACGGGAGGCGCTGGAGGCGGAGTACGGGTTCACGGAGGAGCAGAGCGACCACGTCGTCCGAATGCAGCTCGGCAGCCTGACGTCATTGGAGACCGAGGAGATAGAGAGCGAGTACACCGACCTTCAGGACACCATCGAACGCCTGAACGAGATACTCGCGAGCGAGAGCGAGCTCATGCAGGTGATAAAGGACGAGCTGCTGGAGATCAAGGAGGGGTACGACGACGAACGACGCACCCGTGTCGAGGAAGCAGGGGACGAGGTCACGGACGAGGACCTCATCCCCAGACGCCGCGAGATAGTGGTGTTGACGCGTGACGGCTACGCCAAACGGATGCCCCTGGAGGAGTTCGACGCGCAACGTCGGGGCGGGAAAGGTATCATCGGCTGCGACCTCAAGGAAGGCGACGCGGTCTCGCAGGTGTTCCAGGCGTCGACTCACGACTACGTCCTCTGCTTCACCAACCACGGCCGCGTCCACCGCGTCAAGACCTACGAGCTGCCGGAGATGGGTCGTACGGCGCGCGGCCGAAGCGTCGTCAACATACTCGACCTCGACGACGGCGAAGAGGTGACGGCCGTCGTCAACACCGACGACTTCACGGACGACGAATGCGTGGTCATGGTGACGAAGCAGGGTATGGTGAACCGTACGCATGCGGAGGAGTTCGACAACATCCTGTCGACGGGCATCAACGCCATCAAGCTCCGTGAAGGAGATGAGCTCGTCGACGTCGTAGTCACCGATGGAGAAACCGAGCTCGTGATCGGCACCCGTGACGGTAACGCCATCCGTTTCGACGAGGACGAGGTGTCGGTGACCGGCAGGTACACGCAGGGCGTCGGCGGCGTAAAGCTCCGGGACGGCGACGAGGTCGCGGGCTTCGACTACGCCGACGACGAATCCTCCCTGCTGACGGTGACGGAGAACGGCTACGGCAAACGCACCTCGCTCGACGAGTACAGCAAACAATCCCGTTACGGGTACGGCAACATCGACATCAAGACCGACAGCCGGAACGGCGGCGCAGTCAGCGTGAACGCAGTCAGCGAGGGACAGGACGTCATCTTGATGACGGAGCAGGGGCAGATAATGCGCACCCACGTCGACGAGGTCAGCCTGCAGGGCAGGAACACGATGGGCGTCGTCGTGATGAAGCTAGAGGACGGCGACCGGGTGGCGAGCGTCGAACCCTTCGACCCCGACGCATCTCTCGAGACGGACGCTGACGCTGAAGAGTCGGAGAACTGACGATGCGGGTTCGAAAGAAGTAATCCACTCGCCCTTCTCCTTGCTTCCATGTACCTGGGAAGGTTCCTCGTGATAGCGCCGGAGTACGGGGTCTACCGAGTCAGCAGCCGGTCGTATCCCGACCGCGTCATCCGCGAACACGACGACGGCTCTTTCGCCGTGGTGCCGGAGGACAGCTACGATAACCCCTACGTGAGCTACAGCTGCCTCCGCAGCGCCGGCAGCGGACACGTCATCGGCAACGGAAGCCACGTCGACCCGGTGGCGGAGAAGATAGAGCTAGGGTATCCGGCGCGGGACGCGCTCGCGCTCGCGCTCCTGGCGATGGACTTCGAGAAGGACGACTACGACACCCCACGTATCGCGGGCTACGTCGACAGCGAAGGCGAGAGCTACGTGGCGACGGTGCGCCGCGACGGACTCCACGTGGAAGCCGTGGAGGAGCCGACGCTGGTGGCGACGTACGAGGAGGATCGGCCGCGGGCGTTCGACTTCACCGCGAAGTCGGCGGAGGAGGCAGCGGAGAAAGCCTACGACCTCGACTATGAACACCCCGTCGCAGCCTGCGCGGTGTACGACGGCGAGACCTCGTTCTACAACGGCTGAAGGTTTCGTTCTACAACGGCTGAAGGTTATATACCCTGGAGACCTTAGACGGGTTCAGATGAAGGTCGGCTTGATCAGCGACGTCCACGCGAACGCGCCAGCGTTGAACGCCGTGCTCGCGGACATGCCCGCGGTCGACGCCGTCGTCCACGCCGGCGACGTCGTCGGATACAACCCCTACCCGAACGCCGTCGTCGACACCTTCCAGCAGGAGGACGTCACCTCTATCTCGGGTAACCACGACCGCGCCGTCACCGGCGACACGGAGTTCGGCTTCCACTCGGTCGCCGGCCAAGCCGTCGACTGGACGCAGGAAGCCCTCCGGGACGACAGCTACAGGTACGTCGCCGACCTGCCGGTGGAAGACGAACCCGTCGACGGCGTCCACCTCGCACACGGCGCACCCGGCGCACCCGACCGGTACACCTACCCCGAGGAGTTCACCGGCGACCTCCTGCCGGACGACGTCGACTCTCTCGTGCTCGGACACACGCACGTCCAGGGGATGGAGGAGTTCTTGGAAGGCGTCGTCGTGAACCCCGGCAGCGTGGGGCAGCCCCGGGACGGCGACCCACGCGCAGGATACGCCGTCGTCGACGTCGACAGCTTGGATGTCGAGCTACGTAGGGTGGAGTACCCGATTGAGAGAGTACAGGAGAACATCAGACGTGAGGAGGGGCTGCCGGATTCGCTGGCGGATAGACTGGATAGAGGGCGTTAGTTTCGAGAACGAACGTTGCAGTATTCTGGACTAACCCTCCGCGGCTTCCCCTACCTCGACCTCGACCCTGACGCTGTCGTAGGGTACGTGTGGTTTCTTACGTCGTCCGGGTGTGCTGTCGTCGAACCGGACTATGCCGTACTCCGCGAGCTGTTAGACGTCGCCGTGCACGTCCTTTCAATCCCCTCGTTCCTATGCGGATATATGTACAGGGTCAGGCGTCTGGTTTCGTTCGACCGACTTCGACCTCGACACGTACGTTCTCGTATGGTACGTATGGTTTTTTAGAGCGACCAGGGGACGTGTCGTCGAACCTTACGAGTCCGTAGTCGGACAGGAGTTGGAGGTCCTCGTAGACGTCCTTGTAGTCCCGGTCTACCGCCTGTGCGAGTCTGTTGATGCTTTCGTAGTCGTCCTCCAGTAGCGCGACGAGCAGGTCCAATCTGCTCGGTGCGAATAGCTTCTGTACCTTCTTCGGGTCCTCGAAGTTGTGAACGTGGTCCTGTGGTTCGTCGTCATCTACGGCTTCCTGGAGCCGTCGTCTCGTCTCTCGTTCGAACTGGTCGTGTGGCATGGAGGTTATCACGAAGTCGACGCCTTCAGGTACTTCGCCTTCATCGTCGTGTTCGTAGTCAGTCATTCACGCTCCCTCCTTCCTGAGTCTGTGTACCTCTGTATGGAACAGTTCGAGGTGAGCTGCGATGTCTCCCGAGTATTCGACCGGTTCGATCTCCTCGAGTCTTCCAACGTGTCTGTGGTGTTTCGGTATGTCGGTAGAATGTCGGCTGTTGTCGTACCGAAGGGCGTTCTCGTCTTCCTGGTCGCAGTACTGGAACGAGTATTTGACGCCTTCCGTGTAGTGTTCGTCTGGTTCGACTGAGTATGCGACGACCCTGTAACGAGCCGTCGTCGAACTCTTCGGTTCTTCGGAACAGCTCTTCTGCCAGGTCATGCCCCTCTTGATATGTTTCTCATTCTGGTACTTAACAGTTATGGGCACACTTCCCATAACATCGTGCTCACGCCTGAACACCGGCCGAGCCGCATTTGCGGGAGAAGCGTCAGTACCAGTCGCACTTCCGGCTCTGTATCCCGTGGTACTTGCTGAAGCCGGCTCCGGTCTGCACGATGGAGTAATGGCCTAAGCCCACGTAACCGTTTTATGCGTCCGCCTACAATGCATACATGTATACATGTCGGTGGACAAGACCATCAGGGTGTCCGAGGAGACCCGGGAGAGGCTCCACGAGATGAAGGACGTCGGGGAGTCGTACGACGACGTGATTACGGAGCTAATCCGTGAACGACGGATGAGGAACAGGGAGGAGCTCGCGGAACGCATGCGTGAGACCGAGGAGATGGACTCCGACGACCTCGTGCCGTTAGATGGATGAGCTACGACGTCTTGCTGCATCCCGACGCCGACGAGTTCCTCCGGAATCTGGACGACAAGAGCGAACGCATAGTAAGGGACAACCTGCGGAAGCTATCCGACCATCCTTACCCCGGGAGAGGTAAGGGAGACAAGGAGAAGCTCGTGATAGACGGAGAAGAACGTTACAGGATGCATATCTCACGGAGGTACACTGCTTTCTACGACGTCTACGAGGATAGAGACGAGGTCCGGGTTACCGAGATACTGGACATCGACGACGCACACGAACGATACGGTTACTAGAGCTCTGTCAGGCAGTGTGTCGGCGTCAGCTACTCCCCACTATCTCAGTACCAGTCCCGCATCCTGCCCTGTATCCCGTGGTACTTGCTGAAGCCGACGGCGTCGGTCTGGTCGATCGAGTCGGTGACGCTTCCTTCGTCGAACGACACCATGCCGCCCTCGTAAAGCGCGTGGGGGCTCTCGCGGCCGACGACGCGGACGCTGCCCTTGTGGAGCTTCACCCTGACGGAGCCGGTGACCTGCTCCTGGCTGCTGTCGACGTACGCCTGCAGGTCGTGGAACAGGGGTTCGTCGACGAGGCCGGCGTACGCGAGGTCGCTCCACTCCGTCTCTATCCCCTGCTTGTGCTTGAGCTGTCGGCGGGTGAAGACGAGGCTCTCGAGGTCGCGGTGCGCCTTCAGCAGGGTGGTGGCGGCGGGGTGTTCGTAGACCTCGCGGACCTTCAAGCCGAGCACGCGGTCCTCCATCATGTCGTTCCTGCCGACGCCGTGGCTGCCGGCGACGTCGTTGACGTGCTTCACTAGCTCCACGGGTGCGAGCTCTTCGCCGTCGACGGCGACGGGTTCGCCTTCCTCGAACTCGATCTCCACGGTCTGTCCGCCGTCGGGTGCGTCGTCGGGCGACGTCGTCCACTCGAACACCTCCTCCGGGGGCTCCGTAGCGGGGTCCTCTAGCTCGCCGCCCTCGACGGAGCGGCTCCAGACGTTGCTGTCGATGCTCCAGGGCTCCTCCTCCGTGGCTTCGACGTCGATGTCGTGTTCCCTGCAGTACTCGAGCTCCCATTCGCGAGTCAGGTTGTGTTCGCGCATGGGGGCGATTATCTCGAGGTCGCTCCGCCGCCAGACGGCTTCGAACCGGAGCTGGTCGTTGCCCTTCCCCGTGCAGCCGTGGGCGAGGCCTTCCGCGCCCTCTTCCTCGGCGATGCGGAGGCAGTGTCGGGCGATGACGGGGCGGGCCATGCTGGTGCCCATGGGGTAGCCTTCGTAGCTGCCGTTCGCCTGTATGGATGGGTAGATCATCTCCTCGACGAACTCCTCGGATGCGTCGACTACCCTGAGATCGAGCTCTAGCTCTTCTGCGCGGTCGTACGCCTCCTGCATGTCGTCCTCCGGCTGTCCGACGTCTACTACGACGGGGATCACCTCGTCGTAGCCGTACTCCTCCTGCAGCATCGGTACGCATACGCTTGTGTCGAGGCCTCCCGAGAACGCGAGCACTACCTTCTTCGTCATACCTGTAGTCTGGAGGGCGACAGCCAAAAGTGTTGTCTTTGTACCAGCGGTGGAGTATTTACGCCGTTTAGCCCGCGTTATGCGGCATATTTATGCCACCTTCATCCATCTTCATCCGTATGTCTCTGGCTGAACGCTGCCGCGAGATCACGTCAAGGTACCCCTACATGGTCGAGGCTATGCGGGAGGACGTAGTCAACTACCGCGCGCTCGCCCGACGCATCAAACCCGAGGTCGAGGATGAGATAGGACGGGAGGTCGACATCGAAGCCGTCACCACCGCGGTACGTCGGTACGGTGAACAGCTGCAGGAGGAAGGCACCGACGAGCTCGACCGCGTCCGCGAGGTCCTCGCCGACAGCCGCGTCTCCCTGCGGGGTAACGTCGTCAGCATAACCGCGGAGGAGGTCGAGGACGTCGACTCCGGCTCCGGGTTCTTCCATATGGTCCGCGGCCGGAGCTACACCACCATCGTCGTCGACGACACCCGCGCCGACGAGGTACGCGACGGTGTCTCCGGCGTCGTCGAGGAGAACACCGACCTCACCTGCATCACCGTGGAGAGCCCCGACGACATCGTCGAGGTCCCCGGAGTGCTCGCACACCTCGTGTCCCGGTTTACCGGCGAGGAGATAAACATCGTCGACATCACCAGCTGCTACACCGAGACCATCATCGTCGTCGAGAAACGCGCCGCAGTCGACGCCCTCGAGACAATCGAGGACGTCATCGCAGCCGCGGAATCCAGCAGATGACCGCGGTCGGCACGCGTCACAGTCTAACCTCTAGCCGTCGAACAGGCTGCGTTCCACGGCTTCGAGAGCGTTCTCCCGTTTCGCGGGATACGCCTCCACCTTCGCGCTCAGCTGTATGCCGCGACCGAGCTTCGACCGTTCGTCGAAAGCCGCCTGCTTGTCCAGACGGAGGTGGAACTTGCAGTCGTCGTCCAGCCTCTGCTCCACCTCGTCGTGTACTTCTTCGACTCCGGCGTCGAGGACGCGGTCGAAGACGTACCTGACGTCGTCGGCGTTGTCGACACGCGTCGACAGCACCTGTATCTCGTCGCCGTGATGGCCTTCGGAGGTATCCACCTCTACCTCGGCTTCCTCCGGCAGATAGAGCTCCAGCGCTTGCTCTACGCGGTCGAAGTCCTCCGTGGCGTAGCAGAAGCACCTGAGGTCTACGTAGTGGAACTCCACGGTAGAGGGGTTCCGACGGCGTCAGATATAGTTTTCGTACCCCTGGTTCTCCAGCCACTCCGCAAGCATCTCCGAGGTCACGCTGCTCCGCGTCATGTCCTCCTCCTCCGCGGTCTCGTCAAGCTCCTCCACGACGTCCGCAGGTAGATCGACGTTGACGTAGGTCGGCTTCATACGCGTTCCTTCGGCTGGATTCCATAAAAACCTAAGTCAGACGTACGTATGCACATCCGCGAAGAAAGCGCAATTGAGTGGAAAGGGAAGCTCATTTCACCGGTGACCGGCAACCCGAGCCATGGAAGCCGTGGAAGCAGAGGTCCTCCGGAACGAAGACGTCGGCGGGGACAACTTCGCCCTCACCGTCGAGTCACCGTTCCCAGACGCACGACCGGGACAGTTCGTCCAGGTCGCGCTTGACGTCGACGGAGCCCGCGTCGTAAGACACTACACTATCTCCTCCCCGTACCCCGACGACGAATTAGAGTTCACCGTCGAGATAGACCCCGAGGGCGAGCTAAGCCCCAGGCTCCAGGAGCTCGAACCAGGTGACGTCGTCGAGGTCGACGGACCATACGGCCGAAGCTACCTCGAGGACGAGGACGCCGTCACCGTGCTCTCGGGAGGACCGGGGGTGGGTCCCGCGTTAGCTATCGCGGAGAGAGCCGTCGACCGGGAAGGTGAAGCAGCAGTGGTCTACGAGGACGACGAACCCGCACACCGAAGTCGACTGGAGGACGTAGAAGCCGAGGGGTGTCATCTGGAGATTCTCTCACCCGACGACGACCTGGTGTCCGCAGTGGACGCTGCAGTCGAAGAGGTGGGTGGACAGGTCTTCGTCTACGGGTTCTCGGAGTTCGTCGACCGTGCGCTCGACGCCGTCGACGCCGTAGAAACCCAGGATGACACGGACGACGAACCAAAGGTAGAGCGGTTCGACTGACTCCACTCTCCCGCTTCCTGTACGGACTACACCGAGAAGTCATCGGCCTCTCCGGAGCCCGGCTCTAGGTATCTAGAGCGCATCACTATCTCTCGTGGTACACTATCCTGTATCCCATGGTATCCGGGACACGTATACTGGACGCAGCGGACTCCGTCGCGCCGTTGAAGGAACCTGTCGCCCTCTGCATCTTCAACCTCGGTCTCGAGGAGTTCCTGCACGACGAAACCCCGGTGGAGTATCCGCGTGTGACGACGAGAGGACACTACAGAGCCACCGACCTGGCGTCCACCCCTGTCTCACCGGACAACCCCGTGGTAGAGCTACTGGGTGCCGACGAACACATGTTGAAGAGGAACCGTCCGGAAGAGGAGTACGACGTCGTGGATGAACCACGGGGGTTCGACGACGACCCACCCGAGGAGGTAACGGTGTTCGTCCACGGCTGGATGGCGTCGGAGCGCGACGCCGTCGGCCGCGCCTCGATGTTCGAACACAGCATGAGGCGGAACGACTACAGCCACCCCGTCTTTGCGTTCACGTGGGACGCCAGCCAGCCGCCGACACAGTGGAAGACCACCCGTGAGATAGCTGACAGGAACGGAGTCAAGCTAGCTGAGTTCGCCAGCGACTACAGCGAACGCAACCCCGACACCAGGTTCAACCTGGTCTCTAACTCCATAGGAGCCCGTCTCGTGCTCTCCGGGTTAGAACATCTCAGGGAGCTCAGCAGACACGACGTCGTAGACACCGTCGCAGTCATGGGAGCCACTGTACCCGGGCGCTCGGTGTCGTTCGACGGAAGATACGGAGGAGCTATACGGACCTCCGTGGACGAGCTACACAGCTACCGGACGGAAGGCGACCGCACGTTGAACCAGTACTACCGATTGATGACCTTGCAGGCTTCGCTGGGGGGAAGCGGCTGCAACGGGAACACCCCCGACAACCTGAGGGAACACCACGTGGAAGACGTCCCCGATCACTTCTCCTTCTACGTCCCCGGACGCGGCTGCATCGACAGAGTCGTCGAAGACCTTTCGTCCGCGTCGTAGCCTACAGAAGACTGTCTGGAGCTGTTGCTCTATACTCGTCGTTCAAACGACTCCCCACTCCGCGGAGAAATCCGGGTCGACCAGCCGCTGTTCCCGCGGAATGGACTCTATCTTCCTGAGGTCGTCGTCCTCGAGCTCCAGCTCCATAGCGCGTAGGTTCTCACGCAGGTGTCGTATGCTAGACGCCTTCGGAATAGGTTTCACGCCTTCCTTCTCCTTCAGCCACGAAAGAGCCACCTGGTACTCCGACACCCCGTGTTTCCTCGCTATCTCCGAGAGCGCGGACACCGTCTCTACGTCGTCACGGGCTAACGGAGAGTAAGCGACGAGGTCGATGCCGCGTTCCCTGAGGAAGCCCAGCATCTCGTCCTGCTGGAGAAGCGGATGCATCTCCACCTGGTTCGCCTTCACGGGGTTCTCCAGTATCTCCCTGGCTTCGTCGACGCGCCACGGCGGGAAGTTGCTGACGCCGACGTCGTCCGTGAGCCCGAGCTCCACGGCTTCGTCGAACGCCTGAAGCGTGTCCTCCGGGCTGTACTCCCCCGCAGGCCAGTGGACGTATACGAGGTCGACGTACTCCGTGCCGAGTCTGTCGAGGCTCCTGTTCAGGCTTTCGACGACGTCACCCGCTCCGAGGTTGTCGATCCATACCTTGGTCGCGAGGTAGACGTCGTCGCGGTCGACGTCCGCGCGTCGGATGCCTTCCCCGACGAGGTCCTCGTTGTCGTACGCCTGCGCGGTGTCCACGTGCCTGTACCCCATGTTCAACGCTTCCTCCACGGACTCCACGCATTCCTCGGAGTACGTGTTCTGCCAGGTACCCAGACCTATCTCCGGTATCTCTGTCTCGGACATACAGTTGTTGTAAAGTGGAATCTTACGTAGAATCCAGGCCGAAGCAGTTAGGCCGGTCGGGCTCTCGATAGTTTCACAAGAAAGTTAACCTCTCTCCACGTCATCTGACGTGATGACCGAACCCGAGGAAGTACGGCGGATCGGACTGGAGAACGTCGTTGTCGCCGACAGCGAGATCAGCTACATCGACGGAGCCGCACCCGAGCTACTGTACCGCGGCGTCGACGTCCTCGACCTCGCGGAACACTCGAGCTACGAGGAGACAGCCTACCTCCTGTGGAACGGTAAGCTACCGACACAGGACGACCTCGACGAGTTCGAGAAAGAGCTCGCCGAACGACGAGGTCTGTCGCGCGGCGTCGAGGAAATAGTCGTCCACGCACACGACGACGCCGTCCCCATGGACGTCCTCCGCACCGCGCTTTCCGCGGTACCCATCTACGGTGACTCCGGTGACAGCGACCGTGAAGCCGCTTTGTCTGTGCTCGCGAAGACCCCGACGATACTGGCGGCGCTTCAGCGCAGCCGTCAGGGCGACGAACCCGTGGAACCCCGGGAAGACCTGTCTTCCGCGGAGAACTTCCTGTACATGACCTCCGGCGACGAACCCAGGGAAGAGGAGGCCGACGTCCTCGACACCGTCTTGCTGCTGCACGCCGACCATGGATTGAACGCGTCGACGTTCACCTCCCGCGTGATCTCGTCGACGGAGAGCAACGTCTACAGCGCCGTCAGCGGTGCAGTCGGCGCGTTGAAGGGTCCGTTGCACGGCGGTGCGAACCAGGACGTCATGGAGATGCTCTTGGAGATCAGGGACGGCGACCAGGACGTCGAAACCTACCTCGCGAACAAGCTCGAACGCGGTGAACGAGTCCCCGGGTTCGGCCACCGCGTGTACAGCGAGATGGATCCACGGGCGACGGTTCTGAAGGATATGAGCGAACGCATCAGCGAAGCCACCGACGCCCCCTGGTACGGCTTGATCGAGGACGTCGTCAGCTACCTCGAGGAGGAGAAGAACCTCAGCGAGAAAGGCATCAGCCCGAACGTCGACCTCTACAGCGGCAGCGTCTACTACAGCTTAGGCGTCCCCATAGACTTCTTCGTCCCGATGTTCGCGTTCGGACGCAGCGCCGGCTGGACCGCGCAGATACAGGAGCAGAAGAGCGACAACCGGCTGGTGCGGCCGCGCGCCAACTACACAGGCCGCCACGGCGTCGAGTACGTTCCCATCGAGGAACGGCAGAAGGTAGAGCAGTAGAACGGCAGAAGCCTGTATCGTCGTAACTTCCTTCACCGGCGGCTTCGTTAGCCAGTTCATCGATGGTTCTGGAGCTATGGAGCCCCGGCGGCTACGAGGTAGCGCGGTGGCTTCTGCTCCGCGGCGTCGCCTTCGTCTACCTCCTCGCGTTCCTCAACGCCCTACGTCAGTATCGGCCTCTCGCCGGTGAACACGGCCTGATGCCGCTCGACAGCTACCGCAGTCGCTGGAAGTTCCGCGAACGACCCAGTCTGTTCTACTACGTCAGAGGCGACCGCTGGATAGCGGTTGCCGCGTTCGCCGGCGTCCTAGGTAGTCTGGCGGCGTTTCTCGGACTCCCCGGCTTCTTCGACGGCTGGACGGCGATAGCGGTGCACGTCGCTCTCTGGCTGACGCTGTGGACTCTGTATCTCTCGTTCGCGAACGCGGGTCAGACTTTCTACGGCTACGGCTGGGAGAGCATGCTCACGGAGACCGGTTTCCTCTGCGTCTTCCTCGGGCCGCCGTCGATGGCGGCGCCGGCGGTAACGATCTGGCTGTTCCGCTGGCTCCTGTTCCGGAACATGTTCGGCGCGGGGTTGATCAAGCTACGCGGCGACAGCTGCTGGCGCGACCTCACCTGCCTCGACTACCACTACGAGACTCAGCCGATGCCGAACCCCGTTAGCTGGTACGTCCACCACGCACCCAGGTGGTTCCACCGCTTCGGCGTCGCCACCAACCACTTCGTCGAGCTATTTATACCGGTCCTGTACTTCGCTCCGAAGGTTGCGGCCGCGGCTGCCGGCGCAGTCACCGTGGGGTTCATGGCGTGGCTGATGCTCTCGGGGAACTTCAGCTGGCTGAACTTCCTCACGATGGTGCAGGCGTTCAGCTTGTTCGAAGACGCCGTGTTGGAGGCTGCGTTACCCCTCTCCATCCTGCAGCCGGAGCCTGCGCCCACGGAGTTCACCATTGCGACCTACGGACTGCTCGCCCTGGTAGCGGTGCTCAGCTTCTACCCCGTCCGCAACATGCTTTCGCCGCGTCAGCGGATGAACGCATCCTTCGACCCCTTCAACCTCGTGAACACGTACGGGGCGTTCGGCTCCATCACGAAGACCAGGTACGAGGTAGTCGTGGAGGCCACCCGGGACGACATGCCGGTGGAGGACGCGGACTGGCGGCCGTATCTCTTCTACGGGAAGCCGACGGACGTCGGCCGGAGGCCGCCGCAGGTGGCGCCCTACCACCACCGGTTGGACTGGCAGATGTGGTTCGCCGCGATGACAGCTTCGCCGCAACGCTGCCCGTGGTTCGTCCACATGACGGCGAAGCTGCTGGCGGGCGACGAAGCCATCGAGGGGTTGTTCCGCGAGGTTCCGTTCGAGGAGGAGCCGCCGCGTTTCGTCCGCGCAGTACGGTACAGATACAGGTACACGACTCCGGAGGAACGAAGGGAGAGCGGTGACTGGTGGCGGCGGGAACGCGACTGCATCTACTACGGTCCCGTGTCCGCGGACGACCCCGGCTTGAGGAGGCAGCTACGCAGTATGGGGTGGACGGAGACGGTGGAGGAGCTAGATGACTTGGTGGAAGGCGGTTGATCTGCTGAGTCAGCTCCCTGGGTCGACGAGGAACCTGTCTTCTACGTCGGGCGTCGGAGCCATACAGCTGCTGCGTTTGCCGAAGACGCGGTACCGGCTCTTGGCGACGACGGCGTAGACGATGTCGCGGAGCACGCGGGGTACGTACAGGCTGTACTTCAGGTGACGTAGGGGTGTGTCGAGTCGGGCGAGGCTGCGGAGGACGGCGGTGGACTTCGTGTAGGTGGAGCCGTCGGGTTCCACGAGCACGAAGCCGTCGAGGTCGTTGGTGTCGATGTCGCGGTCGCCGCGGTCGACGACCTCCTGCGCTACCTCGCTCTGCAGGGGCGCGAACTTGAACTCGCCGCCGGGGTCGCGGCGGATCACCCATTCTATGTAGCTGTTGCAGAGGTTGCAGACGCCGTCGAACAGCAATACGGGGTGTCCTTCCGCGATATCGTCCATGTTCTTAGTTGACGGACCACGTGGTTATCGGTTACGGTGCCTGGTTCTCTAGAGGATAGATGTACGTTCACGGGCGGCTACCGTCGTTCTACGGTGGATTCCGCTTTTTCGACGAGCTCCTGGTTCCCGAGGTAGACCGGAGTCCTCTGATGTAGCTCATCCACCTCTACGTCAAGCAGGCTCCGTCCTCCGTCGGTGGACGCGCCGCCGGCCTGCTTCAGCACGTAGGCCATGGGCATTCCTTCGAACTGGAGCCGGAGCTTGCCGTCGGGCCGGCTTTCGAGCGCTGGGTAGCTGAAGACCCCGCCCTTGTGGAGCACCTGGTTGACGTCGCCGACCATGGCGCCGCCGTACCGTAGCTTCAGCTCCTCCTCGACGTCGCCTGCGAACTCCCTGAACTCCTCCGTCCAGTCGGGTCGACGGCCGCCGAAGCCGTAGACGTAGGGCTCCGGAAGCTTGACGTCACGGGAGCCACCGGTCTCCAGAGTCTTCTCCGTCACCCTGTCTCCCTCTGTCTTCACGACGGTCGTCCGGGGGCCGTAGACGACGTAGGCGGCGGCTTCCAGTTGTTCTCCGGAGGCGGGTAGTGGCTCGCTGTAGACGCCGAGTATCGAGCCGACGATGTTGTTGGTGTCAAGGTTGCTGCTTCCGTCGAGGGGGTCGAGGGTGACGGCGAGGTCTCCGTCGCCGGTGTCGACGGCTGTCTCGCGTTCCTCGCTAGCGTACTCGCCAACGCTGTCGAGGCTGCCGAGTCTGTCGAGCAGTAGGTCGTCGGCGTGTACGTCGGCGGCTTTCTGGGTCTCGCCGCTGGGGTTGCGTCCTTCTGCGTCGGCTGGCTGGCTGTCGACGACCCCGCGTATCTCTCTTGCGGCTTCCTCGAACTCTTCCAGCACCCTGTCCGCGGTCATACTGCTTCCGTGGGGGAGTCTCCGTCGAAGACAACCTTCTCGATTCCGTCGAGTATACCTTCGGGGTCTTCGCGCTGGAAGACGTTGCGTCCGACTGCGAGGCCGTCGCCGCCTGCTTCCATGGTGTCGTGGACGTCGGCGAGGAAGGCTTCGTCGCTCTTCTTGCTTCCGCCGCTCATCACGACGTTCATCTCTCCGGTGTTAGAGATGACCTCCTGCATCGCGCCGCGGCTGCCTGCGTACTTGACCTTCGCGATGTCGGCGCCTAGTTCGAGGCCGATGCGTGCGGCGTAGCTGATTATACTCGTGCTTTTGTCGTTCTTGATGGGTTGGCCGCGGGGGTACGCCCACATGACGACGGGGAGGCCGTACCTGCGGGCTTCCTCCTGTATCTCGCGGAAGGTCTCCGCCATGTGGTCCTCGCGGTTGCTGCCAGCGTACATCGTGTATCCGACGGCGTCTGCGCCGATCTCGGCTGCGTATTCGACGCTGCAGTTGAGTGGGCTGTAGGGTTCCGTGCTCCAGAGGTTGCTGGTTCCGTTGAGCTTGACGAGGAGGTTGACGTCGTCTTCGTAGCTGGGGTAGTAGCCTTCAGCTATGCCTTTCTGGACGGCGATGGATGTGACGGCGTCGTGTGTTGCAACGTCGAAGACGTGCGCGGGGTCCTTGCTCTCGGGGACGTCTTCGAAGTCGACTGGTCCGTGTTCGAGGCCGTGGTCGTAGGCGAGTATCACGCTGTTTCCGTCGCGTGTTATGGGGCTGTCGTCGATGTCCTTCATCGATGGTTCGTTGGTTCGATGGACTATAAAATCACACGAAAAGGTAATACCACTGGGTGTGGTAACCCTTACCATGCATGTGAGTCAGATAATGACGAAGCCGGTCGTCACCATCGACCCTGACGCGTCGGTGGCTGACGTCGCGAGGAAGCTAAGGGAGACGAACGCGGGCTCCGTGGTGGTGGAGATGGACACCCCGGTTGGAATTATCACGGAGACGGACTTGATCGGGGTGTTGGCGGATGGCGGGGACTCCGAGGAGCTGACGGCGTCGGAGGTGATGTCCTCGGACCTGATTACGGTGGACGGGTTCGAGTCCGTCGAGAACGCCGTCGACCTGATGAAGGAGCACGGTATCAAGAAGCTCCCGGTGATGTACGGTGGAGCGCTGGTGGGTATCGTGACGACGACGGATGTAACGTATCATATGCCGGACATCGTCCACGGTGAAGCGCAGGCGGAGGAGGAGCTACTGGACGAGCTCGAGGGAATGGTCGACTGACGGGAGACGAAGCGCTTATCCTGTCTTTCGTTCTACGGATAGTTGAGCGCCGATAGCTCAGTCTGGAGAGAGCGGGTGGCTTCGAACCACCAAGCCGCGGGTTCAAATCCTGCTCGGCGCGAACGAGAGATTTTTGAGCGAGTGAGCGACTACAGGTTTGAACCAGTGAACGAGCGTAGCGAGTGACCGAGGTTCAAATCCTGCTCGGCGCGTAGTGGAGCGATAGCGGAACGAAGCGCCGAGTACGCAAATCTCCGATTTGCCCTGCTCGGCGCGTGAGCGAACGTATGTGAGCGAACCGTCGAGTCCGTGAATCTATGATTCACGATTGCTCGGCGCGAACGAGCGAGTTTTACGAGCGAGTGACCGCCGTGTTTGTCAATCTCCGATTGACTCGACTCGGCGCGTGAGCGAACGTATGTGAGCGAACCGTCGAGTCCGTGAATCCCTGATTCACGATTACTCGGCGCGTAAACAGTGAGCGGCGCGTATGCAGCGAGGTTTGTGAGCGACTGAGGGAGGGGGGGATCTCGGTATTCGGATTCGCGTGGGTCGTCTCGTTGGCTTACGTCTCTTTTGCTATACCTTGATTTTATCTTCTCTGGCGGCCTACCGCTGGGTATGAGACGCAGGAGTTTCGTACAGATCGCTGGCTCTGTCGTGGCTGTCGCTGGTACAGGCGCGGCCACCGGGTGTCTTGGCTCTGATGTGGAGGCCACGAGAATCGCTGAAGCGGTGGAGGATTCCGCGGACATCGACGTAGATCACTACGAGGTAGATGAAGATGGGCTCTGGATGGAGTTCACCTCGAGGGAGACCCTGGCCACTAGTTACTCCGTCATCGGCGGGGCATACGCTGAAATCGTCGAGGCCTTCGACTGGGACGAGGACATGGTATCGGGGGAGGTGTTCATAGTCGACGAAGACACGAACTACCTGTTCTACATACTCGCAGAGTGGGCTAGAGACCTCAACGCCGGAGAGATAACGCAGGAGGAGTACGTGGAGTATATAGAGGACACCGCCTGGACGGAGGAGGAGTGGAGGGCGAGACAGGAGGACGACGGAGACGGGGACGGTGTAGACGAAGACGGAGGAGACGAGATAGATGACGAGGTAGGCGACGATAGGGAAGACGAGGTACAGGATACGGAGGACTAACCCGGGGACTCCGACGACATATGAACGAGTTCGGGTTGCTGCTTCAGAGGTACTTGCTGTAGTCTCTGTCGTAGGGTTCGACGTCCTCGACGTCGCTTTCTTCGAGGTCCGCCCGGTCCTCCTGCTGTTCCCTGCGTTCGAACGCCTCCTCTATGTACGGCTGTAGATCCTGCATCCGCTGTCTCCTGCGTTCCTCCTCGCCTTCGTGTAGCTCCGGCATCACCTCGTCTGCGAACAGCTCGATAGAGCTGCAGACGTGGCTGTGTTCGACGTCTCCGCCCTGACCGACGAGCAAGAGCTGGTCGACGCCGACGTCCTCGTACTCGTGGCAGGTCTCCAGCAGCTCCTCCGGAGTTCCGATGGCGGTGGCGGCGACGTTCGGTAGCTCGTCGGGGCCTTCCTGGTACTGCTTCCAGAGGCTGTCGAACCCTGGTGCGTGGCTGCCGAAGACGTAGTAGTACGCGAGCGCCCACCGGAAGAAGTCGAACCCCTTCGCGCGTTCGACGGCGGTGTCGTGGTCGCTGTGGCAGCTGAAACCCGTCGCCATCGCTATCCGCGGGTTCACGCTTTCGCCGACGGGCACGCATTCCTCTTTGAAGGTCTCGAGGTAGCTGTCCACCCATTCCCCGGCTTCCTCGGGTGTGCGGAACGCGAAACAGAGGGCGCCGACTCCGTGGCGGGCGGCCTCCTGTATCATCTCCCTGCTGCTGCACGCCATCCACAGCGGTGGATGCGGGTTCTGCAGGGGTTTCGGGACGACGTTACGCGCCGGCATCTCGAGGTAGTCGCCGTCGCAGCCAGGGTAGGGTTCGGAGGTCATCATCCGGACGCTCTCCCTGAAGCCCTCCAGCCACATCTCGTACTTCTCCTCCACGGGTACGTCGAAGCCGTCGAGCTCGACGGTGGAGCCGCTTTCGCCTGCGCCGTACTCGACTCGACCGTCGCTGACGAGGTCGAGGGTGGCGACCTGTTCCGCGAGCCTCGGCGTCGGGTTGTAGGGATGCGGCGTCAGTCTCACGCCGTGCCCTAGCCTGATGTCCTCGGTGCGTGCGGCTGCGGCGGCGAGGAAGACCTCGGGCGCGCTGCAGTGGCTGTACTCCTCGAGGAAGTGGTGTTCGACAGCCCAGGCGTAGTCGACTCCTACGTCGTCCGCGAGCTCTATCTCCCTCAGGGCTTCCTGATACACCCGGTGTTCGCTGTCTTCGGTCCATGGCCTCGGCAGCTGTTGTTCGTAGAACAGTCCGAACTTCATACATCTACCTCTCGGTCTTCTCTGGTTCTACTTCCTGTGCTTCGACTTGCTATCCTACCTCTCATAATTCGACCTCCATCGGAAGGTTCTGCACACCGTAGAGGAACGTGCTCTCGAACGGCTGCAGGGGTTCGTCGACCTTCGACCAGCTCTCCGTCTGTTCGACCAGTCTACGGACTGCGACCTCTGCTTCCATCCGTGCGAGCGAGGCACCGAGGCAGGTGTGTGGTCCGCGGCCGAAGGCGATGTGGTTGTTGGGCTCTCGACCGGGCTCGAACTCGTCTGGTTCGTCGAAGATCTCCGGGTCGCGGTTGGCTGCCGCCAGCCATACGATCACGTGTTCGTCGGGGTCTACGTTCTCGCCTGCAAGAGTGGTCTCCTCCGTGGTGAGCCTACCTGTGAACTGTACGGGTGACCTGTATCTCAGCACCTCTTCGACGACATCACCCGTCCTTTCCGGGTTATCTCGGAGCTTTTCGAGCTCGTCGGGGTGCTCCAGCAGCGTCCAGACGGCGTTGCCGATCAGGTTTGTGGTTGTGACGTTGCCCGCGGCCATCAACAGTCCCAGCATCCGCAGTAGCTCGTACTCGCTGAGGCCGTGGTCCTTCTCGAGGACGTTGGAGATCAAGTCGTCTTCTGGCTCCTCTCGCTTGCGCATTAGCTGTTCGTGTAATGCCCGTCCGGACTCCAGCACCGTCTGCTGTCGTGTTTCCTCTAGGGCTTCGACGTCCCCGCCGGTGGAGATCGGCCCCGCTACAGCGGTGTCGCTCAGCTGTTTGAACCTCCTCCATTCGTCGCGGGGGACACCTAGGATGTCGCAGATGGTCATTATCGGGAGCTTGTACGCCAGGTCGGCGACGGCGTCGAACTCTCCGTCCTCCAGTGCTTCGTCGAGGAGCTCGTCGACGCGGCGTTCGACTGTAGCTTTGTGTTCATCGACCTCCTGAGGGTGGAAATACTCCGCGACCGTACCCCGTCTTTCGGTGTGTTCGGGTGGATCCATCGAAAGCATCGTGTGCTCGAACAGGACACCACCTTCGCCTAGTGCACGGCTGGAGTACCTGTCGGGGTCGGTCAGCACCTCGACGGCTGCGTCGTAACCGAAGACGTTCCAGTACCCCCCTCTTTCGTCGTAGGATACCCTGTCTCTCCGGAGGTTCTCCCTGTACCAGGTATAGGGGTCGAGAGCGAACTCCCGGGTGTGGAACCTGTCGGGGAACTCTACTTCGTCGGCGTCTACCTCCTCGTCCCCCTCCTCTGTAGACATACCTCGAAAGGGGTTCTCCAGGGGTATACCCCTGACGGCTCGTTTACACGACGGGTTATAACGAAGTCGGCTTAGACGGGGTTTCCGGTTGCACGGTGGAACCGCAGGGTTGAATGCGTCTTATACCCGAGTCTGGCTATGGATCCAGACGGTACGAGGGACCACGTGGTTCCCGGAAGCGAGGACGAACCCGGAGGTCGGGAGGTACGTGGCTACGACTTCCGCGGGGAGTTCAGCTTCGATGACCTCATGGACGCGTACGGTTCCACGGGTTTCCAGGCGACGGAGCTAGCTGAAGCCTGTGACGTCGTCCAGCGTATGCTGGAGGCGGACGCCGACGTCTACCTCACTATGACGTCGAACATCGTGTCGTCGGGGCTTCGTGAGACGGTGGCGCACCTGGTGCGTGAGGGATTCGTTGACGTAGTGATAACGACGTCGGGGGCTGTAGCCGAGGACGCCATCAAGTCGGAGAAACCCTTCAAGATAGGCAGCTGGGACGCTGACGAAGCCGCTCTGAGGGAGAACGGCATCAACAGACTGGGTAACATCTACGTTCCCAGCGACCGGTACGTCTGGCTGGAGGAGTACCTCTACAGCTTCTTCGACGACTTCTTCGCAGATGAAGGCCTGAGAACTCCGAGGGAGTTCACGCGGGAGCTAGGGGAGTCGCTGGACGACGAGGACAGCGTGCTGGGGACCGCGGCGGAGTACGACGTACCGGTATACTGTCCTGCGTTCATGGACGCCGAGATAGGTAACTTCCTCTACTACTACAAGCAGAAGCGGGACGTCGGTGACGTTGGGATAGAGGTCTCGGGGGACTACGCGGAGCTCATCGACGAGGGCTTGCTCGCGGAGGAGACGGGTATCGTCTGCGTCGGCGCCGGCGTTCCGAAGCACCACGCTATAATGACGAACCTGTTCCGGGGGGGAGCCGACTACGCCGTCTACATCTCCACGGGTATGGAGGGCGATGGCTCGTTGTCGGGTGCGCCGCCGGAGGAAGCCGTCAGCTGGGGTAAGATCAAAGCCGATGACGGCGGCGACAACACCGCTCTCGTGCAGGCGGAAGCAACTCTCGTGTTTCCTCTACTGGTCGCCGCAGGCTTCCACGGCTGAACCCAGAAGTTCTTCTGAAGTCCGGGAATAGCCTTCAAAGGAAGGAAGGATGGATCCACCTGATGCACTGTCTCCCACTACCTCACAAAATCACGAAGATATATATCTTTAGCTTCCTTTTTTGGCTTCAATGAGCGATGGGACTGTCGTCGCGGCCGGAGAGAAGGTAGAGAAGACGTACTTCAGGCGGCTTTTCGACGTACTTCAGGTGAAGGGTACGGTTCTTCTGCTTGCTTTCCCAGTTGGGTTGTTCGTGTGGTCGGAGTACCCTGATCTCGTGGACCCACTCGCCGCGGGCGCCGTGCTGGCGGCGGCGTTGTTACTGGGTGTGGTCGTCGACAGACACCTGGACCCCAGGAACAGGATAGACATAGTCGGTGTTTTCTTCGTAATCGTGGCTCTGGGATACGGAGGTATCGCATATCAGGGCATAGAGTTCGAATGGTTCCACTTCTTCGGGGCCGGGGTGCTCGTGCTCGTCGCCGTCGCATACGAATATGCCTTCCGCGGAAGGAACACCTCTGACGGACTCAGGGACGCGGACGTCGACCCCCTCAACATAGACGTAGTCGGTTTCGTCGTCGCGGAGCTCATCCTCGTCTACAGTATCTTACACGCGACAGGATGGGGTGGGTTCGCGGATTCTGCGACCTTCGGAGCGCTGGCGTTCGTCGTATACACGACGACAGCGGCGGTGTTCGCGGGATACGCAGTCGTTACCCGTGAGATAGTAATCAGCCGCACCTCGGAGGAGATACACGAAGCACTGATCGGGGTGCTCGCTGACGTGGTCGACGTTGACCACGAACCCCTGCGGAAGGACATCGGCTTGGATATGCGGAAGGCCGCGGAGTCCCTTGACGGGGTCAAGCTACCGACCGTGCTCGAGGACTCTCACGGCAACGTCCCCGTAGTAGTATCGACGCGGCGGCCGGACACCCGACGCGCCGACGTGACCACGGAAGAGGTCTTGGAACTCGCGAAAAGACAGACATTCACAGGCTACGCCGTACACGACCACGACGAGGTTCTGATGTTCCGGAACGGAGAGCTGTTCTGCTTCTACGGCGACGGACGCTACCTCTACGACGAGGATGAGATAGAGGACTCCGTCGGTGACGCAACATTCCACTCCCTCGAGTACCAGACGCTCTACGACCTCGAGGAGATCACTCCGGACGAGACCACTGAGTGGGAGCCCGACGAGGTCAAGGAAGGTCTCGAGGCCAAGGAGGTTTCGAGCGGACAGTCCGTCGGCAGCAAGCTCGAGATTGGTGGAGAGGAGATAGAGGTAGAGGAGATGTTCGCGATGGCGGAGCAGATAGGCTCCGGTAAGGAACCCGGTGATGGTGTTGAAAGGACGGAGAAAGAAGGTAGCACCTCCGGAGATGAAGACGAAGAGGAGGAGAAGATAGACGACATCATGGACCGGGTCGACGACGTTCTCGACGAGATGGACTAGTTCTGGTTAGTCGCCCACGTTCGCTGGTTCTCCCAACTGAAGGCAACCGACGGAGGATTTATCACCTGTCGCTCTAATATTAGACTCCCAACAGTGAATCGGAGGTAGCTAGATGGAAAAGAAACAGAAAAGGGGGTTGTCAACGTCAGATCGTCAGGTCTCCGTCAAGCTGTCCATACGGAGCGACAGACCGGAGAAACAATTTACGGAGTCTGTGGACAGGTTAAGGGAACTCGAGGAAACCTCGCCGGACCTGGATTTCCGCGTTACCTGTCATCCACCACGCGCCGATCTCGAGGGAACGCACGTCGACGCCGAAATCGTCGAGGACTTCAGGGAATACTCCAGGAGCGACGCCAACCTGAACCCTTACTTCCGCGTCCGTGAAGAGAACTGTAGCTTCACCGGTGGATGCCAGAGCATCCTAACCTCTCCCACCGCCTACCTGAAGATAACATCACAGGACACCGAAGACATCATCTACCCCTGTAGAGAGGAAGACGAAGCCCAAGATATACAGGACGGCGTCAGAACACTGGAGACATCCCTAAAAGGGGGAAATAGAGAGGTAGAGGTTGGCACGCCGAGATAGCACCGTAGCAACACCTTGCCTTCGTCTAGACGCCAAAATCCACAAGATAATGGGTCCATCGCGGCGGGATCGATCGTGACTGTAGAGGGTCTACAGAGACACGGGCTGGAACGGATGACGGACGAAGAGATTGAGGAATTCCTCCAAAGCCACGAGATCGGAGTATTAGGATTGTCCAGCGAGAGAAGTCCATACCTCGTTCCCATGGCCTACGGATACGACCGAGGGGGCACACTCTACTTCTCGTTTTACGTGGGGGAAGAGAGCCGGAAACACTCTCTAGTCGACGGAGGCTCAAGAGCGAGCTTCCTCGTCTACGACGCCGACTCAGTGTTCGTCTGGCGAAGCGTTTACGCCGAAGGCCCGATCCGCCGGCTGGAGGAGGAAGACCGCGAAACGGCCGCGGAGGCTATGCAGGGTTCCTGGGAGCTAGAGGTGTTCGAGGAGGGCGGCTCCACTGGAGAGCTACTGTTCCACGAGATAGAGCTCCAGGAAGTCTCGGGACTCAGGTTCGCCGAACCACCACCTGGGTTCAGGGACTAGGAAGCAGAATCCGATGAATGGAGGCGATGAACCGGCTCGTATTCAGCCTTCTGCGTCATCTATAAGAACCACCGCTTCCCCCTCGACCACCGTCTCACCGTCTTCCTTCCGGATGTCCGTGGAAAGCCTGTACATGTCGTCGTCTACCTTCTCAACTATCTCGCAGACTGCGGTAACTCGATCGTCGAGCTTCACGGGTCCGAGGAAACGTGTGTCCTGCGAGACGTAAATCACCGTTCCTGGAAGCCGGGCGAGAGCTGCGCTGATGAGTCCGGAGACCAGGGTTCCGTGGACGATGCGTTCGTCGAAACGTGTCTCCTCGGCTGCTTTGGGGTCGAGATGGAGTGGGTTGGTGTCACCGCTGGCTACGGCGAAACGGTGGACGTCTTCGTCGGTGAGAACCTTCGAGAACTCGATGACGTCACCCACCTCTACGTAACCGGGTTCCTCAAGGTCTCGGCTGACGCTCCAGTCCTCGGTTACCTCCTCCGGAACACCGGACACGTCTGAACCAGTTTCTAGCTCAGGTGGTCTGAGTCCGAAGGAGGTCAGCGCCGCCCTGTTCGCGCGCACCACGCTGTTGAAAGCGGGATCGAAGAAATCAGGGGTGAACGTTCTAGCCCACACCTCGCCGTCGGACTCGTCTCCACCGTCATGGTGTTCTGTATCCGTCACGATAGAGCATTATACGCACCCCGGTGTCTTAAGATTACCGTGGAACCAGAGCAGGGCTGCTGATGCACCGTTAGCGGTGGTTTTCGACAGTCTCGGGCAGTAGAATCCCTCTACCAGTCGATACCATCAGATGGCATTCAAAGTAAACTATTTACCTCCATGGCGCGAACAGTACTCTGATGTCCGAAGACGACGGAGACGAAGCAGCCTGGCCCGCGTCCGCGTTCGCAAAGCAGATGCAGGTTGGACAGGACGCGGTCGAGAAACAGATGAAGGCGATGAACGCGTTCGCCGGACTCGGGGCGCCAGACGCCCTCACGGGTATGGCGGCGTTCAAAGCCCGCGTACAAAGCGGCGGACGCATCAGCCTACCCGAAGCAGAACGCGACACCCTCGACATAGACGAAGGCGACGTGGTCCAGGCTTTCATCCTACCCGTCGACAAGGACGACGACAGCGAGAACGGAGAGTGACACAAGATGACACAGCTAACAGACACGCTCGAGAAGACGTTCGAAACACAGCGAGAGATGATGGAGCAGGGCCAGGAGATGATAGAGCAGAGCATAGAGATACAGAAAAACGCAGTCGAAAGCCTGACGGATGCGATACAGGACGGAGAACAAGTAGGTGAACAGGTAGCGGAGATAAACAAGGAAGCCGCGGAGACCTACTTCGACACCCTCGAGGACTCCATGGACGAGTGGGACGCCAGCGTCAGCGAAGCACGGGAAGCCTTCGAACAGGCCTTCGGACAGGTCGAAGAGCTACACGCCGACACATGGAGCACCTTCGAAGAAGAGCTACAGTCCGCCAGCGAGAGCTACGACGAACTAACGCAGAGCGTGATAGATAACTTCCGCAACGCCGTCGAATCCACCCTCGAAGTCCAGCAGAACGTAGAGGAAAGAACCGTGGAGACCGCGGAACAGGTCGAAGAACAGACCACGGAGTAGAGGATGACGGGCGACGCCGGAGACCAGATGGAGGAGGCCGCGGAGATAGCGACGGAAGCGTTCGAACGCAACGCCGAGCTCGGCGCCGCCATGACGGAAGCCTGGTTCGACGCCTTCGACAGCCAGGCAGACGAAGAAAACTACGAAGACGCCTTCGAAGGCTACACCAAAGCAGCGGAGACCTGGATGGAAGCCTACAACGACGTAGCTGAAGGCACCGCCAACACCATCGAGTCCGGTGAGTTCGAAGCCGAAGAAGTTAGAGACATCTGGCTCAACGCCGCCAACCAAGCGCTGAAGGACGTCATGACGACGTCCGCGTTCGCAGCAGCCACAGGGGACACGATGAAGCAGGCGATGGAGATGAAGAAACAGATGGACGACGCCGCAGACGACGCCATCGCCGAGATGGGGTTCGCCACCTCCGCCGACGTAACCGAGGTAGGTGAACGCCTCGTAGAGGTCGAGCGCCGGATACACGAGGTAGAGTCCAAGATAGACAGGTTGATAGAAGAGGTGGAGTGATGCCACAGGACGTCCCCCAGGCAGCCGAAGACGCAGTCGACTGGCAGAAGAACTTCCAGAACTCCACAGTCGACGCGTTCTTCGACACCCTACAGAACGCGATCGCGCTACCGCAGGCAGTCGACGAGCTCGACGCAGGCAGGATGACCTCGCTCGAAGTAGGTCAGACGCCGTCAGACGTAGTCTACAGCGAGAACAAGCTAGATCTCCTGCACTACGAACCGCTGACGGAGCAGCAGCACGAGAAACCCATACTCGTCGTCTACGCGCTCATCAACAAACCCTACATCCTCGACCTGCAGCCCGATAGAAGCGTGATAAGGACTTTGTTGAGACAGGGTTTCGACGTCTACATGATAGACTGGGGGGAACCCAGCCGATTGGACGCACAGCTCGGCCTCAGAGACTACGTAGACAGATACATAGCAAACTGCGTCGACGTCGTCAGAGAGAGGTCAGACGAAGACAGCATAAGCATCCTCGGATACTGCATGGGCGGAACCATGAGCGCGATGTACACCGCACGCAACCCCGACAAGGTCCACAACCTCGCCCTGATGGCGTCAGGACTCTCCTTCGACGGCGACGGAGGCACACTGGAGCTATGGGGTGACGGAGACTACTTCGACCCCTGGCTCGTACACGAAGCCTTCGACAACGCTCCAGAGGAGTTCCTCGACGCCGGCTTCGACCTCATGGAACCCGTGGAGAACACGTTCTCCAAGTACGTGCGGCTGTTCGACAGGCTCGACGACCCCGACCACGTACGTAACTTCGGACGTATGGAGAAATGGCTGAACGACGGACCCGACGTCGCCGGCCGCGTCTTCGCAGAGTTCGTCGAACGCATCTACCAGAAGAACCAGCTCCACCGCAACCAGCTCGAGATAGCCGGCCGACCCGTAGACATCGAAGAGATCGACGTCCCGATCCTCCAGATAGTCGCGGAGTACGACCACCTTATGCCGCCGGAATGCAGCGTCCCCTTCAACGAAGTCGTCGCAAGCACCGACACCGAGGTCATCGAACACCCCACCGGCCACATCGGACTCTCCGTCTCCCGAGACTCCCAGGAGAACCTATGGCCAGATGTCGCCGACTGGTTCGAGGAACGCGCGGGAGACACCGTGGAACCCCGGCCGGAGACAAGAGCCACCGGAAAACCATCACACACTACTCCGGTCTCGGACGTCGACGGCATCGGCCCCACGTACACTGAACGACTGAATCAGGCGGGGATAGCGACCATCGAGGACATGGGTTGCTGCAAAGCTAGCGAAATCGCGGAGTACGCCGACGTCTCAGAGAGCCGCGCCCGCAACTGGCTGCAGAAGATATAGTAGCCCACAACCCCGTTTTCTATCTTCTTTACCAGTGCATTCCACCGTTGACGCCGAGGACCTGACCCGTCATGTACGAGGAGTGGTCGCCGGCGACGAAAGCCACGACACCGACGATGTCCTCCACCTCCGCGAAACGATCGAGGGGGATGCCTTCCTTGATCTTCTCCTGTATGTCGTCGCGGACCTTCTCCAGCATGTCGGTGCGGGTGAACCCTGGCGCTATGCAGTTCGCCGTCGAGTTAGACGGCGCCAGCTCCAGAGCAAGACTCCGGGTGAAGCCGAACAACCCGCTCTTGCTGGAGGCGTAGTTCGCCTGACCATAGTTCCCCCGCTGACCCACCACGCTCGACACGTTGATGACACGTCCTTCCTCCGCCTCCGCAACATCCTCGAAGAACTCCTTCGTCACGTAGAACGCACCCGTGAGGTTGACATCGACGACCCTGTCCCAGTCCTCCTTCGACATGTCCACGATCTTCGTGTCCACAGTCACCCCAGCGTTGTTCACCACGACGTCAACCGACCCGTACTCACGCCGTACACGTTCCCCCATACGGGAGACGTCATCCCAGTCAGAGACGTCAGCCTGTACGGCGATTGCTGAACCATCCATCTCCTCTATCTCGTCGACCACCTCCATCGCCTCCTCCTCGCTCGTGTTGTAGTTCACGACCACGTCCGCGCCACGTCTACCGAGCTCCTCAACCACTCCACGTCCGATTCCACGGGAAGACCCCGTTACCAGACAGACCTTACCATCCATGCAAGTTTCGTTTAGAACCCATCCGACAAAGCCCTTCCCCCGGTTGTAGGAGAACACCGTATAGATAAAAGGCCTCTCTGGTAGCTCAGCGTCGACTTTCGAAGCAGTCGCAAGCTCTACTGACCAAACTACGACCCGAGGGACATCTTCGTTGAACCGGTAACAGAAAGTTCGTATACTCTTCAGTGCTCCGTCGGGGATTTGAACCCCGGTCATCGGCTCGAAAGGCCGAAATGATTGGCCGGACTACACCAACGGAGCGTACTCAATCATGGTGGAGAAATCCGCTTAAGGGTTGCGTTTCGCCTGCGACACCGGAGGAGATAGCCTACGGTAGCTCTTCGGCGACAGCGGGAAGCACCTCGGTGACGTCTCGACGAAGGACGTACTCCGCTTCGTCGTCGTAAGGCGTGGAATCGTGGTTGACCACGGCGACGGATGCACCGGTATCAGCGGCCAGTCCGGCGAGGCCGGCTGCGGGTTCCACAGTGAGGGAGGAACCCAAGGCGATGAAGACGTCGCTGTCCTCCGCGAGTTCACGGGCTCTCCGGTAGGCGTCTTCCGGCAGTGGTTCACCGAACAGGACGCCGCCGGGCTTCAGCCCCCTGCCGCAGGCGACACATGCTGTAGCCTTCCGCTGTTCGGAGTCGTCGCGGAACCTGTCCCTCACCGCCTCCAGAGGCTCCGTCCTGCCACATGTCCGGCAGACCGCTTCACGCATGTTGCCGTGTAACTCGACGACGTCCTCCGAGCCCGACTCCTGATGGAGGCCGTCGACGTTCTGCGTCACCACGGCGTCCAGGTATCCGTCTTCCTCGAGCACCGCGAGCGCGTCGTGAGCGGCGTTCGGTTCGGGATCCATCGACAGCGCTTCGTCGTACAGCTCCAGCAACGTCTGCCAGACCTCCCGGGGTTCGTCCCTGAACCTCTGGACGTGGAAGTCACCGGGGTCGAACCTCCTCCAGAGGCCGTCCCCTCCACGGAAGTCCGGTAGGCCGGAGGCGGTGCTGACGCCGGCGCCCGACAACGCAGCGGCGGAGTCGGCGGCGCGGAGGTCGCTGGCGAGCGCCTCGACGTCGTCCACGGACATGTACGTGTCTACCGTTCCCGAGCTATTAGAACCACACCCGTGGAGCTAACCTCCTGGAGCTCTTTCGATGGGATATGCCGGAGAAGGTCAACTACAGAGACGTCGACGCCGTCGGTGAAGCGATGCACTGGCTCCGCAGTCCGTTGAACTGCGAGAACCTGGGATTGACGGTGGTCGACGCAGACGAAGGCTGGCGCGGCAAGAGACACGACCATAGCTCCGACGGCCAGGAGGAGGTCTACCTCGTCGTCGAAGGCGAGGCCGAGCTAGAGGTCGAAGACGAGGTGCTCGCCCTCGAAGAAGGTGACGCCGTCCGCGTCGACGCATCGGAGACACGTAGACTGGAGTTCCTGGAAGACGGCGTCGTAGTTGTCGCGGGTGCAGCGTGAAGCCACAACGGTTAACGCCAGCGACGGACACAGGTCGAACATGAAGGTAGGTGTTATCGGTGGAACAGGGGACTTCGGCGGCGGCCTCGCCCTCCGGCTCGCTGACGGCGGCCACGACGTCTATGTCGGCAGCAGAGACAGGGAACGCGGGATGGAGGCGGCGGAGAAGTACAGCGAGCAGCTCGACGTAGAGGTCGGCGGAGGTTCGAACAAGGAAGCCGCGGGGTACGGCGACGCCGCGGTTCTCGCGGTGCCGTACGCCCACGCCGTCGACACCGCGGAAGAGCTCGGGGACTGGATAGACGGAGTCCTGGTGTCCCCTGTGGTGGCTATGCGGCGCGGCGACGAAGGTTTCGTCTTCGACCCCGAGGGAGAGTCGGCGTCCCACGAGATACGGAGCGCCGTCGACGCCTCCGTCGCGGGAGCGTTCCACAACGTCGCCGCCGGAAAGCTACAGAACCTCGACCGCGACTTAGACGTCGACATAGTGGTCTACGGCGACGACGAGGCGAAGGAAGCCGCGAACGAGCTCGTGGAGTCCACGGGTATGCGGGCGCTCGACGGCGGCGGCTTCGAGGTCGCACGACAGGTGGAATCCGTCACCCCGCTGTTGATTAACGTCGGCATCGCGAACGGGCTGAAGGACCTAGGCGTCAAGTTCGTCTGAAACCTCTGTTGCTCCGTCCTCGTTCCCTGGTTCGGCAGCACGTTTTAGTCCACGCACCACCGAACCCGATTTATGAGCACAGAGGACTCCGGATACAACGTACGCAGGGAGCTGAAGCCCTTCAGGTACTACCGTAACGCCGTCGACAGACACTGGAACCCCGAGGAAATCGACCTGGACGTCGACCGCAAACGTCTGGCGGAGTTCGACTTCGAACAAGGTGAAGACGACTTCGACTACTTCCGACAGGGGTTGGCGTTGTTCGGCGCCGGCGAGAAAAGCGTCACCGAGGACCTCGCACCGCTGCAGATAGTCTTAGAGGACCTCGAAGACGAGATGTTCATCTCGACGCAGATCTACGAGGAGGCGAAGCACACGGAGTTCTTCGACAGGTACTGGCGGGAGGTCGTCAACCCCGTCGAGGACGCCCTGGGTTACGAGCGGTCGACGCCGTACGCACCCCGACACTACATGGACGACTACTACGAGCTCTTCGATCGAAACCAGGCTGCGATGGAGCAGTTGCTCGAGGAGGACACGCCGGAGAACCGCGTCCGCGCACACGCACACTACCACCTCGTCATCGAAGGCATACTCGCGCAGACCGGCTACTACGGCTTACACAACAACTTCGGCCCCGAGATAGACGACTACCCCCACCTGCCGGGCCTAGTGGAGGGCTTCAGTCAGATACGGAGCGACGAAGGAAGACACGTCGGCTACGGCATGCACCGCATCAAACACCACGTGGTCGAGGACGATGTCGACATCTCCGTGCTCGACGACACCGTGAACGACCTGATGCCGTTGACGCAGGGCATCGTCGTTGAGAGCACCCGTGAGGACGAACCCGGCATCAGCAGGGCGGAGCTGACGGAGTACGCGACGCGGAAGCATCAGGAGCGTATGCAGCAGATAACCAGCGCTGATGAGGAGCTGCCGGACATCGACGAGCTGACGGAGATAGAGACCGTCTGAACCAACCGTTCACCGTTAGCTCTTGTTACGCCGAACCAGTCCGGCTTCGTTAAATAGAATTTTTTATACTCCGAAGCCGGCAGGTTAAGGGTATGACGGAACTCGACGCAGAACAGGTGTCGAACGAGGACTTCAACGTCGAGGTCAGCGACGACGGAGCCGTCGTACACGCCACCATCGACAGACCCGACAAGGGTAACTCGATGAACGAGAACGTGATGGACGGCCTCAAGAACTCGCTGGAGTTCGCCGACGACTCGGACGCCCGCGTCTACCTCCTCCGCGGCAGCGACGGCAAGTTCTGCAGCGGCGGAGACCTCAGCGAGATGAGCCGGTTAATCAACGCCTCGCCGCAGGAGTACAGAGAGTACCTCAGCAGCATCAGCGAGGTCATGGCTGCGATGAGAGACGCCGACGTCCTAACCGTCGTCGCAGTCGAAGGCTACTGCCTCGCCGGCGGCATGGGCGTCGCGAGCGCCAGCGACATACTCGTCGCAGCCGACGACGCCGAGTTCGGCACACCGGAGAAGGAAAGCGGCTTGTTCCCCATGCAGGTGATGGCGCCTATACTCCGCACCGTGAACCAGAAGAAAGGCATGTACCTGATGTTCACCGGCGACAAAGTCGACGCCGAGGAAGCCGAGGACATCGGCTTGCTGTCGAAGACCTACCCCGCCGACGACTTCGAATCCGAGCTGTCGGAGCTCGTAGACACCCTCGTCAACAGCAGTCCGACGATGATCTCGATGGGTAAGGAAGCTTACTACAGCCACGAGGACATGTCGTTCGACGAACAGCTCGACTACCTGAAGGAGATGTTCGCCTTGCTCGCCATGAGCGACGACACCCACGACGGAATGGAAGCACGTATGATGCAGCAGGACCCCGAATGGAAACTAAGGTGATTCGATGACAGACGACAGAGACCTAGACACCCACATGGGTGTGAAGACCCAGCGCACCATCCGAGGAAACGACCCCGACAAAGCCATCATATCGGTGGCGATGACCGGCGCGATGACTCTCCGGAGCCGCTGCCCCAGCGTCCCCTACACCCCGCAGGAGATAGCTGAGCAGGCGCAGGAAGCCCGTGAAGCCGGTGCCTCGGTGGCGCACATCCACGCACGCACCGACAACGGCTCGCCGACCTACGACACCCAGAAGTACCAGGAGATATACGACGAAGTCCGCGACCACACGGACATCCTCATCAACTTCTCGACGGGCGCGCTACACGAACCGCTGGAGAGCCGTATCGACTACATACAGGAGGTTCAGCCGGACATCGGCGCGCTCAACATGGGTTCGATGAACTACGCCCGATGGAGCGACAGCCAAGAGGACTACGCCTACAACATGGTGTTCGAGAACCCCCTCGAGGAGATAGAGGAGATGGTGGAGGCGATGAACGAAGCCGACGTGAAACCCGAGCTAGAGTGCTTCGACACCGGACACATCGGAAGCATCCGACCGCTGCTCAAACAGGACATCCTCGACCATCCCATCCACTTCAGCATCATCATGGGCATCGTCGGCGGAATCCCACCTACGGTGAACAACCTCATGAACCAGGTCAGGCAGCTGCCGGACGACGCCAACTGGCAGCTCATCGGCATCGGCTTCCCCAACCAGTGGCCGCTCGTCAGCGCCGCCCTCGCCATGGGCGGAAACGTCCGGGTCGGCGTAGAAGACAACTACTACATCCAGGATGGAGAGAAAAGCAACAACGCCGAGCTCGTGGAGAAAGCCGCCCGGATGGCGCGTGATGTCGACCGCGAGCCTGCGACGCCGGAGGAAGCCGCGGAGATAATGGATTTCGAACCGAACTACTAACGCAGTACACGTCTTACTTACACCGAGGATATCCAAGTTGACCTCTGACGAACTCGAGCAGGAAGCCCGTGAGCTAGTTGAGCACGTGGAAGAAGAGATGGATGTCCGGGAGATAATCGACGTGCTATGCACCGTACGGGAGGACTCCCGCGTCAGGGAGGAGCTCGCGGTCGAGGTCGCGGTAGAAGCAGGTAGAGACCGCGGTCAGGTGACGCGTGCAGTCAATGAGTACATCAGCCTCGTCGAGGTCGTGGAGCTTGAGGACGGGTACATTCAGACGCGCCGGCACTTCGACGAAAGACACGGTTGACCACCGGTGCCTCCGATAGATACTTTGCATCTACCTGCAAGAACTCAGCTATGGCTTTCGACGAAACACCCGACGCAACCGAGCTTTTCGCCCCCAATCTCTTCGAAGGCGAGCGAGTGCTCGTCACCGGCGGAGGAACCGGCATCGGCAGACATCTTTCGCTGGCTTTCGCAGACCTCGGCGCAGACGTCGCCATCGCCAGCCGTGACATGGACCACCTCGAACCCGTTGCCGAGGAGATAGAGAACCGTGGCGTTGACGCCTGCGCCACCACCGTCGACGTACGTGAGAGAGACAGGGTCGACGAGATGACGGAGACGGTGGTCGACGAGCTCGGCGGCATCGACATACTCGTGAACAACCACGGCGCGAACTTCCTATGCCCCGCAACCGACCTCAGCGCGAACGGCTGGCGCAGCGTCGTCGGCACCATACTCGATGGCACTGCTTACTGCAGCTTCAGCGTCGGCGAACACATGATAGAGAACGACGGCGGCAACATCATCTCGATGGGCGCCGCCAACAGCGTCGAAGGAGCCCCGTATCACAGCCACAGCGGCGCCGGCAAAGCCGGAGTCCACAACCTCATGCAGACTCTCGCCGCCGAATGGGGTGACCACGACATCCGGTGTAACACAGTCGCGCCAGGCGTCATACTCACGGAAGCCATCGACGAGATACTGCCGGAGGCTTACGCCGACCAGGTCGTCGACTACCTCGCCGCCGACCGACTCGGTGAACCCGAGGACTGCGTTCCACCCGTCCTGTATCTCGCGTCACCGGCTGCGGAGTACGTCACCGGCGCGTACTACACCGTCGACGGCGGCCAGCTGCTAGCTCCCTCGCCGCTGTAAAGCCAGGCTTAACCGCTGCTCGACCGGCTAATCCTCAGGGGGCTTTATTACGAACGGATTCGTTTCTACCTGTATCATGACAGAAGGAGGGATGGACGATCTGTCTCAGAAGCTTGCGGGAGACGATGTGAGCGCTAAAGAGATGAAGCAACGTCTCGAGGAGACCGAGGTCACGCATCACGAGGAGGAGGCGTTGGCGGAGATCACCGAGCTGTTCAAGGAGATGCAGCATGCGGAGGGCGAGGAACGAAGATCCACGTCGGAGTCGATCGTGCAGGCGGCTAAAAGATGGCCGGAGAAGGTCGGTAAACACAGCGAGAAGCTCGAGGAGTTCGTCGAGGACGACAACTACTACGTCCGTAAGAACGCGGCGTTCGCGCTCGGACTCGTCGGAGGTGAAAGACACATCGAACTTCTGGAGCAGGTCGCTGACAGGGATGAGGACCTCGAGGAAGTGGCGAACTGGTCCGTGGAACGGATAAAGTCCGAGCGAGGTAGCGGAGCAGACCAGGAAGCGACCCCTCAGAAGAAGGAGGAAGCTGAGGGTGAGGCAAAGTCGGAAAGCAAGGATGTCGACCAGGACGAGGAGTCCGAGACGCAGCAGGAAGAGACAGGAACCGAAGAGATCCAAGCAGAAGATGGAACCTCCGACGAACCCGAAGACGAATCCGGAAGCACCGAAGTCGACGAGAGAACACAGGAAACCACACAGCAAGTCGCAGAGGGATCAAGCTTGAGATTCTACCGCGAGATCGTAATGACGTTGTACGCACAGGGTGAAGGACACCAGGAAGCCGTGGAGCAGGCGGGAGTCCACTCGGTCGAATCCACGTCCTACGATCCGTTGTTCGAGGAGCTAGAGGGCGAAGGCGAGGGTGCCCTGATGGCAGCGGGCGTGCTCGAACGAGTGTCGGAGAAGGATCCAGGAGCGCTCCGAGAGGATGTCTCTAAGATATCGGCAGTGTTGTGCAGCCACGACGACGACGTCGAGGAGAAGCTCGAGTCCGCGCTGGTGAACGTCGCGAGGGAGACGCCCGAGAGCTTGGTCGAGGAGCTGTCGAAACGCGGCTGACAGAGCAAAAGGGGTTACGGACCCAGCGTCATCGTACAGGGCTAGTTCACGACGACTCGACCTTCCTCGCTCAGGTCAACTTCACAACTCGACCTTCTTGGCTTCACAGAAACTTCAGGACTCAACCGTCCTCGTCAACAGCAGGTTCTCCTCGTCTTCGTCGACCGCGACCGCGGATATATCCACGGATTCAGCGTCCGCTATCTCTACAACCTCGCCTTCATGGCTATCACCGTCGAAGTAAGCGCCTTCATCGGGGTCCGGATCCGGACCCGGGTTGGGGTCGGGGTCGATGTCGTCGGTCGGTGGACAGTAGTCCTCACCGCTCGGGGGGAGAGGGACTCGGACTCGGATCTGGGTCCTCTTCACCCGTCCAGGTGTAACTGTAGCTGTAGTCGTAGTTACCGTAGCTGTAGTCGTAGGTGTAGGCGTCGCCGTCATAGTCACTGTGTTCGTCCTTCTGCTCTTCCTCGTCCTCTTGCTCGCTGCCGTCGCAGAATTCGGGGTCGGAGTCACCGATGGACGCCTCCTCGGACACCACGCTGCCACCGGAACCCCCCTCCATCCGTGTCGAACCTTATCTCGTCCGCCTGGAAGTCCACGACCACGCGGTCACCAAGCGTCCCTCAATGTGGTGTCGTAGCTGTCTTCGACGTCGCTAGATAGATCTACGTGTTCGCTGTCTCCGGGGTCGACGTGCTGTATAACCACCTCGTCACCGCGGTCGTCCACGGTGACTCCCGCGGCGACGGCGTCCCCGGGATCACCTTCTTCCAGCACGAAAGCGGCGACTACGGCGGCCAGCAGAACCGCTGCCGCCACCAGCAGGACGACGCCGATGACCGGTGACGCAGCCCTCTGACCCGATGCAGTCCTCTGACGTGAGGAGACCTTCACGCTTCATCTTCGGCTTTCGGGAGCAAAAACCCCTCTACCTAACTGGATAGGCTGTATGAAGTTGATTCGACTTTAGACTCAGCTAAGAACCAGAACGGGTAACAGAGGGTCCGGGGTCAGAACATCACGGTGCCGTGATGTCGGTCGATGTCGTGTCGTTCCTTCGTATCCAGCGCGTCGAACCGTCGCTCGAGCTGTTCACGGAGGTCGCCGGCGGGGACGAGCTCGTCTATCTCCATCTGGCTCGCCTGCTTCTTGATGTCGATGTACTTGTCGTACTCCTGCTTGAACATCTCCTTCGTGCTCTCCAGTGCATCGCCCTCCATCTCCTTGAGCTTGTCACCGAACAGCGCGTGCACGGCGGCTTCGGGTCCCATCACCGCTATCTCCGTCGACGGTAGGCCGAGGACGTAGTCGGGGCCGAACGACGGACCCGCCATCGCGTAGATACCTGCGCCGTATGCCTTCCTCGTCAACACGCTGATCTTAGGAACCTGGGCGTTGGAGGTTGCGTAGATGAACTTACGGCCTTTACGGAGCACACCCTGCTGCTCGACGCGGGTGCCGACCATGAAGCCCGGGGTGTCGCAGAGGTAGAGCAGTGGGATGTTGTAGGCGTCGCAGGTCCAGACGAAGCCGCTTGCTTTGTCGGCGGCTTCGGGGAAGATGGCTCCGCCGTTGACGTTCGGCTGGTTCGCGACGACTCCGACGGGGCGGCCGGCGATGCGTCCCAGACCCGTGACTATCTCCTGTCCGTACTCCGGCTTCAGCTCCTGCCAGCTGCCGCGGTCGATGAGACGGGATATCACGTTGTTGACGTCGTAGTCTTTCTGGCTCTTCTCGGGGATGACGGCGTCGAGGCCCTTGGGGTTGAGCTCGGGTTGACGGGGCTCCACGCGGCGAGGGTTCTCGCCGAAGTTCTGTGGCAGGTAGTTAAGGATCTGTCTGGTCTTCTCGACGGCTTCCTCCTCGTCCTCGACGACTATGTCGCAGCTTCCGCTGTGTTTGCTGTGGACGTCTGCGCCGCCGAGCTCCTGCATGTCCACGCTTTCGCCGATCATCGCCTCGACGATGCGGGCGCTGGCGATGGCCATGGAACCCATCTCCTCGACCATAATGAGGTAGTCGCAGAACACCGGGGTGTACGCGCTGCCGGCGATGTCGGGGCCGTAGAGCACGCCTATCTGCGGTATCTTCCCGCTCATCCGGCACTGGTTGTAGAACATCTTGCCGCCGGTGTACCGGTCGGCGTGGGTGTCTCCAGGCTCCCGGGACTCCTGATCCAGACGCGCTCCCGCGCTGTCGATGAGGCGGATTAGCGGGACGCCGAGCCTCATGGCTTTCTCCTGGATCCGGATTATCTTCTCCGCTCCGTTGGGGCCGAGGGTGCCGGCTTTCACCGTGTAGTCGTTAGCGGTGAAACAGACCTTCCTGCCGTCTATCTTCGCGACACCGGTGATGACTCCGTCCGCCGGTAGCTCGTCGTCCTCGCTATACGACGCGAAGGTCCCGTCCTCGTACTCTATCTCGTCGAACAGGAGGTCGAGGCGTTCACGTACGAACAGCTTGTCTAGCTCCGCGAGCTTCTCCTGCTTGTCCTCCTTCCTGCCTTTCAGTATATCTTCGATGTCCTCTCGTATGACTTCCTCGCGTTCGGTGACGACGGTGCCTTCGTCGTCCCAGTCGTCCTTCTCTCCCGCCGACGCGACGGTGGATCCGTCGTCGGCGACCATCTCCACGGGTTTCCCGAGATGCTGGCTGACCGCTGCGACGATGGCACGCGCCATCTCCTCGTCTTCAGCTTCATCTATCTGTATCTTCATAGGAGGACAAAGCCCGAGGGAAAACATCATACTACCGGTTTATCTCCTGGCAGCAGCGAAGATTCAAGGGTTAAACGGTAGGTGAAGAAATGGACCTCAAGACGATGCTGGACCTCAAGACGATGCTGGACCTCAAGACGATGCTCGAGGTCAACAAGGTTTCGGAATCAGACCCCCGAGACACCGGTATGACGCACGGTCAGGTCAACAGTGCCCTGCGAAACGGCGATCTGAAAGCTGTCCGAACTCCGTATCCTCACCTCGGCCTCTACCTCCTCCCCCGCTTCTAGACTCCAGGATTCGACCTCCGGGTCCTCTTGCATTCCCGCGTGAGTTAGCTCGAGTCCGAACGTCGCCCCTTCGTCTCCGGCTTCGGCCTCGACAGTGAGTTCGTCACCTTCGAACAACGGGAACCCTTCCGACACCTCCCCCTCCTCGAACCTGTCTTCGACGACGATGTCGTCGGCACCTTCTATACAACCCGCTATCGGTAGCGCCACCGACGAAACCAGAAAGCTACGCCGCTTCATGCATCAGACATACCGTAGTGGATGAAAAGAGTTTCGTCGGTTGGTTTGCGAGAGGTACAGGGCTCTCAGGAGCTAAAGCCATCGCACCCCATTGAGTATATACGGGGGCATCCACAGAACCCAGTATGGAGTACACCACGTTAGGCGACACAGGGATGGAGGTGTCGGAGATATGCCTCGGCTGCATGAGCTTCGGCAGCAGGGACTGGCGGCCCTGGCTGCTGGAGAAGGAGGAAGCATTACCGATACTTGAACGCGCTGTCGACCTCGGTGTGAACTTCTTCGACACCGCGAACGTCTACAGCCGCGGCGAAAGCGAACGCATCCTCGGAGAAGCCATCCAGGGACACCGCGAAGAGAGCGTCGTCGCTACGAAGTGCTACTTCGACATGGAGGACGACGCACCCAACCGCGGTGGCCTGTCGCGGAAAGCGATCGAACAGGAGGTGGAGATGTCGCTCGACCGGCTCGACGTCGACACCATCGACCTCTTGCAGATACACCGCTGGGACTACGATACACCGATAGAGACGACTCTCCGCGCTCTCGACGACCAGGTCCGCCGAGGCAACACACGGTACGTCGGCGCGTCGTCGATGTACACTCACCAGTTCGCCGAGGCCCTCCATACCAGCGACCGCCTTGGGCTGGAGCGGTTCGTCTCTATGCAGAACCACTACAACCTCGTCTACCGCGAGGAAGAGAGGGAGATGCTGCCGCTGTGTGCACGTGAAGATGTAGCGGTGATACCCTGGAGCCCACTCGCCCGCGGCTACCTCACCCGACCCGACGAAGACGTGAGGTCGACGGAGCGCGGTGACACCGAGGAACACCTCTACGACCACCCCTACAGGGAAGGCGGCGGCCCAGAGGTAAACGAACGCGTGCACGAGGTAGCGGAGGACGAAGGCCTGTCGATGGCTCAGGTCGCGCTCGCCTGGATTCTGTCGAAGGACGTCGTAGACGCACCCATAGTCGGCGTTACCAGCATCGAGCATCTGGAGGAAGCGGTGGAGGCGACGGAGGTGTCGCTATCGGACAGTGACGTCGAGTACCTGGAGGAACCATACGAACCCGTAGAGGTCAGTGGTCACGAATGACCGATGTAGCGGAACAGGTCGGCGGTATACTGACGACTCACTGGTGCTGAATTTAATACGGTGCAATCTGTAGAGGTCGTCATGGAGTCACGGAATGTCGAGGTTATCGGCGTACCAACCGACTACGGAACCTGTCGGCGAGGCGTCGACATGGGTTCATCTGCGATTCGTTACGCCGGCTTGGTCGAAGAGATCGAGGAGATGGGGTACGATGTCAAAGACAGAGGGAACGTAGACACACCTGTCGTCGGATGCGTCGACAGCGACGACGAGGTCCACGAGGTCAGTAGAAGGCTGCGCAGTGAGATGGAGGCAGCCGACGGCGACCCGGTCCACGTCGTGCTCGGTGGCGATCACTCTCTTTCGATGGGCTCGGTACCCGCTCTAGCGGAGGACCGTCGTCTGGGTGTAGTATGGTTCGACGCCCACGGTGACTACAACACCACGGAGTCCTCACCTTCGGGTAACGTCCACGGTATGCCTCTCGCCGCGGTGACGGGGTACGGCGAGTTCTCCGGTGGAGAGTTCGACTGCGTTCGACAGGAGGACGTAGCTGTGGTCGGGGTTCGCAGTCTCGACGAGGAGGAACGAGATAACGTACTTGACAGCGACGTGACCGTCTACACGATGAGCGACGTCGACCGACGAGGGGTGGGAGAAGTGGTGGAGGAGGCGTTGGAGGTCGCTGGAGTCGACACCGATGGCGTACACGTCAGCCTCGACCTCGACTGGCTCGACCCGGACGAAGCACCAGGTGTGGGTACACCTGTTCGGGGGGGAGTCGGATACCGTGAAGCACATCTAGCGATGGAGGCCGTCGCACGACACAGCTGCCGCGTAACAGGCTTAGACATCGTCGAGGTCAACCCGATACTCGACGTCAGCAACCGGACCGCGGAGCTAGCGGTAGAGCTAGTGGCTAGCTTGCTCGGCAGACGAACGCTGTAACATCCGAGGAGCACGTGAACCGAAGGCAGTTTGAACGACGCCGATTACAGGGACGCTATGGACGGCGACGAAGTCAGCGAGTACCTCGACGTCTACAGCGAAACACAGGGGGTGCTGCCGGAGAAGCTCGAGGATTACGGAGAAAGGTACAGGGAACAGGGTTACCTGGGTCGGGAGCAGCTGTACGAGATAGCGTACGAAAGCTCCACCAGGAGCGCACACCACGTCCAGGACAACCCGGAGGAAAGATGCAGACAGGTGACGGCGAACGTCTTAGCGGTCGACGACGACTTCAGCAAGATAGCGTTGATCTCCGCGTTGAAGGGGTTCAAGGCACCGACCGCGAGCTGCGTCACAGCCGCCCTGGACCCGGAACGTCACGCCGTCGTCGACACCCGTGTCTGGGCGTCGCTCGAGAGATACGGCTACCTCGAAGGCCGGAAGGAGTCGTTCGACGCCGACGACTACTGCACTATGATCGAGCCCATCCGTGAGATAGCGGAGGAATCGGGTTACCGCGTCGTCGACGTCGGCTACGCACTGTTCGCGCACGACTACGACGTCCGCGAAGGCACGTTACATTGAGCGGATTTCGGCGGTAGAGCTTCTTCTCTATACCCGAAAACGAATCTAGCTGCTTTTCAACTCAGAACTCCAAACAGTACCCATGGATGGACTAAGCCGTCGCAGCGTACTGGGTCTGGCTGCCGCGGGTTCTACGTCAGCCCTGACGGGATGTCTCGACGTCTTCGAAAGCCGACCCGAAGGCGTCGTCCTCGGTCCACCGGAGGAATGGGAGCTACTTCAGGGCGCAGAGCTACCACATCCGGTCTACGGTGAGCCGATGCCTGACGTCGAAGTGCCAGACGCTTTCTCTGACGAGACGGTGTCTCCAGCGGACTACGAGGGAAGCCGGCACGTACTCGCGACGTTCTTCTTCACCCGATGTCAAGCGACGTGTCCAACCCTGGTCAGCAACCTCGTTCAGGTGCAGTCGGCGGCCGCGGAAGACGGCTGGAGCGACGACGTGATGTTACTGGCAGTCACCATCGACCCCGAACACGACACCCCGGAGGTGCTCCAGGGGTACGCCGACACGATGGGTGTAGACCTCGGGGAAGATAACTTCCGGTTCCTCCGGCCGGAGAGCCCTGAACACGCTGAGGAGGTCGTGGAAGACGGCTTCGGCGGTTTGTTCGAGGAGAGCCGTATTGAAGATCACGCCGACGGAGACCACGAGGAAGACCACAAACCGAGTCACGAACAAGAAGACGGCCACGAAAAAGAAGACGATGGAGACGGAACCCACGGAGGACACGGTCAGGGAGGCGGTGAATCAGGTAACCACGATGGCCAGGAGTTCATGCACACCGACCTGACGTTGTTCGCCAACAGGGACGGCGTGGTCGAGCGAGCGTACACGCCAAACCCACCCACGGCGCCTCAGGTCGTAGACGACGTGACTCAGGTCGTGGAACATTACAGGGAGTGAGACACCGTGGAACGCAGGGAACTACTGGCCGGCGTTGCAGGCCTCGGGGCTCTCGCGGCAGGTGGAGCGTACAGCCTCCTCAGGCCGTCACCTGAGCGAGTGGACCCCATCACCTTGCAGGGCGTCGAAGCCCCGGGTAGCACGGGTGACGAGGTGCAGGTGCCCGATAGAGGTAGGCCGTCGTTCGTGGAGTTCTTCGCGACGTGGTGCAGCACCTGCGAGAGCATGATGCCGGAGATAGCGGAGGCGCGTGAACGCGTCGAAGACGTCCAGTTCGTCAGCGTCACCTACGAACCCATCGGTCAGACGGTGTCGGAGGAAGAGGTCAGGGACTGGTGGAGTCTCACGGGAGGCACGTGGCAGATAGCGCACGACGCAGACTACGAGGCATCTCGCGTCTTCGACGTCGCCGGCATCCCCACCTCCTACGTCGTCTCGGCGGAGGGTGAGATAACCTGGCGCGACACCGGCTACCACTCCGCGGACGAGATAGAGCAGGTGATCAGGACGTACGGAGGAAGGTAGATGACGGAGGCGGCGTTAGCCGGCGGCGTCGCCCTCGCGGTCGGCGCAGGCGTCGCGACGTTCTTCAGCTCATGCAGCTACGCCCTCCTGCCCAGCTACGTCGGCTTCTACCTCGCGTCCGTCGAAGAGGAGACGGCACCTCTCGGCGGCGCCGTACTACGGGGTGCATCCGCCGCTGTCGGCGTCTTCCTCGCGTTCGCGTTGCTCTCCGCCGCCGCGTTCCAGATAGCGCACAGCATCGAACCCTACCTCCAGACGATGGAGTACCTCGTAGGAGGGCTGCTGATCCTGCTCGGCGTCGTGGTGCTCGCGGGCATCAACGTCGGTTACAGCGTCTCGCTTCCCCGCAGACGCTCCAGCGTAACGGGTTTCTTCGCATTCGGCGCGGTCTACGCCGCCGCGGCAGCCGGATGCGTGGCGCCGGTGTTCCTCGGCGTAGTGCTGCAGTCGACTACGTACGGAACCGCGGGAGCCACCGTCGTCTTAGGGGTCTACGCAGCGGTGTTCGCGGTGTTGATGTTAGGCGTCACTGTCGCCACCGCCGTCGGCCACGGAGTCGGCTTCGAACGGGTAAAGGGTTACCAAGACCTTGCTGTGAAGCTGGCGGGCGTTCTGTTAATCGCAGGTGGAGTCATCCAGCTGGTTTACGTCGCCCCTTTGTAGACGGGATCGTAGACAGAGAGAAGCTTCGGCGCTGTCAGCTCTCGCGGTCCACGCCGCCGTCCGCCGCCGTCTCCTCCGCCGCTGGCGGCGGGCTCGCTCGGATGTCCCGGCCTTCCTCGAGGTTCTCCTCCACGACCTCGGCGTAGGCGTCCGGCATCACCTTGACGAACGAGTCCACGAAGCTGTCCCATCTGTCGAGCACCTCTCGTGCGCGGTCGCTGCCGGTGTACTCGAGGTGGTTCTCCACCATCCTTCGCACCAGTCGGCGGTCGCGGTCGCTCATCTCCTCCACGTGCACCATGCCCTCGTTGAGCTTGCGTTCGAACTCCCCGTTTTCGTCGAGGACGAAGGCTTCGCCTCCGCTCATCCCTGCTGCGAAGTTACGGCCGGTGTCGCCGAGGACGACGGCGACTCCCCCGGTCATGTACTCGCATCCGTGGTCGCCGACACCTTCGACGACGGTCTTGACGCCGCTGTTGCGGACGGCGAACCGTTCGCCAGCGACGCCGTTGAAGTAGGCTTCCCCGTCCGTCGCACCGTACAGGGCGACGTTACCGATGACGACGTTCTCGCTCTCGTCGAACGCTGCGCCCTCCGGTGTCTCCACCACGATCTTGCCGCCGCTGAGTCCTTTGCCGACGTAGTCGTTGGCGTCACCCGTGAGATGTAGGGTGAGTCCGTTCACCGCCCAGGCTCCGAAGCTCTGGCCCGCCGAACCCTCTAGCTGTATCTCTATGGTGTCGTCGGAGAGGCCTTCTTCGCCGTAACGTTCGGCGACTGCGTTCGACAGCATGGCACCCGTGGTGCGGTCGCGGTTACGGATACGGCCGGATATCTCGACGTCCTCGCCTTCTTCGAGGGCGGGTTCTGCTTCATCGATGAAGGTGTAGTCGATCTTGTCGTCCAAGCGGTGGTTCTGCTCCCGGGTCTTGATGGGGTCGTCTCTGTCCCTTGGTTTCTCCAGCATCCCCGTCAGATTCAGTTCCTCTGCTTTCGGGTGTTCGACGTCGTCCCGCTGTCGGAGGACGTCCATCTCGCCGACCATCTCGTCGACAGTCCGGAAACCCAGCTCCGCCATCAGCTCTCGGGTCTCTCGCGCCATGAACCGCATGTAGTTGACGACGTGTTCGACCTCGCCGCGGAACAGCTCACGGCGTTCCTCGTCCTGAGTTGCGATACCTGTCGGGCACTTGTTGGTGTGGCATTCGCGCACCATGACGCAGCCTTCGGCGACGAGGGCGCTGGTTCCGAAGCCGTACTTCTCCGCGCCTAACAATGCGCCGACGACGACGTCGCGTCCGGTGCGCATGCCGCCGTCGACGCGCACCGTGATGCGGCTTCGGAGCTTGTTCTCGACGAGTACGCGGTGGGCTTCGCTGACGCCGAGCTCCCAAGGCAGTCCCGCGCTTTTGATCGATGTCCGCGGGGATGCGCCTGTGCCTCCGCTGTGGCCGCTGATGAGTACGCTGTCGGCTTTCGCCTTGGATACGCCGGCGGCTATTATGCCGACTCCGTCTTCGGCGACGAGCTTGACGTGGACGTCGGCGTCGGGGTTCCCGCATTTGAGGTCGTGGATCAGCTGTCCGAGGTCCTCGATGCTGTATATGTCGTGCTGCGGCGGCGGCGATATCAACGCGACTCCCGGGGTGGTGTGTCGGGTGTCGGCGATGGTCTCGTCGACCTTGTGTCCCGGCAGGTGGCCGCCTTCCCCTGGTTTGCTGCCCTGCGCCATCTTGATCTCGAGGTCCTCTGCGTCCTCGAGGTAGCTCGCGGTGACGCCGAACCTTCCGCTGGCGACCTGTTTGATCTTGCTCCGGCGCTCGGTATCGAACCTTTCGACTGGTTCACCTCCTTCCCCGCTCCCGCTCTTCGCCCCGAGCTGGTTCATCGCCTTCGCAAGCGTCTCGTGGGCTTCCTCACTCAACGAGCCGAAAGACATCGAACCCGTGAAGAACCGCTGGACGATGTCTTCGACGGGTTCGACCTCTTCAAGGGGTACGGGGTCTCGGGGGCTGTCGAACTCCAGCATCCCTCGTAACGTCGTCATCTCGGCGTTCTCGTGGTCGACGAGACGGCTGAACTGCTTGTACTGCTCGTAGTCGCCTTCACGGACCGCCCCCTGGAGCTTCCTTACTGTATGCGAGTTCCAGGCGTGGTCCTCGCCGCCGCGTTTCCAGTTGAGCTCTCCGCCGACGTCGAGCTCCTCCTCGTCCTGACGGAAGCCGAAGTCATGGCGTTCGAGGACGTCGTCCTCGAGGTGGTGTAAGTCTATGCCGCCGGTTCGGCTGGTGGTGCCGTAGAAGTACTCCTCCACGAAGTCGCCGTCAAGACCCACGGCTTCGAATATCTGGGCACCCTTGTAGCTCTCGAGGGTAGAGATACCCATCTTCGACATCACCTTCTGGATGCCTTCCTCTACTGCGTGGATGTACCGTTCCACCGCTTCGGCGGCGGATGCCTCGGTGCGTCCGCTTCGCCAGTCCTCCGTGAGCTCGAGCTCGCCATCGTACCCCATCTGTGCGATGGTCTCGAACGCGAGGTAGGGGTTGACAGCGTCTGCGCCGTACCCTATCAGGGTGCAGTAGTGATGTACTAGGCAGGGTTGACCTGTCTCGACGACGAGTCCTACCTGCTCCCGCGTTCCCTCTCGGATGAGGTGGTGGTGTACGCCGCTGACTGCGAGCAACGACGGGATGGCAACTCTTTCTTCGTCGGTTCCTCGGTCGCTCAGGACTATGACCTCGTTACCGTTCTTCTGCGCCTCAACTGCCTCTTCGCGGAGGTCTTCGACGGCTTCCTCCAGGGATTTGCTGTCTCTTGGGTAGGTTATGTCGAGGGTCGTGGAGCTGAGGCCGTCGCGGTCGAGATCGGTGATGGCATGTAGTTCTTCGTCGCTCAGGACGGGTGACTCTAGCTTCAGCTGCCGAGCGTGGTCGGGTGTCTCCTCCAACATGTTCCTTTGGCGGCCGACGAGGCTCTCCATGGAGGTGACGAGGTCCTCGCGGATGTGGTCGATGGGTGGGTTGCTTACCTGTGCGAACAGCTGTTTGAAGTAGCTGTACAGGGTCTTGTTTCGGCTGCTCATGACAGCTAAGGGTGCGTCGTCTCCCATGCTGCCGACGGGGTCCTTGCCCTGCACGCTCATGGGTTTCAGCATGTCCTCGATGTGGTCTTCGGTGTAGCCGAACGCACGGTGGTACCGACTTATGTCGTCGCGGACGTCGCTTGGTACATCGGGCGAGTGTTCCGCGAGTTCCTCTATCTCGACGCGGTGTTCCTCCAGCCATCTGCCGTATCGGTCGTCTTCGAGCTCTTCGAACACCTCTTCGTCGGGTACGATGCGTCCTTCTTCGACGCTGGCGAGGAACATCTGTCCAGGTTGGAGGCGGCCTTTCTCACGTACCTCGCTGGCGGGTGTCTCGAGCACGCCGGTCTCGCTCGCCATTATCAGGCGGTCGTCCTCGGTGACACAGTATCTGCAGGGTCGGAGGCCGTTGCGGTCGAGGACTGCGCCGACGCTGTAGCCGTCGGTGAACGCGACGAGTGCGGGGCCGTCCCAGGGTTCAACGATGCTGCTGTGGTAGTCGTACCAGTCACGGCGGAGGGAATCCATGGACTCGTCTTTGTTCCAGGCTTCGGGTACGAGCATCCGGAGGGCGTGAGGGAGGCTGCGTCCGCTTTCCACCAGTAGTTCGAGGACGTTGTCGACGACGGCTGTGTCGCTCTGATCCTCTCTGGTTACGGGTTTCACCTTCTCGAGGTCGCCTCCGAGGACGTCCGATTCGAGGTTGGGTTCGCGTGCGAACATCCAGTTGAGGTTTCCACGGAGGGTGTTGATCTCGCCGTTGTGTATGATGTTCCTGAAGGGATGCGCTAGCTCCCAGGAACCCAGGGTGTTCGTGCTGAACCTGCTGTGGACGAGGGCGAGCGAGGTCTCAAGCTCGGGGTCCCTGAGGTCGGGGTAGTACTCCCTTACCTGGCTGTTGGTTAGCAATCCCTTGTAGACGAGCTTCCGGCGGTCGAGGCTGCAGACGTAGAACCTGTCGTCGGGGTCCACGTCGGCTTCGTCGACGGTGTTGGTGATGACGCGTCGGAGAACGTAGAGCGCTGTGTCGAGCTCCTCGGCTTCGAGTTCGCTGCGGGATTCTACGAAGATCTGCTTGACCTCGGGTTCGCTGTTCAACGCTGTCTCGCCGAGCTCGCTGTTGTCGGTGGGTACGTCCCGCCAGGCGACTACGTCGAACTCCTCCGACTCCGCGGCTTCCTCGACGACCTCCTGTACCTCCTCGGTGTCCTCCTTCGGGAGGAAGATCTGCCCCACTCCGTAGCTGTCGAACTCTCCCAGCTCCCCTATCTCCTGGCTGAGGAATCTGTGTGGTTTCTGGACGAGTATCCCTGCACCGTCTCCGGTGTTCTCTTCGGCGCCGCGTGCGCCTCGGTGGTCGAGGTTCTCGAGCGCGGTTAGTGCGTCCTCGACTAGCTCGTGTGTCTTCTCTCCGTCGAGGTTCATGAGGACGCCGACGCCGCAGTTGGACTTCTGCTGTACTCCTGCTTTCATCGTCTATCCCTGCCGCATTCCTGTGGGTTCTTGTATCTAAGCCCGTGGTCTGTGGTAACCATTCACACGACCTGGGGGGACGTAAACACATAAGGCTTGTTATCACGTGAGTATGTAATTATCTAGCTTCCAAATTATCTTTACCGTCAACTGTTTCCCTGTTGAACCAAGTGTATGTAAGGGTCTATCATCCAGGGAGTGGTTTGATGGCTATGGCAGGGTGGACGATGACGACGTAGACGCTTTCGTGATACACCGCGAGACCTACGTATCGAGACCTACGCTATCGTGGGTCGAGCTAGCAGAGTGACAGCGGTCGAAGTGTCTCTATTGATGGGCCCCACGGTGCCTCGGTTACATTCCGCTGAGGTCGTAGACTGCTTCGAGGTAGAGAACCACCATCTGGAACCCGTTGAACACGGCGTGGAGTACTATGGGGACGAGCAGGTTCTGTTGACGGTGGTAGAGCCAGCCCATGATCAGGCTGATGGCGAATATCAAAGTGAGAGGTACCATCACCTGTAACGCGGACTCCGCGAGGACGGAGTACGCTCCGACGTGTATGGCTGCGAAGATTAGGCTGGACAGTCCGATGGCGAACCATGCATCGTACGCTTCAGAGAGGTGCGCCTGAACTATCCCCCTGTATACGAGCTCTTCGGCGGGGCCGACCACCAGGGCGACGAGCGGGAGCATGTAGAGCGCGAGACGTGGGTCCTCCTGCACGGGTTCGATGAGGCCATGTTCCGCGGGCTCTACCTCGATGATGAACTCTGCTACAAGTGAGACACCGACCAGGACCCCGAACATACCGAGCAAGCCGACGACCATCCAGATGACGTCCTCGAAGCTGGGAATGTACAGCTTCGCGTAGTTCAGCGGGCGTTCGACGACCTCTATGAAGAGGTAGTAGGCGCCGCCAGCGCCCACTACGTACGCGAGCGACGCCCCGACTACGAGCGCTAGCTCCTGCGGCAGGACGGTGATCAAACCCAGCATGAAGGCCGCGGAGAGAGCTTCTATAACGAGGTATGCTCCGACTCCGACGAGGACCGATACCGCGAGCACACGTCGCTTGTCCATCGCGTGTTTCTGTCCGTCGGAGCATTTATCTCTTGCTTAATCGCCCTGAAAACCGTCATCTGCAGTCACTGCAGACGAAGCTGACGGGTTCTACGTGGCCAGGTATGCGACGGGCGTAGACGAACTGCCCACACACGCTGCAGCGTGCGCCATTGACCATTGTTACCACACACCATACTTGGTGTTCTATAATGATAAACCCTTCGGCGGCTCTCAAGAAACACTAACCCGTCACCTCGGTGAAGTTACTTGCAAAAGGATCAACTGTGACAGAACCAGGTGTTACGTTGGCAGTTCAGACGAACAGACCACGGGTCTCGTGCGTCTCGGCAACCCGCTCCATCGCGACCTTGTAAGCCGCGGTACGGACGGAGTCCGTCTCGATCTCCTCCCAGGCACCCATGGTATCTTCGAACGCATCGACTATCTGTCGCTCTAGCTCGTCGTTCACGCGGTCCTTTGTCCACTGGTACCGCTGGAGGTTCTGAACCCATTCGAAGTAGCTGACTATGACGCCGCCAGCGCTCGCGAGTATAGCAGGCATGATAGGTACTCCTCTTTCGACGAGGTGTTCGTCTGCCTCCGTAGTCGTCGGTCCGTTGGCACCCTCGACGATGAGGTCGGAATCGGTCTCCTGCGCTACCTCGATGTCGATGGCGTTCTCGAGCGCCGCGGGGATCAGGACGTCGACGTCCTCCGTAAGGACGTCGTAGTTGGTGACGTGTTCCACGCCCTGGCTGTCGTAGTTCTCGAAGCTGTCTGTCTTCTTGAACTCCTCGAGCTGCTTCACGTCGAGGCCGCTGGGGTGGTACAGTCCGCCAGTGGAGTCGCTGACTGCGACGACATCTGCGCCGGCTTCCTCGAGCAGCCGCGCTCCGATGGAGCCTACGTTGCCGAAGCCCTGGACTGCGACGGTGGTGTCGGAGATGTCTCCGTCGAAGTACTCGACCGCCTCACGGGCGACGAAGTAGATGCCGCGCCCCGTGGCTTCGACGCGACCCTCTGACCCGCCGAAGTTCAGGGGTTTGCCGGTGAACGCACCTGGTACGGTCTTGTCCTTGAGGATAGAGAAGGTGTCGGTCATCCACGCCATCGTCTGCGGGCCGGTGTTGACGTCGGGTGCGGGTACGTCGTCCTCGGGGCCGACGAACCTCCGTACCTCCTTAGCGTACCTCCTGCTTACGCGTTCGAGCTCCTTCTCGCTCATCTCCTTGGGTTGGCAGCAGACACCGCCTTTGCCGCCGCCGAACGGGACGTCGGAGACGGAGGTCTTCCAGGTCATCCATCCGGCGAGCGCCTTCACTTCGTCCTCGTTGACGGCGGGGTGGAACCTTATGCCGCCCTTGTAAGGGCCGCGGGCGTCGTCGAACTGACATCGGTATCCGTCGAATACCTCGATTGAGCCGTCGTCCATCCTCACGGGTACGCTGAACTCCAGCACCCTGTCAGGAGTGCGGATGACCTCGAAGATCTCCTCGTCTACGTCGGCGTACTGCAACGTCTCCTCCAGCTGGTTCTGCATCGTATCGTAAGGGTTGTCTTCTGGCATATGATAACGGATAACACGGTGTTACTTATATGATTCTATATTACTTGACAGTCAACCAGTTCTATAGACCCAAGTCTCAACTACATAAACCCGAATACAACATCCGTCCACCACCTCGGGCCGGACTGGTTCGCCTATCGAAACACCCAGCTACTCTCCGACCCCGTTAGAAACGACAGAGGGTTTGACGGTGTATGAGTCTGAATCTCACCGTTTTTCACATATATCGTCGGTGGAGACAACGTCGAGGTGGTCCTGCGGAGCTGGTTCGATGGTCCTGGAAAACAGAGGTCTGTAGGGTTTTCGGCTGTCACTGTCTTGCGTTAAGTTGGTGTTGTGCTTGAGGTAGGATATGGGATGAGATCGCCCAGGTTCGAACCTCGGTCACTTCGTTAAGTTACGCTCCCTGCGCTCAGCTTCCGCCTCGCACACGGTCACTTCGCCTTCGGCTTCGTTCACTAGTCCGAACTGTGCTCACAACTTTGCCCGCAGAACGGCCCGCTCAGTGGGTTCGCCCAGGTTCGAACTGGGGATCTCCTCCTTGTAAGGGAGGTGTCATAACCAACTAGACCACGAACCCTGTGTTAGATGTGAAGCCGTCACCGGTATTGTATCTTCGGGTTTCCCCCGAGTTCCAACGAAAGTATTATGCACCGCAGACGTAAACTCGTAGACACGCGCCGCCTTAGCTCAGACTGGGAGAGCGCTCGACTGAAGATCGAGTTGTCCCCCGTTCAAATCGGGGAGGCGGCAAACTTCGAGCGAGTTACTGCGAGCGAGAAGGAAACGCCGACACGATTTGAAAAGTGAAGGAAAAGAGCGACAGCGAGCGGACTGACTGATTTCCAATCGGGGAGGCGGCAAACTGCGAACAAGTTTACGAGTGAGTAGTCAAACACCGATAAGATCCGAGTAATGAACTGATCAAATCCGTAGATTCCTCGAATACCAGGTTTCTGAGAGAACCATCGTTTCTATACCGATTAGATGTCTCTCCTCCCCAAAGTTCCCAGGCTATCGATGTACCGCTCTACTGCTTACTTCCCAGCTCTCAATCATCCCTCATTACTCTCATACCCTGGTAGGCCACCGTGATTGGGGCGGCGATGATCAGGAACACAGCGAAGATCAACGTCAGATACGTCACCGTAGGGACGCCCGACTCGAGGTATGCTTCACCTGGTTCGTCTGGGTTCACGTACGCCGTCGTCTCACCATCGTCACCGACGTAGCTGCTGTAGGCTCTCTCTGCCTCGGATCGGCTGTCGTAGTCACGGCTCGTGTCGCCGGTCAGATCGAAGTTGTCGCTCGTGTACTGCTGACCCTGATACTCGTAACTGAACTCGATGCTGAGACGCCACTCGGTCTCGTCATCGTCATCTGCGGTCTCTATGTTATCTGGGGACCCTGACGAGTGCGCCCGAATGTCGTTGTCTACGACGGCTGCATCTACTTCTACCGAGTTCTCGACGATGTCCTTCTGTGCCTGGTAGTCTCCGTAGGCGTTAACCGCCAGGACGGCGCCAGCGACGAGCATGAACACAGCTATCGCGACCATGACCAGGGGGCTAGCCGGGCTCTCGGACGAGGCTTCGGGAAGACTCATAACGGATAGAAGCAAACCCCCAAGATATACTTTTCGTTTAAGATGTTTAAGAAAGGAACTATCTTTGCCGAATCGGAGCCATGCTTCGACGACAGAGACATATAACTGACGCCTTACACCACACCTGACCAGACATCTTCCGGATACATAATAATCCAGAAATGACGGTCGTTTCAGCAGTTGAAGGTTAGATACGGTATCCGGATAAATTAACCCGCATCCAGAGCGATCAAGTAGTTGAGCGGGCTCCGGATAGGCGTGACCGTTGGGCAAGAACATAGCCGCAGGATACACACGAAAGAGGTCACTAACCAACGGACGGCGTGAACCTACCTGGACAGTCTCGTGTGTTCTGCCGGTCTTGTGTGGCCGAGCCGCAGGTCGGCGTTCATCACTCTAGCTGTTCCTCGAGGTTCCGCCAGACGTCTTCCATGAGCTCTCCCGTCACCTCGACGAGTTCCTCTATCTCATCGTCTCTATCGGGGCAGAACCCGAGGTCGCGGATCGCCTTGGTAATCGACTTGTGGTGTACGTGCACCCTGTCGTCGTCATCGCTCTCGTACACTGCGGTTGCGCAAGGAAGCAAGCTCGTCAAAGCAGGGTCGAGGTCGAGCGTCCTCTTCGCTATCCTTGCGTGGCAGACTATAACTAGGGTCGTGCGCTGGACGTCGACGTCGGAGTCGTAGAGCTCCCTGGGTAGCTCCTCGACGAGACCGCTTATCTCGTTCACCGCGATAGTCTCGAAGCCCGCTAGCTCGTGTTCCAGCATCACCGTGTCCACCACCTCCTCGTACTCCATAGAGGTCGTACAGTGCAGCGACTCCTCCGCCGCAGCCGTGAGTTCCCGAGTCAAGTCAATCCTCCCTCCACCTTCATCTGTCTCTATAGTCACCCATCTAATCTCTCCGGGTCGACCTAGCTCTATAAACCTACCGCGGCGTTGAGAAGAAACGTCAGACGAAGGAGGCATAACTAGTGGGTCAACGTTCGTGGTAAAGGCTACCGGATGAACTGAAGATGCAGACGAACCGGAAGTCGCCTGCTCGAAGAACTCCCCCGCCCGTCGCCTAACAGATGGGAAGAACGGTAAGAAGTCGGGTCAAGGGATGTCGAGTGAGAACAGAGGAGGGTGCTACGACCAAAAAGATTCGAGTTCCCAGGGGGTCGGGTGGTGACGGATATATATCTGGAGGACTAAGGCGAGCACACGAGCATGCTATCGATAGAGCTACAGAACAAGATGACGGTGCCACAGTCGAAACCCTGGTGAGTTCACAGGACAACTGGAGCGTTGAAACCCTACATCAACTCGACCCGGAAGAGTACAGCTTCGACGTAGAGTCCGAAGCCAACTGGGTCATAGCACCTCCCAGTCTCCGAGGCCGAGGACCCACGGACACCTGCCGGCTCCACATCGAAGAGCTTAGCAGTGTCTAAGGCCCGTTCGAACACGAACAAACCGTGGAGGTATCCCTTGAGATCGAGGACCTGGTACAGGTTTTCGCCGACCTCTACACCGAGGACGGTATGTTCGACATCATGTATGGAGGATCGGGGTGCTGGAGGACACCCAGGTTTACTCCACCAGCGAAGTCCACTGAATCTACGTCGACACCGAGAGCAGTAACTGGAGGCTGGATGTGGAATCCAAGTGAACGGCGGTTCATATGCGTCGTCATCACACTCGTTAGATTTATCTTTCGTCGTTCAGCTGAGTACGATACGAGTGAAAGGTTCACTCGCCGCGAGTTCTCCGTCACAGCAGCCGGAGTATCTTCCGTATTGTTTGCAGGATGTCTCCACGAGGAAGACCCGCAGGAAGACACCGACGACGTAGATAGTGATGAAACAGGGGACGATGGACTCGATGACGGTGGAGAAATGCAGGCAGATGAACCAGGTGGGGGAGAGGACGAAGATTCGGTGGTGTCCGGTGAGTTCTCGCTGGCGGAGGATTTCGACGTTGACGTAGACGACGGCGACGTCATCAGAATCGGGGCCGAGAACAGAGGTGATCAACATCTCAACCTGGTAATCATTCACCCGGATTCCGGGGACTCGAAGGAGGCCGAGGTAGAAGACGAAGACACCGTCACTCACGAAGTACAGGAACACGGAACCTACGTCGTCAGCGCTACATCCGACGAATACTACCTCGAGATACAGGTCGACTGAGCCGAATCCCGCACTCGTCCGCAACGGAAGCCTTCGACAGCAGCAGAAGGCTCTTACAACAGTTAATTTTCGTTAGTTTGCTCTCTTACATCGTTGGATTTAAGCTTCGTTTGGCGGTGAACTTCTACATCGTTCAAGGGACCACGAGACGAAGGCTGATGGAAGCCATTGCAGAGAGCTCTCTGGTGCTAGCTTCAGGCTGCCTGCACGAAGGAGAACCATAGGAAGACACCGACTGCACAGATGTAGATGGAGACGACATCGAAGACGAAGTAGACGATGGAGATGAAACTGGAGACGATGACGAAGAAGGGCAGAAGGGTACCGACTACGGAGACGATGAACCTGAGCCCTACGAAGGCGACAGCTTCACGATGGACCTCGTGGTCGAGGTGGAGGAGAGACTGCTAAGGGACGACGACATAGAGGACTTCGACGAGCTCGTCGTGGAGTTCCAGTCCCTCACTCTGGAGACGGAGGACGGTGACGAAGCGGAGTTCGAGATAAAGGAAGAACACGACCTCGGCGCGAAGGAGCTAGGCGACACCATCCCGCTCCTCGAAGGAGTTGAGGTCGAAGCCCAGAGCTACTCCGTCGCTACGATAGAGCTACCTGTTCAGTCGGCATCCGTCGACGGAGTCGAACCCGAGGAAGGCTTCGAAGGCTTCGACGAACACGGCGTCTCGCTCGGCGACGACGGCTGGCCGAACCCGATAGAGAGCCACGACGAACTCCATATCGGCCTTCACGTCAGGCAGGAGGCCGAGGACTACTTCCTTCAGGCCGAACAACAGACATCCGAAGACGACGACTGAAGACGTAGGACGGAACCCTGAACCCCGTTACCTTAGGTCGAACCTGTCTAGCCGCATGACCTTAGTCCAGGCGTCTACGAAGTCCTCGACGAGCTCCTCCTCCCCGTCTTCGGCGGCGTACACCTCCGCAAGCGCACGTAGTCTGGAGTTCGATCCGAAGACGAGGTCGAACCTCGTCGCCGTATGGGTGACCTCGTCCGTGTCGCGGTCCCTTAGCTCGAACTCGAAGCCGTCGTCGCGTGGCTCCCACTCGTAATCCATGCTCAACACGGTCTCGAAGAAGTCGTTCGACAGGGTCTCGGGGTCGTCGGTGAAGACCCCGTGGCTTGAGCCGTCGTAGTTCGCAGCGAGACCCCGCATCCCGCCGACGAGGGCAGTGGTCTCAGAGGCCGTCAACGCGAGCTGGTCGGCGTGGTCGACCAGTAGCTCCTCAGGGGTGCGGCCCATGATGCTGTCTCCGCTGTGGTAGTTGCGGAAGCCGTCGGCATCTAGCTCCAGCCATTCGAACGACTCGACGTCGGTCTGCTCCTGCGATGCATCCGTGCGTCCGGGTTCGAACGGCACCGTGACGTCGTAGCCGGCGTCCTCCGCAGCCTTCTCTATCGCTGCCGCACCGGCGAGCACCACGAGGTCGGCGAACGAGATACGGACACCGTCTTCCCTGCTTCCGTTGAACTCCTCCTGCACCTCTTCGAGGGTGGAGATAGCGTGTTCGAGCTCTTCGGGTTCGTTGACCTCCCAGCTCCGCTGCGGTTCCAGCCGGATGCGTCCGCCGTTCGCGCCGCCGCGTTTGTCGCTGTCTCGGTAGTTAGCCGCGCTCGCCCACGCGGTCTTCACGAGCCTCGAAACCGATAGATCGGTGTCGAGGACATTCTCCTTCAGCTCCTCGACGTCGTCTTCCTCGACGAGGTCGTAATCCCTGTCCGGGATAGGGTCCTGCCAGATGAAGTCCTCTTCCGGTACCTCGGGTCCGAGGTATCTCTCCTTAGGCCCCATGTCACGGTGGATGAGCTTGAACCAGGCTTTCGCGAACGCTTCCTCGAGCTCCTCGGGGTTCTCGTAGAAACGCCGCGCGATCTCCCTGTAGTCGGGGTCCTCCTTCAGCGCGAGGTCCGTGGTGAGCATCATCGGCGTCTGGCTGCCGTCGGGGTCGTGCGCCGCTGGTGCGGAGTCCTGCGCTTCCTCGTCGACAGGCGTCCACTGGTGGGCGCCTCCTGGGCTCTCGTCGAGCTCGTACTCGTACTCGAACAGGTTCTCGAGGAAGTCGTGGTTCCACTCTATCGGCGACGCCGTCCAGGGGCCTTCTAGGCCGCTGGTGATGGTGTCGTCTCCTTTGCCGGTTCCGTAGTCGCTCTCCCAGCCGAGACCCTGCTGCTCTATCGGTGCTTCCTCGGGGTCGGGACCGAGGTGGTCGTCGGGTGCTGCACCGTGGACCTTCCCGAACTCGTGTCCGCCGGCGATCAATGCGACGGTCTCCTCGTCGTTCATCGCCATCCGGCCGAACGACTGACGGATGTACTTCGCGCTCTCCTCGGGGTCGGGATCGCCGCCCGGACCTTCGGGGTTGACGTAGATGAGACCCATGTGGTCGGCGGCGAGATCCCCCTCTATGTTGCCTTCTTCGTCGTGCCGTTTGTCCTCCATCCACTCTTCCTCCGGCCCCCAGTCGACGCCTTCGTCTGGTTCGAAGGCGTCCTCTCGTCCCCCTGCGAAGCCGTAGGTGTCGAAACCCATCGACTCCAGCGCGACGTTCCCCGCCAGAACCAGAAGGTCGGCCCACGAGAGACTGCGGCCGTACTTCATCTTCACAGGCTGTAGAACCCTTCTTGCTTTGTCGAGGTTCACGTTGTCCGGCCAGCTGTTGAGCGGTGCGAACCGCTGCCGTCCACCTGCTGCGCCGCCGCGGCCGTCCGTGGTGCGGTAGGTTCCCGCGCTGTGCCACGCCATCCGTATGATAAGGGGGCCGTAGTGTCCGTAGTCCGCCGGCCACCAGTCACGTGACGTAGTGAGCGCGTCTTCTATGTCCTTCTTGACCTCGTCGAGGTCTAGCTTCTGGAACTCCTCCGCGTAGTCGAAGTCGTCGGAGTAGGGGCTAACATCGCGGGCGTTCTGATCGAGTGCGTCTAAATCTAGGACGTCTAAATCGACATCACTGTTGCTTTCCACCATATCGAATAGAAGAACAGAGAACCATATCAATCTTGTCCAACGGCGAATCTGCGTTTGCAGAGAATGAGAAACCGTTACAGGTTGATGAACTTCCATCAGTGTTCGGGTAAACTCTTAATAGTGCTTACGAACACTCTGGAAGTATACACAGATCCTGTATACCTCGCACCCCATTCAGAACAGGCTGCCGTATCTGTCCCGCAGAAACACTAACTAGGGAGTCGACATCTCAAGAAGCCATGGAGCAGTCATACGACACCGTCGAAGCCAGCGTAGACGAAGACACCAAGCTCGGACGCATCCAATTGGATCGACCGGACAAGCTCAACGCCATCAGCCCACAGCTGGACGAGGACGTACAGAGCGCGCTCGAGTGGTTCCGCGAGAAGAACAGCGAGGCAGACGGCGTCGACGTATCCGCCGTCGTCCTCGAGGGCAACGGTGACGCGTTCTGCAGCGGAGCCGACCTGATGTCGTTCGCCGACGCCGACCGCCCGTTCACCCCTCGACCCGCGGTCTGGCGCGCCGTAAGGGAGTTCGAGCTACCCGTCGTCGCGAAGATACACGGATACTGCCTCGGCGGCGGCTTCGAGCTCGCGCTCGCCTGCGACCTCCGCGTCGCACACGAGGACGCGACGTTCGGCTTCCCCGAGATAGATCTCGGCCTCCTCCCCGGCGCCGGCGGCGTCCACTACGTCACACGCGTCGCAGGTGAATCCGCGGCGAAGGAGCTCGCTTACACCGCCGACAAGGTCTCCGCCGAACGCGCCGCTGACCTCGGCGTCGTCAGCCACGTCTACGGAGACGAAGAGTTCGAGGACGAAGCAGAAGCCTACGTCGAAGACATCGCGTCGAAGGCACCGTTAGGGCTACAGGGTCTGAAGGAGAGCGTCAACATGTCGCTGGACGTCGACCTCGACACCGCGTTAGACCACGACAAACGCGTCTTCATGCAGCTTCTGGAGACCGAGGACTTCAACCAGGGGATGATGCATTTCGGACAGGACACCACTCCGGAGTTCGAGGGCAAGTAACAGGTAGCTGCAGAAGGTAACTGACAGCAGGATGGAGAAGACTCCGACGGGGACGTCGGTAGGCGTCGACGACCCCTACAGCGAGGTCGACAGCTGCGACCACCTCGCCGAAGAGAACCGATGCAGGTTCGCCGTCGAACACCGTGACCAGGACCCGGAGTTCTCTTTATCTCTCGAAGACGACGACTACGTCTGCCCCGTAACCGGTGACGAGGAGGAAGAAGGTCTGACGGGCCGGTGGAGCTGGAGCGACTGCCCGCAGTTCCGCAGCCGCGACCACGACCACGACTGCGTTCGATGCGGATTAGAGGAACGCCGGATGGCGCACGACGACACCCGTCCGCTTCTGGAGGAACACCATCTCTCCTACAGCGAGGACTCCAGCCATGGTTCGGGGTCGCCGTCCCACGAGATAACCGTCTACCTCTGCCGATGGTGTCACGCGAAGGTCCACGGTAGCTGGGCGCGGGTCGACGACGACGTCGAACCCGACCCCGAAGCCATCGCGGAGAAAGAAGGCCGGAGGTCGCGGGAGCTAAAGGAGATGGAGTTCCGTACCGCCGACGAGCTTCACGACGAGTAACCGTCACCAGAGAAGCCAGCGTCAGGATTCGGGCTTCGCCGCGTTAGATATCTCCAGCCAGCCGTCCTCCCCTTCCTCTATCGCACCGGACTCCAGAAGCCTGTCGACGGCGTCCCCTACCTTCATCGCGATACGTCGACCCGTGCGTTCGAACCCGAGCAAACCCGCTACCTGGCGGACGAGGTCGTCCTCCTCGACGCCGTACTCAGCGTCCACGACCTTCAGGACAGCAGCCGCAATCTCCTCCGGCGCAACCCAGTCTATCTCCGCCTCCTCACCGTCACGGGTGCGCACCGGCACCTCATCCATAGCGTCCGGGTAGACGAAGTCGTAGCTGCTCTCCACCTTACCCCGCTGTTCCGCGACGAAGACGGCTTTGTCCACCGTCTCCTTCACCGACTCGGACACCCGGTCGACGTCCGACCTCTCCACCAGCCTCCGATACAGAAGCTCCCTGTGTACTGGAGCCTCCTGCTCCACCACCTGCTGCACCGCTTCGACAGCGGACTCCGTGTCGCGTTCGCTCAACAGGACGAACGGCACGTCCCGCGCCTTCTGGTAGGGTTCCGCGAGATCCATGATGGAGAGGTTCTCCCCCGACTGAAGCTCGTCCACGGAGACGACGCCGCCGTCGTCACCGTTCAGCCCGACGTCCACGTCGACCTCTGTGCCGACTTCTTCTTCCGCACACTTGGCTGAGTCGACGGCTCCTCCTTCGCTGACCGCTCGTTCACAGGCCTCCAGCAGCTTCTGACGAGCGCGGTTGCGGTCACGGTACCAGTCCGTCGACCACACCCTCTCGATGCTCCAGCCACGGTCCTCCAGCACGGCTTCCCTCTGTCGGTCCCGCGCCCGGGCGACGTCGGAGCCGTGGTAAGATGGTCCGTCGCAGAGCACCGCGAGAACGTACCGTTCGGAGTCCTCGGGATGGCGGACTCCGACGTCGACGCGGTAGTCCGCGGAACCCACCTCGACGTCGACCTTGTATCCCTGGCTCTCGAGAAACTCTGCCACGCATTCAACGAACGTCGACTCGGGGTCGTCCGCGGTCTCCAGCGCCTCGGCTTCACCCCCGGATTCCGCGTGCTCGAGGAAGGTCTTCAGGCTCTCTACGCCGCGGGCGTCCGTGTTCTCGGCGTCGATGGCGGAGGACTTGAAGTTCGAGTATACGCGGCAACGTTTCCTCGCGCGGGTGATTAGGACGTTCAACCTGCGCCAGCCGCCGTCTTGGTTCAGCGGGCCGAAGTTCAGGCTGAAGCCATCGTCTTCGTCGTAGCCGTAGCCGACGCTGATGTAGATGACGTCGCGTTCGTCGCCCTGGATTCGTTCGAGGTTCTTCACGAAGAACTGCTCGTCGCGGTCACGCTGGAAGTAGTCGTCGACCTCGGGGTTCTCCTTCCTAAGGCGTTCGACCTCCTCCATGACCGCCTGCTGCTGGCTCTGGCTGAAGGTTCCGACACCTAAGCTTTCGTCGGGGTTCTCCCTGAAGTGTTCGACGGCGGCTTCAGCGACGGCTTCGGCTTCACCTCTGTTGACGCTGCTGCCTCCGCGGTCGTAGTAGGTGTCAGGGAGGTACTCGTGTTCGAGGCCGAGCTCGTCGCTGTCCGCGAGAGGTGATGGATACACGAGGAGGTCGTCGTCGTAGAACTCCTTGTTGGACACCTCTATCAGGCTCTCGTGTCGGCTGCGGTAATGCCACTTCAGCCTCCGCGTCGGCAGCGCCGCACGGCAGAGGTCGAGGACGCTTTCGACGTCCTGGACGCTGAAGCTCCAGGGGTCGTCGGGGTCGACCTGGTCTACGACCTGGTCGAAGAAACCCGTCGGCGGAAGCTGTTTGCTGTCCCCGAGCATCACCACCTGCTCCGCCCGGAGAAGTGCGCCGAGTGCGTCCTCCGGCCTTACCTGACTGGCTTCGTCGAACACCACTACGTCGAACTCCAGCTCCCCGGGTTCCAGGTACTTCGCGACGCTGAGCGGGCTCATCATGAAACACGGCTTCAATTGCTGCACGAGTTCGCCGGCGTCCTCCAGTAGGACGCGGATGGGTTTGTGTCGGCGTTCTTTGCCGAACTCGTGCATCAAGACTCCTGCGCCGCTGGACTTCGACGCCCCCTCCATCAACCTCGGAGTCGACTCCACGAGCTCCTCCATAACACGTCGGCGGGTGAGCTCCAGCGTCTCCCTGTCGAGCTTCCGGAACTCCTCACGGGTGCGTTCGTGGACGTCTCCGTCGAACCGCGCGAGCTCCGTGCGCTCCCGAAGTGCGACGTCGAGGAGGTCCTCCGAGAGGTTCCCCGTGAAACACGGCTTCAGGAGCTCCGGCGGGAGCTTGCCTTCGTCGACGAGGTTCACTATCGACGCCGCCGGTGTCTCAAGGAGCTCCTCCCTGACCTCGTTGTACCGTGCCCAGCGTTCGAGGTCGGTGGTGCCGTCACGCCAGCCCCGGAGGACGTTTCCTACGACGTCGACGTCGGCTTCCTCGACGGTGTCTCCGAACACCAGGTCTATGTCGGCGTCCAGGGTCGATATGAGGTCGTCGAGCTCCTTTAGCAAATCCTCCGCGTTGGACTCCGCCTCGGCGAGAAGGGGTTCGTGTGGGTGGCTGCATCCCTCTCCTTCCAGGTACTCCACCACCTTCGTGGAGTCGATGACGCCGTCGATGAGGTGTCGGCGGAACGGCACGATCCATTCGCTGAACCTCCGTAGCTCGTCGGGATCGCTGTCTGCAGCCTTCCAGAGGTCGCCGAAAAGCTCTCTGCCGCGTTCGTCGACCTCCTCCAGTCTGTCGAGCTTTATCTCTAGCTCCACGAGGGATTCCAGGTCCTCCAGTGCTTCGTCCATCGACGGAGCGCGGTCGTTGTACAGTTCGTCGACGTCGTTCTTCAGTCCGTACCACCTCGGTCGAAGGTACCGTGACAGCGAACCCTTCAGCTTCGCTAGCTCGTGCCGCAGCTCCTCAGGGTCGCGGTCGACTTCCTCTAGCTTGCTTCGATCTAGGTCTCCTGTCTCGAGCTCCTGTATGCGTTCCACGAGCTCGATGACTTCGTCTACGTCTTCGGGTCGGCTGTCCCAGTTGGTGTCTTCGACGAGCTCGACGTCGACGGGGGCGTCTTGTTCGAGGACGTCTATGGCTTCGGACGCTGGCTGCAGCTGAGCTATCGAGTCCACGGGTTCGACGGGGTAGCGGTCATTCATGCGTTCCAGCGACTCCGCGAACCTATCGTATACGTCGACGGCGTGTTCGAGCCGGCTCTCCAGCTCCCGTCGTTCCTCGGGTAGCACGCGTCCGGGCTGGCAGCCGTACCACGGTGACGCGGCTACGGGGTGGAACTCCTCGAGGTAGCCAGCCAGGGCGTTGAGACCGCGTTTTATCTCCTCGAACTCCTGTTTGGAGAGCTCCTCCACGTCCTCTATCGGCGTCCGCGGTAGCTCCCGACCATGTAGCTCGAACTCCCTGCTAGCTTCTTCCCTCATTCCTATGAGGTCGTGCGGTGTCTTCTCCACCGCTCCCACGGGTTCGCCGAGCGCTTCGGCGTAGCTGTCGAGCTCCCTGCGGCGGCTGTCGAGCTCCCGATAAACCTCGGTGGGTACGTCTGCGTCGTAGCTGTCGAGGTTGGCGAGCCGCTCCAGCTCGTCGAGGAACTCGCTCCGGCTCGCGGTGTCGCTGTGTAACTCGAGGCAGAAGTCTCCAAGGCCGACGTCGTCGAGCCGGTCCTTCACGACCTCTAGCGCCGCGAGTTTCTCGCTGACGAACAGGACGCTTCTGTCGTCGGCCAGGAGCTCGGCGATGACGTTGACGATGGTCTGGCTCTTACCCGTCCCCGGCGGTCCCTCGACTACGAGGCTCTGTCCCCGTCGTATCTCCTCGACGACGGACATCTGACTGGGGTCGGCGTCCTTGACGTGATGGACGTCGAAGGGATCGAGCGACGCTGGGTCGCGGGGTTCGTCGACGCCTATGGAGAGATCGACCTCGCTCTCGGGGTCCAGCAGAGAACGCACGACGGGGTGTTCGTCGGGTCGCTGTTCCTCCCAGCCGTCGGGGTCGAGGTCCTGGTACATCACGAACTTCGTGAAGTCGAAGAACCCCAGGTGGATGTCGGGTTCGACCCTCCAGTCGGTGAAGTCCTCGGCGGCGTCCTCGACTGCTTCGAGGTATCTGCGTATGCCTTCGGCTTCGTCGGGGCGTTCGAACACAGGTAGTTCGAATCCGTACTCCTGGAGCTTCAGCTCCAGCGACTGGTTGCCTACGACTTCGTCCTCCGTCCACTTTATCTTGAACGCGCTACGCGCGCTCTCACGTTCGATGGAGACAGGTATCAGGATCAATGGTGCTCTGTAGCTGTCGTCACCACGTCGGGGATGCGTCCATTCGAGGAAGCCGACGGCGAGGTAGAGCGCGTTGTAACCCGCGTCCTGGATCAACGCTTCCGCCTTCTTCGAGACGTTGTAGAGCCGCTTCTGGAGATCCTCCTCGGTGTGCGGTGTCCTGAGGTTCTTGTCGCGGTAGCTCTCGCGGTCGCCTTCTTCAGCGGCGGGTAGCTGCCATAGGTTGCCGGGGCTGTCGTCGTGCTCCTCCAGCGTCGAGCCGTGCTCGGTCTCCAGGTGGTCGACGAAGGCGTCCTCTCCGGTGTAAACAGCGGCCGATGGCGTGGATACGGGTTCTACCTGTTCTTCAGCTGAGTCCTCCTCAGCTTCTGTATCCTGAAGTTCATCTACATCGATGTCGGCGTCGCCAGATAGGTCCGGGGTCTCCTGGTCTACCTGGTCGGAGGCTGTGTCCGCATCGGCTCCGTCTTCCTCCTGCTCCCTTTCGTCGGTGCAGAGTAGACAGCGCCAGATACCTTCCTCGGTGGTCTCTACGGCTTCCTCGCGCTCCAGTACCTCGAGATCATCGTCCTCGCCTTCCCCGGGTTTGAAGTACATGGTGTGGCCTTCGACGACGAGGCGTCTGTAGACCTCCCCGGGTACTTCGTCGACGACACGTGCGGTGCTTCGTTTGTGTTCCTTGAAGTTCAGAAGCTTGTTCCGCATCGACATGTCGAGAAGGCTCTGCCGTGCTTCCTCGAGCTGTTTCTCTACGTCTGCCATCAGTTTCTACTGTATACGACGTTGAATGCGAGTATAAATCTACGCTGACCTGTGTCTTGCGCGTGTCAGACGGCCCGGTACCTGTTATCCGGGGCAACGAACCCGGAGAAAGAATCCATGGAGTACGCCCGCGTACAGACGCAACACGGACGTCTGACGTAGATTCAAAGGGAGTGCACACGTACCGAACTTCGATGAAAGATATACACGGTACTTCGACTGCATGGGCATCGGCCCTCTATCTGGATGGAGGGATTCCATGGGTATAGCTGAAGCCGGTGAGCGACCTTCTACCCAGGACTGGAGGGGTCTGGCGCAGAGCTACCTTGAGTCGATGGACGGGGAGCAGCTCGAGAACCTCGTCGCCGAGCTATGGCGTCTGGAGGGCTTCGACAACGTGGAACGCGTGGAGGGTAAGGCGCTCGACCTCGTCGCCACAAAGCACACACCCGTACCCGTCCGCTCCGTAGTTCGCGTCGTCGACCGCGCCACCACCGTCGAGACCCGAGAGACCGCGAGGGTTGCGGAGGAGTTCGGCAACGTGAACGACACTGTACTGATAACCCGTAGACCAGCGGACGACTGCGTCGACGAAGCCAACGCCCGCGGCGTTGACCTTCTGGACATCCAGGCCCTCGCCGACTTCGTGGTCGGCCGTAGATACCACTGGCCGCTGTTCCGCTGGATACTTCGTTCGACACGCAGCGGCTACCGAACCGCCGGCGAGGTCTCCGAAGCCCCAGTCGACTACGGAGACGTCGGCGAAGGCCGCGCGCTCGTCGGCCGCGACCTCGCGGAGGACCTCAGCATCCGGGACGGAGATGTCCTCGAGCTACTCGACTGCGGCGGAACACCTGTGTCCGTCGAACGCCGGGGTTTACTGTCCTTGAAACGCGAGGGAGTGACGCTCGACCGAAGATACAACGGTGACGTCGGGGACGATGGAACAGTGAGGTTCGACCGTGTGGACGCAGAGGTAGCGAACCGTATACAGGTTGTCTGCACGCACGAGATACTGGAGACGCAGAAGCTATCCGGTTTCTTCGAGGGTGAGGTAGTCTACCGAAGCCTCGAGAGATCTATAGATCTGAACGGAGGAGAACGAGACGCACGGGCGATGGTGGTCGACGTGGACCCGGGCACCATCTGCACCGTGGGTGAGGAGACGACCTTCCATCAGGTGTCGTTCAGGCAGCTGAAGAACAGGCTCTCCTGATAACTTACCGGCTTCGAACCACTCTAAACTGATTCTACCGATGTAGTCTTGCGGCCGCCAACCCCGTTAAAGCAGCGAGGAACGCCAACGCTCCGAATCCAGGAAGTCCTTCTTCCTCGTCAGTTTCGGCTTCGGTGTCCTGGAACCCCTGGATCTCGGGGTAGCTTTCTGTGGTCGTCCACACGTCGTCGAAGTTAAGGCCCTCCATGTTGTCTGTCGAGGCTTCACCCGTCATCTCATCCGTGTTCAGCGGTGTTCCGCCGTCGGAGGTTTCGACTCCGCTGGCTTCGACGTCCCAGTAGCTTTCTTCAACCGTCGCCTCGGCCTGCTCTTCGACCTCCTGGAACTCGAGTCGGTTAACGCCTACGAGTCCCCCGGTGGTCTCTGTTTCGGCGCCGTCAACGTATCCTGTGGAGTAGGAACGCCTTATCTCTCCACGGTAGAAGTCGTCGGCGAACGGGAAGATGTTCTGTCCCACGAGGCCGCCGGCTGCGGTGTCAGCTGTGACGTCTCCGGTAGCGTAGCTGTCGTCGATCCATCCGGGGTTGTCGCCTACGAGACCTCCGGCGATGTCCTCTGCCTCCACGTCACCCGTTGCTTTCGAACGCTCCACTCTGGCTTCGAAGTTCTGTCCCGCCAGCCCTCCGATCTCCCTTATTCCGGAGACGGTTGCCGAGGAACGCGAGTATGAGACCGTGTCGCGGTCGTTGCTTCCGACCAGGCCGCCGACGACGTCGATGCCGGTGACCTCGCCGGAGGAGTACGTCTCGTTCAGCCCTCCTTCGTTGAAGCCGACGAGTGAGCCGACGAAGGTCCCGCCTTCGACGTCCACGTCGTGTAGCTCGACATCTCTGACCTTAGCGCCCGGTGCCGTCGCGGTGAACAGGCCTACGTACTCCTCCGTCGGTCGGTCTATCGTTAGGTTGTATATTGAGTGTCCTTCACCGTCGAACGTCTCCTCGAACACTGGTTCACCGGCTTCGGGGTCGCCGCCCACGGGTCTGAAGCCGGCTCCTTCGTTCCAGTCCGCGGTGTCGGAGGCGTCTACGTCGTCGACCAGCCGGTAGTCAGCCTGGTGATCCTCCTCCATACACTGGAGATGCTCCACAGACGAGATCTCGTACGGTGACTCCTCTCCGTCGCCTCCGTCGAACTCGACTTCCCCGCAGTCTACTGCGTCACCCGAGGCAGTAGCTGTGAAACCTACCGAGAGAACGAACGCCATCACTACAGTTACGAACAACGTCCTGTGTGTCTCCATGAGGGGTCCTTGCACTCCATCGTATGTTATGTCTGTCGTTGACAGACCGATCCTCCAGTCGGTCGCCTGCGCTTCCTCAGTAGTCGGAGAGACCCTGCTGCTGGACGCGTCTGAACACTCTACCCGAGCCGACTGCGACGCATCGACCGGTCTCGAAACAGACTACCTGACCTTTCACTGACCGTATCTCTCCTGTGAACCGTCCTTCACGGTCGAAAGCGGTACATCTCGGCTCAGGGTACGCCGTCTGACTGGATACGTCGACGACGCTTCCTTCGACTTCCACTTCCAAACCGTCGAGCTTCTCTTTCAGGGTAGCTTCTGACCGACCCCTGAACTTATCTTCCTTGCGAACCCGCTGGCATATGTCTCTTTCGCTGGATATCTTGTTCTCGAGCTCCAGTGCCTCGGTGGACGACAGGGAACACTCGACCTCGACGGCTTCGTCGGCGCCCTGCTCCACCCACCTTCGAACCAGTTTTCCGGAACGTGTGACACCGACCTTGAACTCGGATGCTATGCGAGCGATGTAGACGCTGAACTCCACGTCGCCGGAGACAGCCGCTTCGGTCCGTCCTTCGACGTAGCCGCTGAACACGTCGAGTCTCCGACAGGAACTGCACTGGGAGCCTCCGTCTATGCTCCTGAAGCCGGGACAGGGCTCTCTATCCGACACGTCAGCGTGGTATCCCACGCATCTGCGTTGGGAGGATAGCTCTAGATCGAACTCTACTCCCTGATCGAGCGATGTCCTCGTGAATCCTTCTTCGTCGACAGCTAGCAAGGATGCCATCCAGCCGCCGTCATCGTGCCGCCAGGTAACCTTCACGGCTGCGTGATCTGCGACGTCTAACGGGTCGTCGGAGGTCTCCTCCTTCAAACTAGCACCTACGGGTCGTTGGATGCCGTGGATTTAATCTGCTTCGGCTGAGGCCTGAATCTGCCCAGTGATATCGGTAGACGAGGTTTCTCGCCGTCTCAGTTCGGGAAACTGTTATTTTAGCTGTAGAGACAGCTCTATCCGATAGAGCGTCTCTGAGAATCGGTTCGTTATCTCGTTCCTACTGACGCGTGAGGTTGTCGGCGCGTGGTCCCTTGTCTCCAGGGACTATGTCGAACTCTACTTCTTCGCCTTCCTCAAGATCGGGTCCGCCGACGTCCTCCATGTGGAAGAAAACGTCTTCGCCGTCCTCGGAATCGTCCGTTTCGATGAAACCGTAGCCCTTCCTGTCGTGGAAGAAGCTTACCGTACCTTCTGCCATTTGCAACTAACAGGAGGACACGGTCACATATATACGTAACGGTCCAATCGGGGTGAGGTATCCATGCACACGGCGTATACCTCCAACGTTATACCGTAGAACCAGGCGAGACCCTCTGATTCACTCTACGACGGACTCCGCCAGGTCGAAGACCTCGTGTCGGTAGGGCCGCGGCCAGATGTCGAGGTCTATGTCGATGTCGAGCTCGACTGCGTCCGTGAGCTCCACGTGTTTCTGACGCATGAGGTCGTCGGCAGGGTATACTCCACCGACCACGTAGACCTCACCTCTCTTTATCCATGCTCCGAGCCATCCGTTGACCTCGATATCACCGCCTTCGAACTCCACAGAGCGGTCGTCGTCTATCTCGACCTCGGTGTCCGGTAAACGGTATACAGCTTCGAGACGCTGTAGCTCGACCTTACGTCCGGTCTCCCCGTGTACGTCGTGGGAGCCGTTGATACGGAGGTCGTAGACACCTCTTTTTCGTAGCTCGTCCTCGAGCTTCGTCCGCGCGAGCGTTCTGACGGCGGGAGTCAGCTGGCGGCGGCTTACGCTGCCGAGCAGGTTCTCGAAGCTCGGCACCACGGTGGTGCGGTTGACGAAGAAGACCATGAGCTCGCGGTCGACACGCCCCAGGGTCTTCTCCCTTACCTCCTCCCGGAGAGCCTTGTTGCCGTAGACGTCGGTGTGGTGGAGGGCGGTGACGCGAGCCAGTCCCAGGAGGTCCTTACGGGTGGTGCCGCGGCGTTCCTCGACCTTCCGCCAGCGACCACCCAGGACGTCTTCCGAAGGCTCGGGAGGGGGTACGTGAGTCATCCGGTGACCCAGGGTTCGAGACGGATGGACAAGGGCTTTTTCCATCAAGGAAGTCGGGTCCCCGTTGGACGCACGGGGGTAGCTAGCTCGACTGCAAGCTTCAGAGACCTCTCGTCATATCGGCCAGCTACCGACGCCGAACGGCCCCGGAGGCTTCCCGCCACCCGTCTCCATGTCGTCAGGCCAGCCGACTGCTTCGACCTCACCTACCGTGAGATCGGCTGGTTCTCCCGAGCTGTTACCGTCTCCGTCGGTCAAGAGACAGGACTCCAGAACGTCACCGTCCTCCACCATCGGTGTCTCCGCGGTCCATGCTCCGGCGTAGTCGCACAAGTCCGCCTCGTAGTCGTCGCCGTCGAGCTCGAACTCGACCGTTCCACCCTCTGGTCTCCGTGGACGGCTACGTAGGCTGGTGCCGGGGTCCGGCGAAGGGTTCTGACCGTGGAACACAGGGTGTCCGTCTTCGTCGACCGATGCTCCCTGGAGCTGTAGAGAATGCGACGGTTCGATCTCGAACGGGGATGTCTCCAGACGGTAGGATGGACTGGATACGACGAACCTGTGTCGGCCGACGGCTGCGTCACATGGTACCTCGTACTCTGCCGTGTATCTGCGTCCGTCGACGCGCCAGACGAATCCAGGGGAGAGATCCGAGGCTACCGTCCTCCAGCCGTCGTCTTCCTCTACCTCGAGCCGGATGAAAGATGAGTCGACAGGGCGGTCACGCCCCTTCCTTCCGCCCCTCCACTCCATCGATACCACTGAGTACCGCTCGACGGTGTCCTCCGGAGATCTGACTATCGCTCCCTCAGCATCCCCCGAAGCCACGGGGGCTGAGGCTCCCGAGGAAACGGCTTTAGCTCCCCTGTAAGCATCCTCAGCCATCCCCTCCAGAGCTCTATAGTCTTCGTCTGCAGGTTCTCCATGGTCTTCGACTGCAGATGCACCATGGTATTCATCTGCAGGTTCTCCGTGGTCTTCGGCAGCGATCTCTCTCGCCAGGTCGATGTGGGTTTTCCTCACCAGCGCCTCCGTGTGCCTACCGAACACCGTGTGACCGCCTTCGTAGTGCTGGCGGTCGTACTCCTCCGGCGTCGTGAAGTAACCGTTGTATCCGTTCGCGAGCCCGACTACCCGGGCTTCGGAGACGTTCTCCGGAAGCTCCTCCAGCGCTTCCCGGCTGCATCTACGTCCCATCTCGACCGTAGGCTCCCCTGGCACACAGAGAAGGGCGACCTCGTCGATACACGCCACCTGAACCTCTATCTCTGGCCCCCAGGGCGCGGGAGCGACGGGTATCTTCCTCCCGTGGACTTCGTCGGCGAGCAACTGAGGTCGACGTCTGCCTTCCAGGCCGAGGCCGTGCAGGGGTGAGGGGCCGTTCTCCGCGCCGCCGAGGAACGGCGCTCCGAAGAAGGCTTTCCTTGCTACGCGGACCCCGGGTTCCACCTCTTGACCCCGGTACTCCACCTTGCGTGAGCTCGCTGCTACGGTGACGTCACCCGACAGCGCGGTTCCGGCTTCCCTCCACGCCGCCTTCAGAGCTCCGGCAAGCCGTCTTCCCAGGCTGTCGACGAGGCCGTGTTCGTTGTAGCTGTCGTAGACGGTGATCTGGTCGCCTACTCCGCCGTTGAGGAACACCGCCACCGGAGCCTCCTCCACCTCTCCGTCTTCGACGTACCTAGTTCGACCCCTCTGGTCGAGGAACTCCGCGGTGAAACGGTGGACGGCTGCTCCGACGACGTCGGAGGAGTAAAGGGTGTTCGAGGGTGGGAGCGCCGTCGGATGCACTGAGAACCGACACAGAGCCGCTATCGGCTCGCCCTCCCTCGACTCCACTCGTAGCACCTGTAGCCCGCGGTCGCGTGGATGGTCTCTTCCCTCGGGATCCAAGTCCGCGTCTCCTTCACCTGGGTCGAGGCTGAAGCCGTGGTTGGCGAGATGTGCTTCGAGGGAGCGGTTCCGGTTGACGTCGTCGACCTCCGCCACTCCCCAGGCTGCCTCCGCCGGCTCTCTGTCGATGTCGGCGCGGCGGATGCATTCCGCGACCCGTGCGTTCGTCCACGTGGTTCGGTCGGGGGCTGCGTGCGTATGGCTGCCGCAGATGACTACGTCGTCCGACCCTAACCCCAGGTCGTTGACCTGCTCCAGGACGTCGTCCTTGTCGAATCCAGTTAACTGATCCGTGGACACGAGGGCGAGCTTGCTGCCGGAGCCGTCTTCGACGACGACCGCTCGAACGTAGACACGTGAGTGGACGCCGTCGGCCTTGATGTCCGGTCGAACGTAGCCCTTCATCTGACGCCCGACTTCGGGGGTGACGTCGAGCTCGCAAGCCCCTGCCGTGAGACCGTCTTCATCTGAGTCCCCGTCGTCGTCCGCCATCGTGGTTGGTGCCTAACTCTCTCGATAGATAAGGCTGCTGCCGTGTAGATGCAAGGTAGGTCGTCGAAGAAGCCTTCGTTCATCCACCGGTTAGCTCAGTCAGGAGGTGTCCGTACTTCACTAACCCTGCGGCGAGCGTCACCGTCAGGACGACGAGCACAGGGGCTCTCAGGAGCCAGAGCCAGCTGGAGGCGAACCATCCGTCGTCCAGGTCTCCGAACACCTCTGACTTCATCTCTTCACCGTGCCTCCAGCTGACGTACGCCGTCACCGCTAGCATCGTAGCCACCAGCATTATCTCGGTGACGAAGACGTCGACGACGTCGAGGTACCGGAGGTCCAACGCAGGTGGAACGCCGAACAGGAACAACACGACGACGATGGAGACGAGCACCTCCTGTCGGAGGAAACCCTCTTCATCCATCAGATGTGAAACCACGACCTCCAGGAGAGCGACGCTGGTGAGCAGACCCGCGAGCGACAGCGTTCCGAAGAAGAAGAACCCCATAGCTAACCCTCCGTCGATGGCTCCGAAAGACGAAGACAGCGTGACGAACACCGCGCTGTGTCCTGTGTCCCCGGGAGGTGCTCCCGCCGCGAACAGGACGGGGAAGACCACGAGGCCGACGGCTACGGCGACTACGGTGTCCAAGCCAGCGACGGCGGCCCCATCCCCGACTAAACCGCGGTCTTCGTCGACGTAGGAAGCGTACGTCAACAGTACACCGACTCCGATCGACAGGGTGAAGAACGCCTGTCCGGCTGCGGATGGAAGTATGGTGTGCCAGTTGTCGGCGACTACCCCTAGGTCGGGTTTGAGGTAGTACGCGTACGCTCCCTGGTTCCCCGGGAGACGGTACGCCATAACCACGAGGACCCCGAGCAACGCGAGAGCGAGGGGAAACAACGTCAGGCTCACGACCTCGATACCTCGTTTCACTCCGAACGCCACCACGGCAGCCGTCAACACGAGGAAGACCGCGTGGAACGCTACCGCGTCCAACCCAGTCGCTACCTCGTCGAACCAAGTCTGCGCGGTTGCGACGTCGGAGGGGTATCCGTCGGAGACCGCCATCACGGTGTAACGAAGCATCCATCCTGCGACGACGGTGTAGTAGGAGAGGATGAGGAAAGCCGCGGCGACGAGCGGCCAACCCAAGTGTCGGGCGGCTCCGGAGGCGAATCTGTCGAAAGCTGCGACGGGGCTCCTTCCGGTCCTCCTTCCTATCGAGAACTCCAGAAGGACGAGGGGAACTCCGACAACGGCTATGAAGACGAGGTAGATCAAGACGAAGGCCGCGCCGCCTTCTTCACCTGCTTTGAAAGGGAACCTCCAGAAGTTCCCGAGACCTACCGCCGTGCCGGCGGCCGCTAACACGAATCCGGCGCGAAGCCGCCAGGACTCCCTGTCGGACGAGGCGTCGGCTGCGTCGACGGCGTCGGGGGAGTCAGACTCCACGGACACCACCTTCCTCGACCGCCCGTCGGTACTTCTTGACGAGAGACTCCATGAAGTACCATAACACTCCGTAGAACGCGACCAAGAACACCAGGGTCACGACCTCCACGGTGACCTGTTCGGGCTCCACAGCTGCACCCACCGCTGCAGGGAGGTACGAGATCGAGACGTTGTAGACGCCGTGGAGGAGGGTTACAGCCAGAAGGCCTTTCAGCACGATGGGTGCGACGTAACGACGGTTAGCTAACGCGAGCCCGAGATAGTAACCGGCTATCGCCGTCCACATCACATGCGCAGGCGCCACACCCGCTCTACCGACCACTGTCTCGAACCCTCCTGCGCCGAGGAAGCCGCCGGTGACGACGTAGACGGCGTTCTCCGCCGTAGCGAAACCCAGTCCGGTGAACGCGCCGAACACCATCCCATCCATAGGCGTCCGCAGCAAGGCGTTACGGAGAGGATGAACGTAGACGGTAACGAGCTTGAGAGCCTCCTCCACCGGCGCCACGAACAGGAGGAAGAAGAACACCATCGAGAGATAGGGCAGGGCTTCGAACCACGGCTGCGCCGACGTGTTAGCGATGTACGCGAAAGCCACCGTCACGTGACCTAGGACGAAAGCCGTCACGAGGACGAGGGCGGGACGTCGCGCGAGAGGGTCTGAGTGCCAGAGGTAGATAGCTACGAAGGCCGCAGGAACCACTGAAGCGAGCGCGAACACACCGACGAGAGGATGCAGGACGAGAGAAAGTACAGCGAGAGAGAACGTATGAAGCAAGACCACTACGACCGCGAGGGCGGCCAACAGCTTCACGTGGCTTCTCAGCTGTCTACAGAGCTCGACTAGAGCGCCGTCGACGAAGCCCCTCGGCTCCCAGTAGGTGACTCCGTACGTTACGTCGCCGGAGGTTCCCGCGTCTCCTTCCCCCTGTGTATCTGCTCCGATGCAGGAAGTTCACCCCGGAGGATAATCAAGGTTTTGTATGCGCCAAAGCTCTTTAAGTGGTCATCCGGGCTACACCCACCGATTACTATATACATCTGTCTTAACATGATTGTACAGGTCTCCAGTAGTTCGAATCGTATCGTAGGAACACCACCCCCAACTCTGACTCTAAATGGAGGTGTATCTACGTCGAACTTGCTGCTCCAGCACCTACATCCCACGAGCTCAGGTCGAACCGCGTGATACTAAGAGCCGACGCCACAACCCACTTCAAAGACGAAGACCGGTGTTCGACGACAACGCCGGCAAAGCTGACGATGGAAAAAGAAGACGCAGAAGCAAACGACGACGCAGACTCAGTCGACGACAGCCTCGGGTCCCGCGCCTACAGCGTCCTGGGTTTCAGCCGCTGGTGGCAGCTCGCCGTCGCCGCGGGTATGATGGCGGCCGTCAGCCCCTACCAGTACGTCTGGTCGTCGGTAGAGGGACCGCTCGCAAGCGACCTCGACGTAGCCTTGCCCGCCGTCGCAGCGGTGTTCTCCCTGTACGTCGTGTTCCAGTCGGTGTCGCAGTTCCCCGCCGGCTGGTGGAGGGACCGACAGGGCCCCACCGGTGTCACCTTCCTCGCCGCAGCATTAGCCGGATTAGGATACGTAGGAGTCGCGTACGTCACCGAGCTATGGCAGCTCTACATCATCTACTCTCTAGGAGCCGTCGGCGTCGGAATAGTGTACACCGTCGCCGTCAACACCGCGTTGAAGTGGTTCCCCGACCGCTCGGGCCTCACCACGGGAGTCAGCACGATGGCGTTCAGCGCCGGAAGCTTCCTCGTCGTACCCTACGTCCGGTACTTCGACGCAGCAGGAAGCTACAGCACCGCCGTCCGGAACGTCGGAGTCGCGATGCTCGCGGTCCTCGTCGTCGGCAGCATCCTCCTGAGGGATCCACCGGAACACTGGCTGGACGACGGTAACGGGGAGTCCGGGGAAGACACCGGTTCGATGAAGTCGAGAACCAGAGACGGTGTACGGTCGCTGCAGGGGAAGGCGTACACCACCCGCGAGGTCCTCGCTACCTGGCAGTTCTGGCTGATGTACCTGATGTTCGTCGCCGTCGCCGGCGCAGACCTCCTCGTCATCGCGAACGTCGTCGGCTACGCCGAACAGTTCGGCTTCGCCGCCCTGGTCGCGACGGCGTCCGCGACGTTGCTGCCGCTCGCCGCCGGCGGCTCACGCATCGTACTCGGCGAGGTCTTCGACCGATATCAGCGGAAACACGTGATGGCGGCGTCGTTCATCCTCGCCGGAGCTTTCAGGTTCATCCTCGTCTACGCCGGCGTCGGCGACCACGCCGTACTGTTCGTAGCCATGGTGCTGGCGTCGATGTTCTTCAGCGCACCCCTCTACGTCTACTTCCCCAGCCTCCTGACGGACTACTACGGCGCTCGATACAGCAGCGCCAACTACGGAGTGCTCTACACCGCGAAGATAGCCGGCGGAGTCTTCGCCGGCTCCGTCGCAGGCTACCTCATCGTCCTCGTGGGATGGAACTTCACCTTCGTAGTCGGCGGAGCCGCCGCAGCTGCCGCCGGAGTCGCCGCATTAGCGCTGAAGCCGCCGAAGGGAAGCGGGTTGAGGGATGGAGAAAAGAGTATGGAGTCCGTGTAGACAGCTTTTGAATGCATCTGGATCCAGTAGAACTCCCTCGGTTCGTCGTCTGAACGCGCTGCGTTCTGACCTGCCCGTAGATCTCCGATTTACGAACGTTAGGAGCGGGATTTGAACACCAGTCACTCCGCTCGCTAAGCTCGCTTCGTTCCATCGTTCAAATCCCTTCCGTGCTCACTCCACTCGCAAAAAGCTCGTTCCGTTCGCCCGGAGCGGGATTTGAACCCGCGTCACAACCGTGACAGGGTTGTATGATGGGCCCCTACACCATCCGGGCTACGCGTATCGTGGTATGGCGAGGCCGTGCATAAGTCTTACCAAACCCGCCGACGGACTGGAGTCAAGTCATCACAGGGTGGGTGGCGGCGACAGTGTTACCCGTCTCGCCTCCGTAGAGATTCATCATGGGTAAGAAAGAGCGTAAGAAACGTGACAAGGACCGCCGGAGGCTGGAGGACGACACGATGCACGACGCGAAGAAGGACGTCGGCCGGCAGCGCGGCGACGAGGACGTCGACGACGAACCCGAGGAGCTGCTCGAAGACGACGAAGAAGGAGAACACGAGCTACTGGACGTCGAACACGAGGAAGAGACCAGCTGAGACCCTCTTTCACGGCTTCCCCGAAGACACCACAGCCTCCGTCAACACTCAAACGGCGACCGTGATTCAGAAAACCAATAGGAGGGCCCCGCCAACCCTGCGTATGGAGCTATCTCCCGACGACTACGCCCTCGTGGAGGAGGAGCTCGGTAGACCGCCGAACGCCGCCGAGGAAGCCCTCTTCGTCAACCTCTGGAGCGAACACTGCGCCTACCGCAGCAGCCGACCCGCGCTCGCCGACCTCCCCACTGAAGGCGAACACGTCGTCGTACCACCGGGCGACGACGCCGCCGTCATAGAGCTCGACCCCACCGGCGACGGCGACACCTTGCTCGCGCTCGGCATCGAGAGCCACAACCACCCGAGCTACGTCGACCCATACGACGGAGCGGCGACGGGAGTCGGCGGCATCGTCCGCGACATACTCTCGATGGGTGCCGACCCCATCGCGTTGCAGGACTGCATCTACTTCGGAGACTTCGAACGTGAGAAAGCCCGTTATCTCTTCGAAGGCGTCGTCGACGGAATCAGCGACTACGGCAACAGCATCGGCGTCCCCACCGTCGGCGGTCAGACGTACTTCGACGAGAGCTACGACGGCAACCCCCTCGTCAACGTCATGTGCGTCGGCTTGGTCGACCGAGACAGCCTCCTTACCGCCGACCTCAAGGAACCAGGTAACGAGCTCGTGTTAGTCGGAGCGTCCACAGGCCGCGACGGCATGGGTGGAGCGTCGTTCGCCAGCGAAGACCTCGGTGAAGAAGCCGAAAGCGAGGACCGGCCGGCGGTGCAGGTCGGCGACCCCTACACCGAGAAGCTCTTGATAGACGCAACACGCGAGATACGCGAACACGTAGAGGCGGCCCGAGACCTCGGCGCCGCCGGACTGTCGGGGGCGTCTAGCGAGATGGCGGCGAAGAGCGGCTATGGAGCACATGTCCGACTCGACGACGTCCACCTCCGGGAGGAAGACATGCAGCCGTGGGAGATACTCTTGAGCGAGAGCCAGGAACGGATGCTGTACGAGGTCAGACCCGACGAAGTAGACGCTGTACGGGAGATAACGGAGAAGTATGACCTCGGGTTCAGCAGGGTCGGCGAGGTCACCGACAGCGGTCGATACAAGGCTTCGTACGACGGCGAGACCGTGGTGGATCTTCCGGCGGAGTTCCTTGCTGACGGCGCACCCGTCCACGACCTCGACAGGGAGGAACCCCAGGAGAAGACCCATCCCTCACCATACGACGTCTCCCGAGAAGGCTTGCTGGAGGCGCTGTCGGATCCGAACGACGCTTCGAAGGAATGGGTGTACCGGCAGTACGACCACGAGGTCCAGACGCGGACCGCGGTGAAGCCCGGCGACGACAGCGCAGTCCTCGCCGTCGACGGCGTCGGAGTCGCGCTGTCGGCGGGCTGCGACAGCAGACGAGTCGAAGCGCATCCCTACCGAGGTGGATACGAGACCGTGGTGGAGAACGTCTCGAACCTCGCGGCTAAGGGCGCGCGGGCGACGGCGTTCGTGAACTGCCTGAACTTCGGCAACCCCGAACGCCCGGATATATACGGGGAGTTCCGCGACGCAGTCGAGGGGATGGCTGACGCCGCAGGCGACGTCGGCGTCCCCGTCGTAGGTGGGAACGTCTCCCTGTACAACGAGAGCGAGGAGTTCGGCAGCGCCGTGAACCCCACGCCCACCGTCGCAGCCGTCGGCGTAGCACCCGATGCGGACGCACCACGGATGGAGGTCTCCTGCGACGTCGGCACACCCCTGGTGTTGTTAGACGCTTCCGACGACCCCTCGGTGTTGGAAGAGGTGGCGGAGGACGTCGCATCCCACGCGGAAGCCAGTCACGACGTCTCCACCGGCGGCTTAGCTGTCGCTTTAGCTGAGATGTGTGGGGAACGCGGCGTAAGAGCCACCGTCGATGGAGACGAGCTCTACGACTCCTCTCCTGGCCGGGTAGTCGTCGCCGGTGACCCAGACGAGTTCGACGGAGGCTACGAATCCACGGTCGTCGGAGAGGTCACGGAGAGAGATCTAGAGATCCACGTCGACGCGGACACCCTGGAGCTTTCGCAGGAGGAGATAGAGGAAGCACGTGCCGCGTTAGAAGACGCTATGTGAAACTTTCTTCGTCTTCGACGGACTGAGACACGAGGTCGTAGACGTGTTCAGAGTTAGATAGGTACTTCATCGAGAGAAGGACGTCTCCTTCGTCGTCGAAGAGTCCCACGTGGCCGAAGCCATCATGTCCGTCGTGTTTCACGTCTTCTACGTCGTCGAAGGCTACTGCGGAGTGACCGCTCCCGGTGTTCTTCTCGACGTGGCCGTGGTAGATCTCGTAGCTTGTTCCGTCGTACTTCATGTAGACGTAAGCTGTCCAGAGGAGAGGCGGACCGATCAAGGCGACTGCGAACACCAGTACTGCTCCGGGTAGCGAGAGCTCGAGCAGTATGGTGGCGAGCACTGCAGCTAACGCGGCGGGAAGCACGAGGAAGACGGCTGCTAACGCGAAGAACAGCTTCAGGCCCTGGAGGGCGGCCCCGGGCATCGGTTCAGCCACAGACCTAGGTGCTCCGGACGTCAGGCCACCGGATCTCTCGATAAGCTCCTCGTACACCTCCCTGGGGTTCTCGACGTACCTGAGGCGCATGTCCTCGGTGACTCCTTCCTCCTTGTCTACGTCTTCGTTGACGCGTATGGTTCCGACGCCTGCAGCTCCCTGGTATCTCGTCTGCGTGAGATGTACGTCTTCTACTTCGTCGTGTGGCAGCGTTCGACTGTTGCCGAGGAGGCCTCGTCGTTCGACTACGGCGTCTTCCGTCACCTCGTATCCACGGTTCCGGTAACCCAGAGTCGAGAGAACGAGCACGGTGACTACGGTGACGGCGAACACTGACGCCGCGAGAGCGTGAGGTGTGGAGACCGCGGTGAAACCCAGGTTCCTGTAGAACGCAGTTATCTGCTCGGGGAAGATGAAGAGGTAGACGAGGATAGTACAGCGAGTGTACCACCTAGTACGACGGCTCTCGCGAACGCCGTCGGCAGAACTGCTTTGACAGGTGAGTCGTAGTAAACGCCCTGCGTCGACTTTCGGGATTCCACGCCGAGTTGGTATTCAGGAACCGGTGTTAATCTTTCGGGAAAACGATAAACAACGGGGGATGCAGGTGATGGACATGGATCTGGCTAAGGCGATGGTTCTGGTGGTGCCGCTGGCTTTCGGCTTCGGCTTCGTCACCTTCGGCTCCTACTCTCACGTCGCGCAGACCGAGGCGGTGGAGGCCGCGGAACCCGTCGACGTCGTCGTCCTTGACAAAGAGGTTGACCGTGTAAGAAGATCCGGCAGCGACAGCGGAAGCCGGTACAGATACGTTCCACAGGTCGAGTACCAGTACGAGGTAGACGGAGAGAGCTACGTGGACGACACCGTGTATCCCGCCGGTATAACCAGGAGACATAGCACGCGGTCCGCGGCGGAAGCAGAGATAGAACGGTTCCATCCAGGTGAAGTAGCTGTAGGGTTCGTCGACCCCGACGACCCCGAAACCTCCTATCTCGTAGACGTGGACGCTGACTCCATCAGAACACGGACCATCGTGATGTCCGTCGTAGGTCTCCCTATGCTTCTCTGGGGTTTGGTGTTGAACTTCCGGTGGGCGGCGAGAGTGGAAGACTAAGCATCCTATGGCTCCTTCAAGGAATCGCCGCTCAGGATAGAAACGTGAGTTATATGCATTCGGCCATTCGACGGAGTTACATGGCTTACGAGAAAGGCGACAGGGTCATACTCCGGGACGAGTACCACGACAAAGACGGCGAGGAAGGAGAGATAGTAGAGGTGAGCGAGACGATGTTCGGCGACGAAAGCTACACCATCGAGGTCCACGACACACGAGTCGCCGGCCTGGGTGAGAGCCAGCTAGACGACGCAGAGTGAAGTAAAAAGCAAGTTGATGTCTTTTCGAGGTGGTCAGGGTTCTGCGGAGCCTTCGGCTTCCTGTTCCGCTAACCTGAATATCTCGCTCGCCGACCGAAGGGTCTCGTAGTCCTCGCTGACTGCGGCGTTCTTCAGTGCGTCCGTCGGCGTCGAAAGCAACTGGTTGACGATGGACTGCGTGAGGTCGTCGACTATCTCACGTTCCTTCTGGCTGAGTCCGCCGTTGGTCTCGAGCTTACGCAGTGCCTCCTGCGTCTCCTTGACACGTATCTCCTCGGCGCGACTGTATATCTCCGCCAGCATCTCCATCGCCCGCTCCTGCTTCAGCTGCTCCTCGAGCTGGGTGATCTCCTCGTCTATCAGCTCCTCCACCTCCTCCGCGGCTTCCCGCCGCCGCTGGATGGAGCCTTCGCTGACCTCTGAGAGGTCGTCTATGTCGACGAGGTCGACTCCGGGTTCCTCCCCTGCTTCGGGGTCGACGTCCCTGGGGTTCGCGAGATCCATGACGAGGACGTCGCTGCCTTCGATGTCTCCGCCGTCGAACACCAGATGTGGTGCACCGGTCGCGGATACTACGACGTCGGCTTCCTCGAGATGCCGCGATAGCTCGTTGAACTTCACCGGTGACCCACCTACCTCTCGGGCGAGCCTCTCCGCGGTGTCGAAGGTCCGGTTCGCTACGAGGATGTCTTCGTAGCTGGCGTCGCGCTCCACGAGAGCTCTCGCGACGAGCTCACCCATCTCGCCGGCTCCGACTACCACCACCTGGAGGTCGTCCAGTCCGCCGAGGTGCCGGCGGGCGAGCTCGACAGCGGCGCTACCCATCGACGCGTTACCCTCGTTCACCGACGTCTCGTCCCTCGCTTTCTCGCCGATGTGTATCGCCTTCAGCACCGCGGTGTCCAGTGTGTCGTCCAGGTCTCCCACGTCGCAGGCGTCGTGGTAGGCTTCACGTAGCTGCCCGAGTATCTCGTCCTCGCCGATCACCATGCTTTCGAGCCCCGACGCCAGCCGCATGAGATGGCGGACGGCGGTGGAGCCTTCTACCCTGCGGGCGACGCCTTCCCTGACTCCGTGCTCCTCCGCGAACCCATCCAGGACGTCTTCCCCTGGTTCACCGGATACGTAGAACTCCGCGCGGTTACAGGTCTGGATGACGAAGGCTTCGTCGGCTCCGTGACTCCGTAGCTTCCCACGTACTTCCTCCATCGAGTCCCTGCATAGCTCCTCGATCTCACATACCTCGGCGCGTTTGTGAGTGACCAGGAGTCCTCTTATGTCCTCCATCTATCTGGTTCCACCTCTTTCACGGACGAGAGATGAGCCACCGTAGCAGTTGTCGGGGGATGCACGGGACTCCAGACCTTCCATGTTCTTCGTTTCCCGACGGTGAAAGGTAAATCTGTCGAACCCCTGAACCCCCGAAAGGACAGGGTTTATATTCCATCCAATTCCCCCTAGTCTCATGTTACCTGGGTTGCTGAGGATACTTCGACCGCCGGACTTCGTCTCGTTGATGAACGCCGGCATCGGCTTCATCTCGATCATCGCGGTCGCTTACGGCGACCACACGATGGCGGCGAGCCTGATACTCGTCGCCGCCATCGCCGACGGCCTCGACGGCGTGGTGGCGGAGTACACGGAGAGCGGCCCCATCGGCGTCGATATCGACAGCCTCGGTGACGCCGTCTCGTTCGGATTGGCGCCGGCGTTCCTCGCGCATTACGTGACACGTGACTCCACCCTTGTCCTCGCTGGACACGACGTAACCCTGGTGGTGAGCTTGATACCTATCTTCTTCATGCTCGCTGCCCTGACGAGGCTTGCGGCCTACAACGTACAGGACGCTGAATCCGGTGGCTTCACTGGTGTGCCTTCGACGTTGGCTGGTGTCTCGATATCGGTGTTCTACCTTACCGGTCTACACGACGCCGTCGGCTTCGACCCTGGTGTAGCGCTGGTGATGCTATCGGTACTACTCGCGTACCTTATGCTGGTCGAGATAGAGTATCCCGAGCTCGAACGCGGTCACGCAATCGTGATGGGTGGGCTCGTCGCTCTGGCTGCGGTCTTCCCCGATGCACTGGGTTCGGTGTTCGCATACGCACTGCTGTTCTTCCTTCTAGTCTTCCTTACGGTCGGACCGACCCTGTACGACGAACGGTAGCGACACAGACAGGAACGGCGCTAAGGTGGTTCCACGGCCTAGAACGGGGACGGTTCAGAGAAAAGCTCGATGCCTGGTCGGTCTCCCTCGGCTCTATATGACGCGGTTCTGGAGGTAGTCGAGGTGTTTCGCGTTGTAGACTATCTGCACGTGCTCCTGTTCGGGGGTGGCGATACAGGTGAGTCGGACGTTCTTGTCATCTATCTCTTCGTCGCTGAGGATCTGCTGCATGTCCATCTCCACCTCGCCGTCGTAGATGATGCCGGCGCAGTTCGCGCAGGCTCCGGCACGGCAGCTGAACGGCCAGTCGAAGCCTTCGCGTTCCGCCGCCTCGAGGATGTACTCGCCTTCGAAGACCTCTAGTTCGCCGTAGTCCTCTTCGTCGAGACCGGCTTCAGATGCCTTCTCGAATATGTCTTCGTCGTCCATGTCCCAGCCGTTGTCTTCGACCACTTCGTAGTTCAGGTACTCGACTGTTGCCATGCCGTTCAGTTTGAGGTTAACCACATTAGAGGTTTCCGTTTGGATTGCCGGAATGGGTTTTAGATGCTGCCTGACAGACCGGTAGTCTGTCTCGGTAGTCTTTTCTCCCTAGACGGCGTCAGACACGGTATGTTGTGGACGGAGAAACACGCGCCTGCGGATCCCTCCGACCTGCCTCAGGACGACCTCCGGAGGCGGATGTCGAGTCTCGTGGACGAGGGCTTCGACGTCGTGTTCTATGGACCAGAAGGCGCGGGTAAGTCCGCCGCCGCAGACCTGCTGGAACCCGACTTCGTACTTAACGCCTCCGACTTCTTCGGACTGACGAAGGCCGAGATAGCGGACGACCCACGGTTCCGGGGGTTCATTTCCTCGAAACGTAAGCGTGAGTCCTCTAAAGCCGACCTCATCAACCACGTTCTAAAAGAGGTGGCTGCGCAGTACGTCGGCGAAGGCCGTAAGACCATCCTTGTCGACGACGCGCACGCGATGCGGAGGGACTTCCAGCAGGCGTTACGTCGGGTTATGGAGACCGCTGACGCGCGGTTCGTCCTCTCGACGAACTCTCTTTCGGCGTTGATCCCCGCTATCGAGAGCCGGTGCTACCCCGTTCAGGTTAGGGGGCCGTCCGTCGACGAACACGTGGAGGTGCTCCGTGGTATCGCGGAGGAGGAAGACGTCGAATACGACGACGCCGGCCTCGAGTACCTGGCTAACGCCGCCGACGGCGACCTGAGGGAGGGTGTACTTTCGCTGCAGGCGGCGGCGTCCCGCGGAGTCGTGGATATCGAGGCAGCGCACGAGGTAGTGGAGCAGGTGGCGGAGGACTCCGTCGCGGAGCTGCTGCGGCTCGCGCGCGACGGTGAGTTCGACGACGCTGTCGAGATACTGGATAGACTGCTCGTCGAGGAGGGAGTGGAAGGAAACGAGATACTGAACCTAGTTCTGGAGGAGACGGAGAGCCTCGGGGACAGGGAAGCTGCGAAGGTAGTGAAGACTCTGGCGGAGGTGGACGTCGCCTTGGAGGACGGTGCCAACGACCGCGTCCATCTGGAGAGCTTGGTAACTAGGTTGGCTGTTCAAGCTTGATGACTTATTCCATGAAGTGAAACTTTTTCTGGGAGAATCCGTCGAATTTAATACCCGGTAGAGCTTATAGTTAGTAGGCTCCCATGAGTACGAACCTCACCGGTATAGACGGCGACGAGATAATACGTAGCACCATCCAGAAGGGTGACGGAGAGCTCAGCGTCCTGCAGGTTCCTCCCCGTGTCCTCAGCAGATACGTAAGGATAGCCGACGAAGAGAACGAAGAGCTCGATAGAATCCGGATAATAGCGCACGTGGACACCATCAAAGAGGTGATGGACGACTTCCTCATCGCCAGCGCGGTCAGCGACCTCGTCAGCCAGGGCAAGGTAGAGCTACTCTCTACGGAGGACGAGGTCGAACGCAGCGTCGTCCTCGTAGGGGACTCCGCCGTCGTCAGCTACGTCGACTTCGGAGACACCGTCGGCGCGCTCTGGAGCGACGAAGCAGAGCTCCTCAACGCATCACTGGATTTCTTCGAAGAGATCTGGAGCGAAGGCGACGACTTCAAGATACGGACGCCGCCGATGTCCACCGTCCGCGAAACCCTCCGGGAGGAGATAGGTGTGCAGACCCAGGAGGACTTCTGCAGGATGCTCGACATCCTCGACGAAGCCAGAGGCGACGGCGACGGCCTCGACGAGATAACCCTCGCATTGGTCGCCGCCGCACGCAACGAGATACTCCTCTACGACATATCCAAGTGGGGTGAAGACGCTGGAGTCGCATCGAAAGCCACGTTCTCTCGCAAGAAGACCGAGCTAGAGGACCTGGGTTTGATCGACACCGAGAACGTCCCCATAGACATCGGTCGCCCGAGGTTGAGGCTGAAGTTCGAGGACGACGAGCTCGCGGAAGCCGGCCTCGAGGAAGTAGTAGAGAGAACCCTCGAAACCGTCAACTGAGAAACGCTACAGCTCTATCCCTTGATGTTAGCTACCGGCAGCATCCTCGCAACCCTTTCACCGATACCGAGGTCGTGTGAGACGCGTATCACCTCGTCGACGTCCTTGTACACTCCAGGCGCCTCCTCCGCCACCGTGGCACCTGACTTCGCCTTCACGTAGATGCCTTCACCCTCGAGATCATCCTGTACGTCGCCGCCCCAGTAGTCCTTCTTCGCCTGCGTACGAGACATCAACCTGCCGGCGCCGTGAGCCGTCGACCCCCACGAAAGCTCCAGCGACCGGTCTCCGCCCGCGAGAACGTATGAGTGCGCACCCATGCTACCGGGAATGAGGACGGGTTGACCGACGTCCTCGTACACGTCAGGTATCTCACGTCGACCCGCGGGGAAAGCACGCGTAGCACCTTTCCTGTGGACGAGAAGCTGCTTCCGTCGGCCGTCTACCTCGTGTTTCTCCTCCTTCGCTATGTTGTGGCAGACATCGTAGACGAGGTCCGCGTGTACGTCGCCGAACACCTGCGTGAGGGAGTCACGCACTCCCTCCGTCATCGCCTGTCGGTTCACCCAGGCGAAGTTAGCGGCGGCGTTCATCGCGTCGAGGTAGTCGCGGGCGAGGTCGTCGCCGATGGGTGCGTACATCAGCTCCTTGTCCGCGATACCCTCCACTATCTCGGGGTACTGTTTCTCGAACCGCCGGAGGTACTCGGTGCAGGTCTGATGGCCGAGGCCACGTGAACCAGAGTGGATCATCACCACGACCTGATCCTCCTGTAACCCGTAGTAGTCGGCGCGCTCCCCGTCGAAGACGTCGGTGACTCGCTGGACCTCGAGGAAGTGGTTGCCGCTGCCGAGGGAACCAACCTGTCCGACGCCGCGTTCCTTCGCGTCATCGGGAACCTTGCCGGGGTCTCCGGGTAGTCGGCCGTTCTCCTCGCAGCAGTCGAGGTCCCGTTGGACGGCGTGGTCGTTCTCCAACATCCACTCGCAGCCGCGGGAGAGTATCTCTTCGAGGTCGCTGCGGTCGACGTCGAGGTATCCTCCTTTCCCCAGGCCGCAGGGGATGTTGTCGTACAGAGTCTCCACTATCTCCTCCTCGTGTCCGCGTACGTCGGAGTAGCTGAGGTCGGTCGCGAGAAGGCGGACGCCGCAGTTTATGTCGTATCCGATACCGCCGGGTGAGACGACTCCGTCCTGTGCGTCGACGGCTGCTACGCCGCCGATGGGGAAGCCGTATCCCTGATGTCCGTCCGGCAGTACGATCGAGTACTTCTGTATCCCCGGCAACGTGGCTACGTTCCGGATCTGCTCCAGGGTCTTGTCCCCGCTTATCTCGTCCAGTAGGGGTTCGCTGGCGTAAACCCTCGCAGGAACCCTCATATCACCCTGCTTCGGTATCTCGTAGATGTTCTCCGACACCTGGTTTAGCTCCATGACGGTAGTTAACGGCTCCCCATCAAAACAGTTTGTGGGACCAATGTCAGACGTCGGATTCGGTCAGTCGACACGAAAGGGATTCAGACGTCGAGCACTGCTTCCAGCAGCCATCCGTCGTCCTCCTCCACCACCATGTCGCTGTACGTCGGTGCTTTGATGTCGAGCAACCCACGTTCCCCGATGTCCGCGACGTTCACGGTGGCTTTCACGGCGAGCGCGTCACCCATGTCGTGTAGTGAGATCTCTTCGACGGAGACGACTGCTGCGTCCTCGACGTCCTGCAGGAGCACGAGCCTGTCGAGGAAGTCGAACAACAGGGCTTCGACGTTCTCGGACTCCACGGAAAAATCGTGGGTCGCCGTAGGCTCCATGTCGTCTGCACCCGTTATCTCCGCGAACGCCTCCACCACGGAAGACAGCGCTTCCGCGAGGGTGTCGCCTTCGGCGCGGAACTTCACGTCGGCGACGTGGTCGAGCACCGTGTACGTCATCTGACGCCGCCTCCGAACTCGTCGACCAAGCTGCTGAGTCTGTCGACGGGTAGCTGTCCAGGAGCCGTTGGTTCGCCGAGGCTGCCGTACGTGAGGTTGCTGCCGTAGACGGGTGCGAGGAACCGGCTGTAGCTGCCGACGTTACCCATCGCGATGGTGGCGACTGCTTCGTTCCTGCGTTCTAACGTAAGCCCGAGGAGCCGGTGGACGTCGGTGTGTCCGCTCGGCGTCACCGCTACCTTCGCGAAGTCCGCTTGAGACAGACATCTGTCGACGATAGCTGACATCTTCTCCGTCGAAGGTGTGGAGCCGTGGTCGTGGTGGCTGGCGATCTTGGTCGAGCTGTGGAGGTCGGCGGCTGCGTAGACGCTCTCCCAGACCTCGTCCGGTGAATCCAGGTCGAGGTCGACGGCGTCGGCGTGTTCGACGGCGCGCGACAGCAGCGTCGAGCGTTCGCCGTCGTCGTATCCATCTGGTCGACAGGTGACGATGACCGGGAGGTCGGGGTCAGCGTCCTCCAAGGCAGCCAGTGGGTCACCTGTGTAGAGGTCCATCCTTAGCTCGACGGCGTCCGCGCCCTCCTGCCGCGCTCTCACGCATTTACCCTGGAGGTCGTCGGTTACGCTTGCTACGACGTAGCTCCGGCTGCTGTCGAGCATCCTACTTCTCCACCACCGACTCCTCCACCTCCATGCCGAAGTGACGGCCGACGTCCTCCACGTACATCACGACCTCGTCCCCTGTCTCGAGGTCGGTGACTGCGACCGGTCCCTCGGGTGTCACGAGCTTGATGGTCTCGGCGTTCTGCAGAAGCGCGCGGTACCGTTCGCCTTCGACCTCGGCCTCCAACAGCATCATCGGCCTGCGCTCTATCTTAGAGCGGCCGACGATGGCTTCACGGGTGTCGCCGTCTTCGTCGACGATCAATACCTCGTCCCCGCTTTCTAATTCGCTTAGGTAGTTGGTGCCGCCGCCTGGGAAGCGTATGTAGCTGTGGACGGCGCCGGCGTTCACCCTGAACGGCCGGCTGGCGACGTAGGGGCTCTCCGCGGTCTCCGCGTGCACGAGGAACAAGCCGTTCGACATCGACCCCACGAGCATGCCTTCACCGTGCTCCATCAATGACGCGGTGTCGACGCAGACGCGGTCCCCCATCTCCGCCTGCTCGACTCGCGTCACCTCACCCGTCGTGAGCTCTAGCTCCTCGGATTCGAGGTCGTCGCGAGCCTCCACGGTGTCCTTGATCACGCCGGGTTCCTCGGTGTCGAGGAGGACGGCGTCGCTCCCTAGCTCCAGGGTCTCGAACGCCGTCCGCGCGTCCTCGCTGTCCTCGACGCCGGCGACGATGTCGGCGTCCTCACCCTGAAGGTCGGCGATTAGGTTCTCCAGCGGGATTATCTCCCAGTTCTCCGCTACGACTACGACGTTGTCGGCGTACGCCCCGAGGTCGGCGGCGTACTCCTCGTAGCTCTTGTCCCTGATGCGGACGTAAGCCGCAGTCGATCTGCCGTCTAGCTCGTCGAGTACTTCACCGTCTCTGCCGTCTTCGGCTGAATCCGGTAGCTCCCTCGTGCCGTCGCCTTCCCCGTCTCTTCCGACGACGGCGACGTCTGCGTCACCTGCGCTCGATGGGTCTTCGGGGTCGACCCATGCGGCGACTCCGACGTCACCGAGCTCGCGGACCTTCTCGACTTCGTCGTGGTCGACGAGGACGTAGTCGACGCCGCTCTCGATCGCTGCTGTTACGAGGGGTAGTCGGCTGTCCCAGCTTCCTTCGTCGGCCTTGTACCAGACCTCCTTCGTCATCTTACCACCGAGGCGTCGAGGGCTTCCTCCGGTGATGCGCCTTCGTGGACGACCTTGCTGACGGCGCGGGTCATCGCTTCGACGTCGTCCTGCTGGAAGATGTTCCTGCCCATCGCGACCCCGCGTGCGCCGACGTCGATGGCGTCACGTATGTCCTGAAGCACCTCCTTCTTGGTCTCCGCTTTGGGGCCGCCTGCGATGACGACGGGTACGGGGCAGCCTTCGACGACCTCTCGGTATCCTTCGGGGTCGCCGGTGTAGCTGGTCTTCACGACGTCGGCTCCGAGCTCGGCTCCGAGCCGGGTGGCGTGGGCGAGGGTCTCGTGGCTGCTGCTGTCGACGTCGGGGCCGCGGACGTAGGTCATAGCGACGAGAGGCATGCCGTACTCGCTGCATCTGTCGGCGACCTTGCCGAGCTCCTGTAGCTGCCGGTCCTCGGTGTCGCTGCCGACGTTGATGTGGAAGCTCACTGCGTCGGCGCCGAGCCGGACGGCTTCCTTCACGCTGGCGACGGTGACCTTGTAGTTCGGGTCGGGTCCTACGGTGGTGGCGCCGTTGACGTGGACTATCAAACCTATGTCGCGGTCGGCTTCGGGGTACCCGCGTTCCGCGATCCCCTTGTGCACGAGGACGCTGTCGCCGCCTCCGTCTGCGATGGAGCGGATGGTGTCGTCGATGTCTCTGAGTCCTTTCACCGGTCCGATGGTGACGCCGTGGTCCATGGGGACGATGACGTAGTTCCCGGAGTCCCCGTCACGTATACGCCTCAGACGTAGCTGTTTTCCGGTCATCTTGTCTTGGTAACTGGTATCAGCCCCCGTGTATTTTATTATTGCCGTTGTGTCCCGTTGCTTGCTGTTCGGTCTCTCTGGAGCAAGTGGGGGTTTTCGACGTTCATAGACACGTTTTAAACGCTGAAACCCCCTACCTCTCCTATGAACGCATTGCTGGGTTTGCTGCCTTTCCGCGGAAGCAGTCAGACAGCTCTCCTTGTCGACGGCCCCAACCTACTCCGGAGCGAGCTAGCTTTCGACCTCGAATCAGTGCGAACCGAGCTGTCGCCGCGTAAGCTCGACGTAGCCCGCGTCTACCTCGACCACCATGCGCCGCCGGCGTTGCTGGAAGCAGTGGAGACCAACGGGATGGAGGCGGTGACGACGTCCGGTGACGTAGACGTGAAGATGGCGGTGGACGCAGCCTTGTACGCGAGCGAGGGCTTCGACGTCGTGCTTGCGACACGTGACGCGGACTTCAAACCCGCGTTGGAGGCGGCTAACGCCGAAGGCGTGAAGACCACGGTGGTCGCGGTCGACGACTGTTTCTCGGCGGCGCTCGACAGCGTAGCCGACGAGGTCCTGCTGCTGGATTAGACGTAGAGGTTCCTGCTGTCTCCTTCAGCAGCCAACTGAATCATACACAGGGTATTTCACCTGCCTCGTCCATCAGTTGTCCATGGGTCGACGCGTCAGGACGGCGGTGGGTTTCGTCGTCGGAGCCGCCGTCTTAGTCTCCTTCGTCGTATGGGTCGGGGCGGAGGACGTCTTCGACGCGCTCACAGAAGTCGACGTCATCTGGACGTCGGTGGCGGTAGTGCCTGCGGCCGCCGGTCTCGTCTTCCGCGGCCTCGTCTGGACACGTGTCCTGTCCGTCGTCGAACACGGGGTATCCCGCGTCAGGATATTCACGGTGTATCTCGCCTCCACCTTCGTGAAGTTCGTGACGCCGTACGGACAGGTGTCGGCGCTACCTATCATGACATACCTCCTGGTGGAGTACTCCCGCGCCGGCTACGACGACGGCTTCGCCGGCATCCTCGGTATCGACGTATCCAACTACCCCATCCCGTTGATATCGTTCGGCAGCCTGGGGTTGATCTACCTTTTCGCGACGGGTGTGCCGTCGGAGTTCGCCGGGCTGCCGCTCGCGCTGGCGTTGTTCTTCGTGGTCATGGTGGCTCCGCTGCTCGTCCTCCTCCTGGCCAGGGGTGCCGTGGAGTCCGCTGCAGTCTACGGTGCGAAGCTGTCAGCCGGTGTTCTGGAGCGCGTCGCCGGAGCTATAGACAACCTGGGTGGCGGAGGAGGTGAGGAGAAGGAGGGCGTCCTGAACAGGTTGCAGGCGTTCCTGGAACCCTCTAGCGTACGCAGCCACGTCGAGGGGTTCTACGGTACCGTCGACGCCGTGCTCGCAGACAGGGAGGTCGTGGCGGTCGCGTTAGTTCATGCCCACGTCGCGTGGTTCCTGCTGGCATTGCCTCTGTACTTCCTTCTACTGGCGGCGGGTGAACCAACCAGCGTCTTTGTAGTCGTCCTGATAGTCGCCGTCAGCCGGCTCGGCGTCTTCGTCCCCCTGCCTGGCGGACTCGGCACCGTCGACGTTCTGCTCGCGGGGGCGACGGCGATCCTGACGCCGCTGGACGCAGGAGGTGCCGCAGCCGTGATGCTGCTCTACAGATTGCTCACTTACTGGCTACCCGTCGTAGTCGGCGGGTTCTCGTTGACCTACCTGATGGTGTCCGTGGATGGCTTCACCGGGGAACCTCCTGGAAGCTAGCGTTCGAAGTAAAGCAAGAGTTCAAGGTAAAGCTGAAGTTCGAAGTAAAGCTAGAGTTCGACTGGGCTACGTGGGAGAACGTTCAGGCTCGCCGTTTCGCTACTACAGGCACTACGGGGGCTTCGGATTCTGTGTCGTATCTCTCCTGGAGCGGGTTGCCCTGTGCCTGTGTCTCGACGACGCCGTTTCGGCGGCGTGCGTCGGGAACGAGTGGTGCGTCGAGTTCTCCTCTCATCGGTGCTCATCTCTATACAATGAGTGGAACATGATAAATGTTCCTCATCATTCTTCATGTTACATGATTCAACGTGCGTCCGAAGCCGATGTACGTTCGTCCAGATAACTACCTGTTACAGAGACAAGACGGCGTCGTTCCCCCACGAACCGTCAATGTAACGAACTATCATCTCCTTCACAGGAGTGGGTCGAGACAGCAGGTCGGAGGCGTCGAACACGCTGTGTCTGACCGGCGACCCCGCGCGCGAACGGTAAAGGCTGTCAGTCTATCCGGTACCTCAGCAACGCAGCTATCCCGCCTAAGCTCTCGAGCCGCATCCCTGGCTCGAACTCGCCGGAGAAAACAGTGACGTCGCCACCCTTCTGCTCCACGCGTTCCACGAGATCTCCGACGTCGTCTCTGTTGGTTCGGAGGAACTCGTCGACCACGAGAAGGCGTTCTACTGCGCCGTACTCCACCGCCTGCTCCACGGGTTCGACGCCGTAGACGGCGGCGCCGTCGTCGCTGACACGTTCCATCAGCTCGTCCACCAGCCGGCTCTCACGGCTGACTCGCGCTTCCTCGGCGACGGACTCCACGGCGCCGCGTTTCAACGCCTCGTGCACCCCACGCCCCCCGACTGAGGCGGTGTCCTCCAGGCTGACGCGTTCGACGTCGACATGCTCCATCAACACCTCGTGGAGGTCCTGTTTCGTGAAACCTGGGCCGGCGACGACGACGCCGTCGGGGCTCAGGCGTTCCACGGCCTCCGCCATCTCCCTGAACATCTCCTCCCTGGCTCCGCTGTCTCCGTGCTCGCCTTTCGCGCCCTGGTAGCTGAAGCTCCCTCGTTCTTCGACGCCGTGGCTCTCGACGGAGTGCAGATGTCCTTCGCCTTCCTCCACGGTGACGACGACTACCTCTGACTCTCTTGCTTCCTCGGCTTCCCTCAGGCGTTCGAGCTGATCCGGCGCCCACTGCTTGGACACGGTGAGCTCGTCGTGTACTTCGACGTTGACTGTGTGGTGTTCACCTATCTCGGTCTCGCGGCCGCAGCCGCGGATGACGCCGGCGACTCGGAGTCGGTTGCTGAACCTGTGGAACTCGACGTCCTCCACCTCGAGGTCGACCTCCATGGTCTCGCGTTCTCCGCCCGTCGACCTCTGGAGGTCGTCGGGGCCTTCGACGCGGCGGCTGGTGACGGTTGAGACAGTGTCTCCGGGTTCCACGAGGTACTTGAGGTGCCAGAGGTCGTCTAGGTTCTCGGGAACCAGGGTTATCCCACCTCGTCTGGCTTCGTCGAGGTTACGGTTCTGGACGTTCACGGGCTCTCTTTCCTTCTTCCGCTGGTTCTCCGCGTAGTAAGTCTACTTTGACTCCGTAGCTAGTTCTCGACCTCGACGACCTCGACCTCGAAGACGAGGGTGTCGCCTGCGAGTTCGTGGTTGAAGTCGACGGTGACGGAGTCCTCGGTGACTTCGACGACGTCGCCGTGGCTGTTCTCGGCGTGGATGTGCATGCCGCGTTCGGGTTCCTCGCCGACGGCGTCCTCGAACTCGCCGCGGTCGTAGTCGACGAGGCGTTCGTCGTCGGCTTCGCCGTAGCCTTTCTCCGGCGGAACCTCTATGTCGTCTTCCTCGCCTTCCTCCATCCCCAGCAGGCCTTCGTCGAATCCTTCGACGACCTCGCCTGCGCCGGCGGTGAACTCCAGGGGTTCGTACTCCCGTCGTTCGTCGTATAGGTCGTTCTCCTTCGCCACGTCTTCACGTGAGGTGTCGAAGACCTCTCCGGTTTCGTGTCTGCCGACGTAGTGCACTCGTACGGTGTCGCCTTCTTCTACTGCCATAAGTTACAAGGGTGTCGACACGTCAAAAAGGCGACGATGCACGCACCTCTATGAAACTCTGGCGTAAACCCTATAGGCGCGCCACCGACACCTCGGTACAGGTGAGGTGGCAGAGTCTGGCCGATTGCGCCGGCCTTGAAAGCCGGTGGGGCGTCAAAGCCCCCAGGGGTTCAAATCCTCTCCTCACCGAAGCGAGGAGCGAAGCGACGAAGCGGAGGTGAGAGAGCGATTTGAACGCAGGAACGAGCGACCGAAGGGAGCGAAGTGACACCAAGTTCAAATCCTCTCCTCACCGTTCAGAAATCAAGGAGGTTTCAGAGCCAGTCAGAACCCTTTCCCTGTTTTCTGAAGACTAAGATAGGTTCCATACGTCGAAACTGTTGGAGGTCTGACGATATGGACCTTATTTTGCCTTGTTTTTGTCGAATCCCTACGCACTCCGAATGGGAACAGCCATCGTCCTTTATGTAAACGTAGAGCGTTAACTCGACATGACCAGTTCTGGCGATCGTTCCAGTGGCGGACTATTCGGCTTTGTCCCCGGCAATCTCCAGGTAGACGATATGGGGGCTGCAGGTAAAGCCGTCCTCGCTCTATCGGTTCTGCTCGTCGTCGCACTGGTTCTTCTCGGTGGGCTGTTTGCGGTTGGAACGTTCTTCTTCTACGACTCTTACTCGTCGTCGTACGAGTACGACGTGGACATATACGTCGAGGGTGATGCCGAAGACGCGGAGTTCCTCGTACCTCTACCGGTCCAGAACGGAGAACACCACCTCGGCGACGTTCATTATACGGAGAGCGAGCGGTTCGCAGGAATCGACTACGCGGTCGTCGACACTGAACACGGCCCGATGTTGAATATCGAGGTAGATGAGATAGAGGAGGGACCGCACTGGCATAGCCTGTGGGTGTCATCACGTATCGAGGTCGACGAATCCATCGACACCCGAGATCCCCGTGGAGACGAACCGATGGTTTCACCGTTGGAGCTCGTCGAGCGTGAGCTCGAAGAGACCATCCACGCCCGCTGGCCGGACCGCCGTGACTTCGATGCCAGCAGTACGGCATACATAGAACACGGCGGAGACCAAGACGTCGACTTCGGGGTAAGCGTATGGTATCGAGGAGGGAACGACTGGTGGACCGGTGGCTGGAACGGAAACTACTACGAGACCGTAGTAAGCGGTGACCATGGCGTCCAAGGCTCGGACGGTGTCTGGGTGGAGCTCGACGGATGGCACACGGAAGGAGGCGGGAGATATCCGGCGTTCCCACCTACGCCGTCTTGAGCAGCCGACATACGGTTACACTCTAATGCAGTGAGATGCGCTCTCAATCCCGCCATTTGTGCCCGCATTCGACGCATGTGAACAGCCGGACCTCGTAGGAGCCGCCGGGCTTCGGCATCATCTCGTACTCGGCTTGGTCGCTGTCGCAGTCGTCCGCGGGACACGGCTCCTCCACTATCTCGTCGGAGTCCCGGGTGGCGTCGACGACGGCGGGCTTCCCGTCGTCTCGCTGTGCGTTCTGCGTCGTCATCTCCTCTTCGGCCTCCATGTCCCGTGGCTCCTCGTTGCCGCAGGAGCTACACCTCCACGCGTCCTCGTCCGCGTGCATCATCGAACCACAGTCGTCGCAGAACTGCATACGAACTACCCTTACACGGTCGTCCGATAAATGCGTTAGCTTCCGGTCGTCTCGACCGTGTATCCCCACCACCGAAACCCCTAAACAGTTAGCTACTTGTTGTAAAGCAGTAACCATGCTTCCTCCTTTCGAAGCTCTGCTTGTCTTCGGGTTGATCGCGGTCGCGCTCGTGCTGTTCGTCAGCGAGGTCATCCCGAACGACGTCACCGCCATCGGAGTTATCTTCGCGCTCGGCGCTATGGCGCCCTTCATAGGTATCGAGCGCACGGACGCCATCAGCGGGTTCTCGAACACCGCCACCATCACCATCGTAGCGATGTACATGCTGTCAGCGGGCGTGCAGAAAACCGGTCTCGTGCAGCTGCTCGGCGTCAAGCTAGCGGACTGGACCCGTGGAGACGAACGCCGCGCGCTCGCCGCCACGGTGGGAACCACGGGACCCATCGCCGGCTTCATCAACAACACACCCGTCGTCGCCGTCTTCATCCCCATGATAACGGATCTCGCGAAGAAAGCAGGTATCTCGCCGTCGAAGCTCCTCCTACCCCTGAGCTACGCCGCCATCCTCGGCGGCACCCTCACCCTCATCGGAACCTCCACCAACCTCTTAGCCAGCAACCTCGCCGGCCAGTTGATCGAGGACCGCGCCGCCATCGGGATGTTCGAGTTCACCGCGCTCGGCGTCGTAATCCTGGCTGTCGGCACCCTGTACCTCCTCACGGTGGGTCGCTGGCTGGTTCCGGCGCGCATCCCCGCCGACGTCGACCTCGTCGAGGAGTTCGAGCTTGAAGACCACCTCGCCCGCGTCCGCGTCACCGCCGATAGCCCTCTCGTCGGCCTCGACGTCGACGACGTCCAAGAACGCATAAAGGCAGACGTCGAGGTGCTGCAGGTGATACGCGGCGACCTCAAGTACAGCGCGCCGAACACCGACGTCGTCATCGAGGACGGTGACCGACTGACGCTGCACGGCGCGGAAGACGAGATACAGCGGTTCCGCGAACGCCACGAGGTCCGGCTGCTGCAGCGCGCGGAGATAACCGAGGAAGGGTTCCTCACCGACGACGTCACCCTGGCGAAGCTCGTCCTGCCGGAGGACTCCGCGTTCACCCGTGAGTCGCTGGCGGAGGCTGCGCTGCAGGAGCGGTACGACACCACCCTGCTGGCGGTGCGCCGCGGCGACACGCTGATTCGGTCGGCGTTCGACGACCTCACGCTGGAGCCCGGTGACACACTTCTGGTGCAGAGCGACGAAACCGCGCTCGTGCAGTTCAGCGAGACAGGGGACCTGTTCCTCGTGGAGTCGACGTTGACCGTTGATGTCGAGGAGGACGTCGAACTAGACCCCAGGACTCCGGTCGCGGTGGCGACGATGGCAGCGGTGGTCTTCGTCGCAGCGATGGGGTGGTTGAGCGTCGTCATCGCCGCGCTCGGCGGAGTGTTCGTGATGCTGGTCACCGGCGTGCTGTCGTCGTCCGACGCCTACGACGCCGTCAGCTGGAACATCATCTTCCTCCTCGCCGGCGTCATCCCGCTCGGACTCGCGATGGAGGCCACCGGCGGTGCTGCGTTCATCGCCGACCTCGTGGTGTCGACGGAGGCGTATCTACCGGTGTTGGCGGTGATGTTCCTGTTCTACATCCTCACAGGGTTGTTCAGCAACGTCATCACCCCGGTCGCCACCGTGGTGCTGATGATACCCGTCGCCGTCGACGGCGCACAGAGGATGGGGGCGGACGAGTTCAGCTTCCTTCTCGCGGTGATGTTCGCCGCGGCGACGTCGTTCATGACACCGGTGGGGTATCAGACGAACCTCATGGTGTACGGCCCCGGCGGCTACCGGTTCAGCGACTTCCTCCGCGTCGGCGCACCTCTGCAGTTCCTGTTAGCGGTCGTGACCACAGTGGGTATCGCCGTAATCTGGGGTGTCTGACGGAACACAGATGTGGTGTGAACCTCGGTTTCCCCTGGCTTCTGCAGTGACCTCATAGCGGTGTCTCCGTAGCTCGGGGTTGGGTTTATCTTGTCCGGCATCCAGAGGTGTCTGTGGACGTAGATAGAGCGCGTGAGGTTATGGATGGTTACGCGGAGTACGTGGCGGAGACCGCTGCCTACGAGTTCAAACCCAGCAACGTCGTAAACCTTCCCTTGGTGAGCGAGAGAAGGGCGAAGAGACGGATCTCTGGCGTTCTTGACGACCTCAAATCCGGTCAGACGAAGCTTCTGACGCGACAGTACACTGCCGTTCTGGACGGTTGCCTGGGAGACGTAGACGAACACGCCTCGGAGTTCCTGGACGGGGAGATATACCTCCGGAAGTACCGGGGGGACGACAGAGAGGCCTTCGAAGACGCCGTCGAAGACAGATACCGCTCGGTCTGCCGCCAGCTGGAACCCGCGGTGTCCTCCGACTCCCAAGGGTTCTGGCGGGCTTTCCCCGAAAACTGCACGCTCGAGGAGGCTGTGTCGGCGTTTGAGTCGCTGTTCGGCGCTCACGAGGCCGCTCGCAGGTTCGAGGACGAAATAGTTCTTGCGGTCAAGATACCTCTGACCCGGAACGAGTACGAGTACACCCGTGAATCCATCAGGGCGTTCAGGGCCGCTGAGACGGAAGCATTGACGCAGGTGAAGGGTGAGCTGGAGGACGTCTACTGAACGGTAGGATCGGGGTCGACGACGGCGGAGGAGGTCGGGTTCGCTCGGGATAGTTTCGAGTGACTTTAGCTCTCCACCAATCTAACTCTAGGTATGTCCAGACTCAGGGACTTGCGTCCGGATATCTCCCCTTCCCCCTGGGTAGTGGGAGGGGACGTAGCTGTGTTGATGGGGTTCGTCGCCTTCGGACTGTACACCCACGACGTGAATGCGTTAGCGAACCCCGTGCACTGGCTGCAGACGGCTGCACCGTTCGTCATAGGATGGCTGGCCGCCTCGGCTGCTTTGAATGCCCAGGGAGCCCGTGCTCGCTCTAGCTACAGGTACGCAGCAGTCTCTGCAGCATCGGCTTGGGTTGCGGGTGCCTTGCTCGGCGCTGTCCTAAGGTACAGTCCTCGTTACATCTCGGGGGCAGAAGTAGATCTCTCTATCGCCCTGGAGTTCACCGTCGTCATGGTCGGTTTCGGTCTTCTAGTGATCTTGCCCTGGCGGTTATCTGTAGTCTACGTCGACAGGTAGATACTGTCCTGCTGAACAAACTCAGAATCTACTCGAACCTTTCCCGAAACCCGAACTGTTGTTGCTCTAATGGATTTGGTGGCAGCGAGAAAGATGTCGAGGACGGGGTAGTCCTCGACGGGTAATCGGGGTCTCCGCCGTTAGTTGGGGGGTAGCTCCGTGCGTAATGCAGGAGCGGTTTCAGTTAAGGGGTGCAGGGTTATCAAACGACGTGACGCTTAGGAGTTTTTACAGTGTTTTCACGCGTAAAGGGTCCGACGCAATCTGGTGGTTTTACCGCCTCCGCAATCATAGGTCGGTGGCTTCAAGGCAAACCGGTTTTCGCACGACGGCTCACGACGTACATAGAGGTCGGTCTGCGCGGTGGCCGCGCGGGCTAAGTCGCCGGGGGAAAGCTGGTCAAGTAGGTCTTCTGCCTCTGAACCCCCTAACTCTATCAACCCGGAATCCTCGAAACTCAGCTGATCACTTCGATCAACCGGTCTTTCGCTGACTCGACTGTGTCCTCGTTGCTGACGTGGTGGATCGAACCACCGACTCGGGCGGAGTACAGGAGGGCAGCCTGTCGGTTGAGCTCCTGATGGAACTCCAGGCTTTCCTCCGTCGCCTCTGGATAGATACGGTATTCGTCCGCGTCTCGACGTCGGGATACCGCGGATGGAGGCGCTTCCACGACCACGAACCTGTCGGGATTGATCTCCCAGAGGACGTCCTCCGGTAGACCGTGGACGTATCCCTGTGAGGTAGCGACGACGAACCGGGCGTTCACCAGCAGGTCGGTTCCCGTGGATTGGTCTCGAACGTACTCGGCGGCGGCGCGCTGCAGGTACTCGCGTTCGTACGCCGGGATGTCTCCGAGGTCGTCGCGTGACTCCGCAACCCGACGCGCCATCGCCTGCTCCAGCATGACGTCTCCGAAGTTGAACAACCGGACGTCGTCGAGCTCCTTCGTAGCAGCCGAGACGACGCTAGACACACCGGCGCCCGGGACACCCGACACCAGGGTCACGTCCATCAGAAAGACACCTCCTCGTCGTCGCCGAGGCTGGGTCCGCGGTCGTCGTACCTCTGTCTTCCAACGTGTTCTCTGCCGACGCTGCCTACGATGGAGTCGTAGAGCTCGTCGACGGAGTTGAACTCCGCCTCACCACAGCGTTCCAACGTCGACGAAAGATCTTCCTCACCACCTAACGGAGTCTCGATACAGAGTTCACCGACCGCTTCAACCACCTCCTCCACAGACGCCGGAAACTCCAGCTCCTTCACAAGCACCTCACGGGTCTCAGGAAGCCTCATGGATACTGGTAACGAGCTTATGTATTAAACGCTGTGCCGGTTCCAGGTGAGATATAACCATACGTCGAAGAAGACATCCGAAGTTGAACAGGAAAGAACTCGGGTAAAGATGGGACCGTTGAGATTCGAACTCAAGTCCGACCGCCCCCAGCGGCCGAGGATGGGCCAAGCTACCCCACGGTCCCTCTGTCCTTCACTTGTCCGAAACGAGACATAAACCCTTCGTATCCAGTACGTGGTCACGTTCTTCCCTGCTTCAGCGTCGGAGCTATATCGACCGGTTTCAACGTACGTTTTTGTACCACGGGTGAATCAGGTATAGGTATGAGCAGGAAACGCGGTATAGAGGTGGAGGGAGACGTCGAAGCAACCGTCTGCCCCTACGTTGAGGAGGAGGCTTGGGCTTTGACCGCGGTAGTCTTCGGCGTGCTTTTCACAGCTGCCGGAGTCGCGGTGTTCTTGACCGCTGACCAGCCGGTCTACGGAGTCCTGCCCGTCGCTATCGGCTGGTTCCTGACGCCTTATGGAGTCTACCGTGAGGCCGAGATACTCGAGAGAGAGGGATACCTCTGGAGCCCGGGGTTCAAGACCATAGCGGCCGCCAGCGTGCCCGTTCTGGGCGCCGTCGTCGGAGTCTACTACCTCTTGCGACGGCACGGTAAAGCAAACCGGTGAACAACTCTACAACAGCACCGGCTAAGTCAGTCGGTGTAGACGATAACTGAGACGTCCTCCGCTTCCGTATCTACTACAGTGACCTCCCGTCCACCGCTCCTGAGGTCGAAAGTCGGTTCGAACGCATCCGTGGACACCTCCTCCTCGCTACCCGCGACGTCGACGGTTACGCAGTCTTCGGCGTCCGCTAACACGTCGGGATCCATCGACTCTAACGCGCTGACGACGTCTCCGGCCGCACCCTTGAACTCGGGTCCGAGGACGCTCATGTCGGCGTCAACTCCAGAGGGCACGCGTTCGAGGTCGGGTTCACCTGTGTATGCGGAGACGTCGGCGGCGAGAGCGTTAGACGCATCTTCTACATCGAGCTCTACGTCGGCGTAGACTTCGACGTCACCCATCTCCTCGTTCAACGCCATACCCATGTCGCTCTTCCACCTACGCACCGAGGACACGACGTCGGCGAGCACATCACCCGCTCTCTCGGCTTCCTCGTCCCTGAGGTCGACCTCCGGCCACGAGGTTTCGTGGACGCTTCCCTCACGGAGGCCGCTGTAGACCTCCTCCGCGAAGTACGGAGCGAACGGCGACACCATCACGACGACGCTCTCCAGCAGCGTCCGAAGCGTCCAACGGACGGCTTCGTAGCCTTCACCTTCTTCCTCGTAGAGCCGGCCTTTCACTAGCTCCACGTAGTCGTCGGCTACGTCGTTCCAGAGGAACTCCCTGACCTCCTGCAACGCGAGGTCGAACCTGTAACCGTCCATCAGCTCCTCCACCTCTTCCGTCACCTCCGTCAGCCGTGACAGTATCCATCTGTCGGCGAGACGCAGCTCCGGCGGGCTGTCGACGCCTGGGTAGCTGTAGCTGTCTCTGGCGACGTGATCGCTGGCGAACCTGTAGACGTTCCAGGTCTTCGTCTGGAACTTCGAAGCGCGTTCAACCTCCTTCCACTGGAACTGTATGTCGCTTCCGGGGCGGCCGGCAGACGCCATCGCCTGCCGGAACGCGTCCGCGCCGTACTCGTCGACGACCTCCTCCGGCTGCACGAAGTTACCTCGGGACTTCGACATCTTGTGGCCGTCGTCTCCGAACACCATGCCGTTGACGAGGGCGTCGTCCCACGGTCGTTCGTCCTCCAATGCGGCGGTCCGGAGGATGGTGTAGAACGCCCACGTCCTGATTATGTCGTGTCCCTGCTCCCTCAATCCCGTGGACTGGAACTCCTCCTCCGGCCAGCCGCCGACGTGGAGGGCGCTTATCGACGAGTCCATCCAGGTGTCCATGACGTCGGACTCCGATACCCAGTCACCTGAACCGCATTCACCGCAGTCTCCCTCCGGCGTCTCCTCCTCGGGATCCACCGGGAGGTCTTCGACGTCCGCGACGTAGGGTTCACCGCAGCTGCCGCAGTACCAGACGGGGAACGGCGTGGCGAACACCCGCTGTCGACTTATGACCCAGTCCCACTCCATTCCCTGGGTCCAGTCCTCCAAGCGGGTGTAGGCGTGGTCGGGTATCCAGTCGACCTCCCGTGCTTTCTCCAGGACCTCGTCTTCGCGGACCTCGATGAACCACTGCTCCTCCGCCAGTATCTCGATAGCTGTGTCGCAGCGCCAGCAGGTGCCGACCGCCTGGTCGACGGGTTCCTCGTCGTACAGATAGCCTTCGTCGCGGAGGTCCGCGGTGATGGCTTCCTTCGCTTCCTCTATCTCCATGCCCTCGTACCCGTCGGCGAGCGCGGTGAGGGTGCCCTGTCGGGTGAACGCCTCCCGGAGCTCAAGGTCGTACTCCAGCCACCAGTCGACGTCCTGCTTGTCGCCGAAGGTACAGATCATCACTGCACCGGTTCCGAACTCGCTGTCGACCTCTTCGTCTTCGATAACCTCGACCTCCTGTCCGAACAACGGCACCCTGACGGTGTCGCCGACGTGGCTGCTCCATTCGCCATCGGGTTCGACGGCGACGGCGCCGCACGCCGCCAGCAGCTCGGGGCGCGTGGTCGCGATCTCTATGTCCTCGCTACCGTCGACGCCGGGGAAGGTGAGGTAGACTAGGACGCCGTCGCGTTCCTCGCGTTCGACCTCGGCGTCCGCGATAGCGGTCTCGCACCGCGGACACCAGTTGACGGGGTGGTGGTCGCGGTAGGCGTACCCGCTCTCCACCATCTCGACGAACGACCGCTGGGTCTTCCCCCAGTACTCGGGCTCCATCGTCACGTACTCCTGCGTCCAGTCCTGACTGAACCCCAGGGTCTCCATCGTCGACTTCATCTCCTCTATCATCTCGTACGTGTGTTCCACGCACATCTCCCGGAACTCCTCCCGGGGTACCTCGCTACGGTGTACATCCTCGTTCTCCTCGACCTTCACCTCCGTCGGCAGGCCGTGACAGTCCCAGCCCTGAGGGAACGAGACGTCGAAACCCTGCAGGCGCTTGTACCGTGCGGCGTAGTCCATGTAGCACCAGCCGAGCGCGTTACCGATATGTAGGTTCCCCGTCGGATACGGCGGCGGCGTATCTATGATGTAGTCCTCCGACCCGGTGTCCTCGTACCTGTAGAGAGAGTCGTCCCACGCGTCCCTCCACCTGTCCTCGACCTCGGAGGGTTCGTACGACTTAGGTAGCTCCATGGATGCAGGTAGACGCGACGGGACTAAACTCTCCCGTTATATCGCTGTAGAAGCAGGCGCCTGCTCTCAGGCGACACCCATCTCGTCCAGCCGCTCCGGCAGGTAGGTGTCGGTGACGAAGTCCAGACCATACGATGCAAGCGACTGCTGCTCGGATTTCTTCTCGATGTCGAGCTGCAGCTCGATCTGCTCCTTCCAGTAGCCGTCCTCGAACCGGGGGTCCTCTAGCTCGTTCTCCAAGGCGTTGACGTCGTTGTCCGACAGCGGGTCCGTCGGCAGGTCGTAGTCGACGATGTCCTGCGGCTGCACGCCGACGAACTCCGCCTCCGGCGTCGCCAGATGCTTCGACAGATGCGCGGATTTGATGCTGCCGTAGGCGACGCTGCCGAAGATACGGTAGCTCCAGGGGTCGGCGTCGGTGAACACCACTATCGGGAGGCTCTCTTCGTCGTGCAAGCGTTTCACCAGTCGACGCGTCGACCTCGCAGGCTGACCCTTCAGGTGGACGACGATGCAGTCGTACTCCTCGTCGAAGCCGTTCTCCACCAGCCGGTCGCGCATACCACCGGTCTCCACGCACATCACGAACTCCGCGTCGGCGTCCAGGAACTCCACCTGATCGACGTCCGACGGAATCTGGTATCCGCCTTCGCCGACGTCCTCCTGACAGTGTATCTCACGTTCACCCCGACGCGTCTGCTCCCGGAGGTACAGCGGTCCGATGACGGTGGCTCCGTCCTCCTCCGGCCGCATGTGCAGGCGTTCGCGCCGGAGGTCGCCGACGATCTCGAGGTCCTCGATCAAGCGGTCGCTCTCGCCTTGACCCGTGAACTGGGCGTCTCCCCAGCTCTCAGACAGGTAGTAGAGCTCTCTGAGGGTCGACGACCTGTTCTCCTCGATCTGGTTCCGCATGAACTCCAGGGTGTAAGCCATCCGGAGTAGCTTCCGCGCGCCGCCGACGCTGTTCGCCGTCCGGCTGCTCACCTTGTCGCCGTAAACCCAGACGCCGCTGTCCTCGTCGAACACCACGTTGCTCTTGCTCCGCGTCGGAATCTCCAGCCGGGGTATCTCTCCGCGTTCGAACTGCCGGTAGAACTCCTCCCCGATGTCCAGCAGCTGACCCATGGTGCGGTCGTCGAGCTCCTCCTTCGTCATCTCGACGTCGTCGGCCGCCATCACTCCTTCACCTCCAGCGATTTATCGATGAAGCAGGTATGGGTCATCAGCTTCTCACCTCCACGAGGTCGTCCTCCACTCCATCCACTGACACCATACCCTCCTCACCCATGTAACGCAGGGTCTCCTTCTCGCCTTTGGAGACCTCCGCCCGCCAGACGACGTCGAACTCATCGTCCATGTCGACGACGTCGACATCCAGGTCGTCTCCGTCCACGAGTGTGGGTTCGCTGTCGACGAAGCAGTGCAGCTCGAAGGATTTGTTGGAGTTGCTGTAGTTCGCGGCCTCCAGGACGACCTCGTCGCCGTCGACCTCTGTGTCTACGTAGAGCTTGTTCAGTATCTTCGCCATCGAACCCTCGACCGGCGGAGTGCCTCTACCGGTTACCTCGCCTATCTTCTCCGCTATCTGCGGCACCACCTCGCTGATGACGCGTTCCTTCTCCCTCCGCTTGCGGCGGCTCTCCGCCGACTTGATGTGGCTCTTCATGTCGCGTGCGACGTCGCGGACGGCGCGTTCGACCTCCTTCTCTATCTCCGGCACGTTGGCGACGGCGTCCTTGCTCTCGCTGGTGAACGGTACGTTGGTGGAGGCGAGGTGGACTGCGAGAACGACGGGGCCGCGAGGCAGGCCTTCGTCGTCTAACTGGTAGTTCTTCCAGCCGATGTCCTTCACCGTCTGCGTGATAGCGCAGGCGCCCTCCTGATACACGAGGGGGACGCGGTTCGCGAACCTCAGAAGGTCGCCGGGGCTCTCGGCCTCCAGGCTGCCGCCGTACGCTATCGCGGCTTCGACGACGAAGGGGTCGCCGCCGTGCACCGACGCATCCCTGGTCACCGCGCTATAGAACTCGGCGTCGAACTCCTTCCGGACGCCGGCCTCCAGGAGGTCGGCCCCGATGGGTGCGAGGCAGTCCGTCGGCGGCGCCATCACGTCGGCGGCGCGCATCGCCTCAAGGAGGGCGCGCGACTGGTTGCGGTCGCCGGCGATGTCCTGGACGTTCGGGGTGTCGTCGTCCACCGTCTGCATCATCGTCCAGAGCTCCTCCACGATGTTCTCCACCGCTGTGTCGCCGAACGACTCCTCAGTGACCTCCTCGACGCTGGCGGCGCTGTCTCTCACGGCTTTCCGCAGCTCCTTCAGAGTGAACCTGTCGCGTGGGTCTTCGTCGCTGTCGAACTTCGCGGCGATGCGCTCCGACAGCTCCTCCAGGGCTTCGGGGTCCTTCCGGTCGCTGGTCGCGGCTTCCAGGTGTTCGAGAACGGTTTCGGCGCGTGTCTCGGTGACGTGTCTCCACGCGGCTTCAACGGCGTCCTCGCGGACCTTGTCCCCGAACCGTTTGTCGAACTCCTCTTCCACGCGTTCTGCGGCGTCGTCGACGGCGTCTTCGACGTAGCTGTAGGTCGCCTTCCCGCCCATGTTCTCCCTGGTGAGGCGGGCGAACTCCGCGGTCGCCTGCTGACCTTTGTTCGCGACCGCGTTACGTATCTCCTGCTCCACTCCGGACGGTACGTTCCAGCTGGGTTCACGCCCGAGGTGTCTGTCGCGGAACCCGTCTTCGATGGAGTCCGCGGTCTTGCCGCCGACTCGGGTGAACTCGTTCTGGACGAAGCCTTTCACGCTGTAGCTGTCGCTGGCGGCCATCAACCTCATGAGGTTGCCGAGCTCGACGCCGTGGGGATGTGGTTTGATCTCCTCGGTCTCGTCGGGTAGCTCGTCGGTTGCGCGTTCGAAGCTCCACTCGCCCTTCGGCTCCTTCAGGTGGACGCGTGCGTGTGGGTTGACGACCGCTGTGTGTTTGATGTACCGGTGGAGCTGCTGCCTCGCGCGCATGTTCGCCTCCATCTCCAGCTCGATACGTGTGCCGTGTGTGCGGTCCCAGTCCACGGTCTCTTCGTCGACTATCTCGGGTTCGTTGGTGTCGGTGTCGATGATGACGTCGAACCTGTGGGCTTCACCGGAACGCGTCTTCGAGGTGATGCGCGCGGGTTTCCCGCTGGTCAGCTGGCTGTAGAGCACGGCGGCGCTGATGCCGATTCCCTGTTGTCCGCGGCTCTGCACCCGTTTGCCAAACCTGCTGCCGTACAGGAGCTTGCCGAATATCTTGTCTATCTGACGTTTCACGATGCCTGGGCCGTTGTCCTCGATGACTACTGTGTAGGTGTCACCGTTGTCCTCTATCTCGACGTGTATGTCGGGAAGGATCTCGGCTTCTTCGGCGGCGTCTAAGCTGTTGTCGACGCCTTCTTTGACGGCGGTGACGACGGCTCGGGCTGCGCTGTCGAACCCGAGCATCTGCTTGTTCTTCTCGAAGAACTCCGCGACCGATATCTCGCGTTGCTCGGCGGCGAGCTCCTCGGCGACGTCGGCCTCTATCCCCTGGTCTTCGGTTAGTTTCTCCTGTGAAGACACGGTTACACAGGGGTACACGCCGGGGTGTCAAGGGTGTTGCGGGACAGATGTCATGCGTGCGTCAGACAACCCTTTTGCACGCGGCCACCCAAGCAAACCTATGAAGGCTTTCGTCGACGGCGAATGGACGACGTACGAGGCGACGGACGAAGACGGCGCGTGGCAGCGTGACGATACGCAGTTCCGCGGATGGATCGGCGACGACCACCCAGCGGAGACCGGCCGGTACCATCTCTACGTCTCTCTCGCGTGTCCCTGGGCGCACCGCACCCTGGTGACGCGGAAGCTCCGCGGACTCGAAGACCACGTCACGGTGGACGTCGTCGACCCCTGGCGCGGCGAAGACGGCTGGCGGTTCACGCCGGAGAAAGAAGGATGCACCAGGGACTCGGTGAACGACGCGGACCTCCTCCGCGAGCTGTATCTCGAAGCCGACCCCGAGGTCACCGGCAGGGTCACAGTACCCGTTCTCTGGGACAAGGAGGAGGAGGACACAATCGTGAACAACGAGTCGCGGGAGGTGATGCGGATGCTCGACACCGAGTTCGAGGAGTACGCCAGCGGTCCGTCGCTGCTGCCGGAGGGCATGGAGGACGACGTCGACCGCGTGTTAGACGAGATCTACGCGCCGATAAACGACGGCGTCTACCGCGCGGGGTTCGCCGACAGTCAGGAGGCCTACGACCGCGCGATAGACGACCTGTTCACGGCGCTCGACCATTGGGACCAGGTGCTCGCCGACCAGCGGTACCTCTGCGGCAGCCGGTTGACGGAGGCGGACGTCGCGATGTTCACGACGCTGATCCGGTTCGACCACGTCTACCACACTCACTTCAAATGCAACGTCCGGATGATACGGGACTACGACAACCTCTGGCCGTACCTGCGCGACCTGTATCAGACCCCCGGTGTCGCGGAGACCGTGGACCTAGACCACATCAAGGAACACTACTACACCACACACCCTGATGTGAATCCTAAGAAGCTGGTGGCGCGGGGGCCTACGCCAAGGTGGGAGGAACCGCACGGTAGAGAGAAGATAGCGGAGTAGCTACGCGCGACGTCCTGAATAGTCTACTCCTTCCTTTTCTTGCCCTTGGAGACACGAACCAGGGAGTCTTCGTCTTCAGAGTCCCGTTCGCGTATTCTGTCTTTCAATCTATCTCTTATCCCCATCTCTTTCCGATATTGCAGTTTCCCGTGTATCAATCTTCCGCCCAATCTTTCAGAACCCTCCAGAGCCTATCGTTGTGTTGAGCCCAGTCGAGCGCCTGACCGTGAACACCGGATCTCCAGGTGACTACGACGAACAGAGTTACGATAACGACCTTGGTCCCGGGGACGAAGTAACCCGTCAGAGCAGCATCTGCGACTGCGATTATGAACAGTCCTATACCGTAGAGAGTGAACAGGATGGTTAGGGTGACCAGCGGTCTGTTCCTGTCGTTGGTCTCGTCGTTGAACTCGATGGCTCGTCCGTAGTCGTCGAGGATGGTCTCGTACAGTTCCTCCAACCCGGATTCATCCACCGTCTTCCTGAACCTGTTCGGGTCTGCACCCGCCACCATGTCCGACATGGTGTAGGTTAGACCTGCACAGACCATGGAAAGGAAAAGCGATAGAACCCCCGCCAGCGAGTACACGTTCACCACCGAACCGATAACCCCCGTCTGTTCGACTACGTCACCGACCACGAGAGACACCACGCTCAACAACACTCCGACGACTACTAAGTTGAGCTGCAGCAGCCGTGAAGCCTTCTGATCCATGTCGTCTATCGCGGAAATCTGTCTATCGATGACTCGCTCGCTCTGATGGACTCCCTGTATTTCCCTGTATCCCCGTCGTCCACGGCGGAACCACCCATCTTCACGCAGACCAACTGTTCAGAAATAACTTATGCCGGGCAAGATGCGTAAATCTGGTGGAGCTTCTCCTATAAACGAATAGAAGCTCCAGAGAAGGCAAAGAGCTCTCTTACCTACAGCCCTTCCACGAAGTCCTCTTTGACGCCGTCGAAGAACTCTTCCTCGGTGTCCCTTGGCCCGCTGTGGGCTTCGGGGTGGTACTGGCGGGCTTCGACCTTGAGGTAGTCGCTGCGGACGGCTTCGCTGGTGCCGTCGTTGGCGTTGATCTCGGTGACCTCGAGGTCGCTTCCGAGGGTGTCTTCGTCGACGGCGAAGCCGTGGTTCTGCGCGGTGATGTGGACGACGTCGTCCTCGAGATCCTTCACCGGCTGGTTCGCTCCCCTGTGTCCGAACTTCAGCTTGTAGGTTTCGGCGTCGAAGGCGCGGCCGACCACCTGTGCGCCGAGGCAGACGCCGGCGACCGGTAGCTCACCGGTGAACTCGTCGACGACGTCGACGGCGTCCGTGTACTGCGCTGGGTCGCCGGGTCCGTTCGAAACGAAGACGGCGTCGGGGTCGACGTCGCGGACGTCTCCTGAGGTGGAGTCGTATGGCATTCGGACGACGTCGATAGAGCGCTGGCGGAGGCTCTCTATGATGTTCTTCTTGCAGCCGCAGTCGATGAGTGCGACCTCGACGTCGCTGCCTCCGTAGCCTTCGAGCCTCTGGCGTTCGCTGACGGTGACTCTCGCGCCGAGGTCCTTGCTGCTGATGGGTGGGCAGTCCTCCGCGAGCTCGACTGCGCGTTCCTCCGACACGTCTTCACCGACGACCAAGCCGGCGTTCATCGCGCCGTGTTCACGTGTCTTGATGGTGAGCGCGCGGGTGTCGACGCCGCTCATCGCAGGTATCTCCTCGTCCCTGAACCACTGGAGGACGTCGTCGGGGTCGGTGCTGAACTCCCGGGCGATGCAGGCTTCCGCTTTGATGCCGTCGCTTTGGAATACCTCGGGGTCGACGCCGTAGTTCCCGATGAGGGGGTAGGTGAACATCAGGAGCTGGAACTCGTAGCTGGGGTCGGTGAGGCTCTCCTCGTAACCCGTGTACTGGGTGGTGAAGACGAGCTCGCCCTGGACCTCGCCGGCGACGCCGTGGCCCTGGCCTTCGACGACGGTGCCGTCCTCGAGCGCCAGGTACGCGTCCATCTCGGTCATCTAAACTGAGGTGGAGCCACACCGTCAAAAACCGTTCGAAACCATTTATCCTAGCGACGTCTTAGACACATCGTGGAAGACGAACCACGGGAGAACGTAGCCGACCTCGTACACATCTACCGTGAGGGCGACGACGACCCCGAGAAATGCAGCGCCCTCCGGCTCCAGCGGATGGAGGTCGCGGTAGTGCACAGCTCCGTCGAGTCGCTGCCGACGGGTACCGTGCTCGACCCGTACGCCGAGCAGGCACTGTCGCCCGCCGACCCCCTGCCCGTGGTCGCGGTCGACGCGTCGTGGGAGAACGCGGAGGAGGTGTTCGAACGAGTAGACGGCCGCCGAAGGGCGCTTCCGTTCCTCGTCGCCGCCAACCCCGTGAACTACGGACACGCGTACCAGCTGAACACCGCGGAAGCCTGCATCGCAGCCCTGTATATACTCGGCGAACCGGACGCCGCCCGGGAGGTCGCGGACGCCGTCGACTACGGCGACACCTTCCTCACGTTGAACCGGGAGCCCCTTGAGCGGTACTCCGACTGCAGGGACAGCAAGGACGTCGTCAGAGTTCAGGAGGACTACCTCGCAGACGATGAAAGTTAACCGGGGTTTAGAGCTGACTGAAGGTTGCTGTGGGAAAGGATTTTACTGAAAAAGACTGTGTACGGGATATGAACCGAGGTAGGAGAAGAGTGCTCAGGGCTCTGGCAGCGTCGGGGGCAGCCGCCGTCACAGGATGTCTGCATCTCGAAGACGATGGAGACCGTGTGGACGAAGCGAGCGATGAGGTAGACGATGGAGAAGACGACGGGGGAGAGGTCGAAGGAGAGTCCGGCGAAGACCGGGATCAGGAGCTCGACCTATCGGAGGAGAGGATGGAGGCTTTCTGGACGACCAGTACCTCTGCCGCACCCGTGCTCGTGGGTTCCCGCGAGTACGCAGACTACCTTGACGAGAACCTGGAGATATCGATTCCGGACGCCGTGGATTACGACGAAGAGGTGGTTGCGGTGTTCGGGGCGACGGGTGGAACGTTCTGTCACAGGGTGGAGTTCGAGGAACGTTCGCTGGAGAACGGTTCAGTCGAAACCGTGGTTTCGATGTTTCGAGCGGAAGACGTAAGCTGTGGAGCTGCCCCGTACTTCGACCACGACGCCGCAACCGTATCTTACTCTTCCAATAAACCCGAAGAACTCGTGGTGTCGTTCGACGAAGACGAAGGATACGACGGAGTTTTCTCAAACAGCTACGAGCTCGTGGCTGAGGACGCGGTCGACGGGCTTAGACAGAGCTACGACGTAGCCTCCTACGACGGAATCGATGAACCTCTCCGTGCGAGGATTCAGGAGGCACTGGACTCCGTTTACGAGTCCGATGAGGTCGATGAAGAACTACGGGTCTTCCTCGAGGAATACTCCTACGTCGAAGACAGCGGGCTCCACGAACTCCACTACGAAGTCCCCCGTTATTACGTCGAAGCAAGGGAGGTCGACGGGGAGCCAGATGACTTCTTCTACGTCGACGACCTCCGTGACAGCTATCCGGAGGCGCGGCAGGCTTTCGAGTACTCGGCACGGACGGCGACGAACGGTAGAGGACGAGAGGGATTCCAAGCACTGGTTCTACCTGAAGGGGTGGAGGAGTACATGGAGAGTTACGACCACATGGCGTACGATGTCGGGGACAGTCTCCGGTACTAAGAGGTATCCGTAGAGGTCGACGACCCCGGCCCTCCTTACACCGTCGAAGCCCGTCAGGTCGACGTAGACGACGTGGTCGAGGACGCAGCCCTGTACGATGTAGACGACCTCGGTCCACTGGTTCAGGAGGAGGTTGAATCTGCAGTGGAAGACGAACTCCATCGACTGAACCCGCCGAGAGCGCTCGTGGAAGGGTACACGGAGGGCTTGGTGAAGGTGGAGGGCGACTTCTACGACCTCTACGCAGTGAGGAGGTAATCCGGGATACAGGAGCCTGGCCGTCACTCACCCTGGAAATCGGGGTCGCGTCCCTGCGCGAACGCCATCACTCCTTCTTCGACGTCGTCGCTCTGGCTTATGGAGCTCTGCACCCAGGCTTCGCGTTCGAGCGTAGAGTCGAGGTCGTGGTCGGCGCCGTAATTCAGGAGGGATTTGCTCGCGCCGATGGCTTTCGTCGGCCCCGACGCGAGATCCTGTATCAGGTTGTCGGCTTCCTCGTGGAAGCTACCGTCGGGGTAGGCGTAGTTGATGAGTCCCATCTCCTCTGCCTCGGGTGCGGGTACGTCACGCCCGGTGAACACCAGCTCCTTCGCTTTCTTCATGCCGACGAGCCTGGGGAGGATGTAGCTGCCGCCGCTGTCCTGGCTCAGGCCGATACGGGTGAAGAGTTCGGCGAACGTCGCAGATTCCTCCGCGACGGTGAGGTCGCAGGCGAGCGCGAGGTTGCAGCCGGCGCCGACGGCGTGGCCTTCGACCTTCGCCAGGGTGGGTTTCTTCATCCGAAAGAGTTCACGGATGATGTCGTGGAGGTCGTTCTCGATTATTTCGACTATCTCCGGTGGCTTCGTCGCGCCGAACTTCATCAGCTCGTTGACGTCTGCGCCGGCGCAGAAGGTTCCGCCGGCGCCTTCGAGTACGACGCATCGGCTGTCTCCGCGTTTTATCTCCCGTAGCTCCTCCGCGAGCGCCTTCATGGTGTCGTGGTCGAGGGCGTTCTTCACGTCGGGTCGGTTTATCGTCAACGTCGTGACGTCGCCGTCCTCTGAAACCTCTACTTTCGACATAGCTACAGCGTTGTCGACGGCTATGAAATAGCTTCCGCCGCGGCTGAACGGGAGTCTACAGCGGTGGATACACGGCCTGTATATGGCAAACGTTAAACTCCGGTGTCTGCGATACCCATGTATGGCACGTTTCCCCGAGGCTGAAGAACGACTGCTGGAGAAGCAGATCTGCATGAGGTGTAACGCACGGAATCCGAAGGACGCGGTGAGCTGCCGTAAATGCGGACACAAGAAGCTCCGACCGAAGAACCGCGAACGACAGACAGGATAGACGTACTTTCTTTCTTCTACGGTTCCCTGCTTCCTCTCATGTTACCTGGAGGTCGGTCTCTACAGCTTGCCCTTCGTGCTGGGTACGCCGCCACGGCGGTCGTCCACTGAGGTAGCTTCGTCGAGCGCTAACGCGAACGCCTTGAAAGACGCTTCGACCACGTGGTGGTCGTTGTCGCCGGTGGACTCCACGTGCAGGGTTGCGCCGGCGTTCGCCGCCCAGCTGGTGTAGAAGTGCGGCACCATCTCCGTCGACATGTCCGCGACCTTCTCCCTGTTGAAGGTGAAGTCCTCCCTGGTGTGGCTGCGGCCGCTGAGGTCGACGACGACGGACGCCACGGCTTCGTCGAGGGGGGCGCGGCTGTCTCCGAACCGACGGATTCCATCGCGGCTGTCGAGCGCTTCGTCGAACGCCGTCCCGAGGACGATGGCGACGTCCTCCACCGTGTGGTGTTCGCCGGTGTCGTCGACGTCGCCGTCCGCGTCCACGGTGAGGTCGAACAAGCCGTGTTTCCCGAGCGCTTCCAACATGTGGTCGAGGAATCCGACGCCGGTGTCCGCGTCGACGTCGCCTTCTCCGTCGAGGTCCAAGATCACCTCTACCGATGTCTCACCTGTCGTGCGTTCGACGTCCGCGGTTCTATCGGTCAACCTCCAGCCTCCCTTGCGCCGTACATGGTCATCTGGCTGCCTCCATAGCTTGTTTCAAAGTCAAGTGTCCTTCGTAGAAAGCAGTTCCGATGACCACACCCCAGGCGCCGGCGTCCGCCAGCGCGGCGACGTCGTCCTCCGTGGTGACGCCGCCGGAAGCCACCACGGGGATGGAGACGCTGTCGACCAGCTCCCTCACGGGTTCGACGTCGACACCGTCCAGCAGTCCTTCGTCGTCGACGTTGGTGAACAGGATGGAGTCCGCACCCAGTCGTTCGAACCTGCCGGCTACCTCGACCGCCGACGATCCCGTGCCCTCCTTCCAGCCTTCCACTACGACCTCGCCGTCGCGGCTGTCGAGCGACACCATGACATCGCCGTACCGGGAGGCTTCCTCGACGATTTCGGGGTTCTCCTGGGCCGCCGTCCCCATGATCACGCGGTCGACACCTATCTCGAACAGCTCTGCCGCGTCTTCCGCGGAGCGTACCCCGCCTCCGACCTCTACCTCGACGTCCCAGCCTGCTATCTCCTCGATGACATCCGCGTTCGCTCTTTCACCGTCTATCGCGCCGTCGAGGTCGACTAGATGCAGGGCTTCCGCGCCTTCGTCGAGCCAGTGACGGGCGGAGTCCAGTGGGTCGCCGTAGCTCTCCCCCGTGCCTTCTTCACCCTGAACTAGCTGCACGCACTCTCCGTCCTTGACGTCTACAGCGGGGATGACCTTCATCTTACTCTTCGACGTCGTCTTGGTCTTCGTCGCCCTCGACGAACTCGTCGATGTCGTACCACTGGTCGTCGCCCTCGTAGAACTCGTCCACGTTCTCGATCTTCTCCTCGGATTCCTCCGACATGATGTCATCTACAACCTCTCGGGTATAAAACCTTACCCGCCACTGTCGGGCTTTCAACCTGTACATCCCCCAGAACTTATCGGAGACACCACGTAACCTAACCCTGATGATAGAGTACGGCAGGGTTAAGGAGGAGTTCACGGGCTCCGACATGCCTCTCGCGTTCGTCGACCTCGCTGCCTTCGAAGGCAACGCGGACGCGGTAGCTGAAGCCAGCGACGACCTCGAGGTCCGTGTCGTGACGAAGTCCCTGCGGTGCAGGAGGTTGATCGAAAGGTTGCTGGAGCGTGACAGCTTCGAAGACGTGATGTGTTACTCGGGGTACGAGGCGGCGTGGCTGCTGAACTCCGGAGTCGTCGACGACGCCCTCGTCGCCTACCCGATCGCGAATCCGGATGAGATAGAGGCGGCGGCGGACGCCGACGCCACACTCATGGTGGACTCCATCGAGCACCTTGAGCTGATAGAGGACGTGGCTGCGGACGCCGGCGTCTGCATAGATCTCGACGTCTCCAGCTACGTCGCTGGGCAACGGGTCGGCGCCCTGAGATCGTCGTTGACTCCGGAGGAAGCCCGTGACCTCGCGGTCGACGCGGACGAACGAGGGCTAGAGGTCCGTGGAGTCATGGGGTACGACGCCCAGATAGCGGGGTTGACGGACAGGACACCCAACCGGTCGAAGCTCGGGGACGTCGTCGTTGAAGCGTTGAAGAACCGTTCGTGGCAGACGGTGGTGGAGAAGAGAGAAGCCGTCAGAAGTTACCTGGAGGACGCGGGTTTCAGGGAGCTGTTCTACAACGGAGGCGGCACCGGAAGCCTGCATCTATGCAGCGGCGACCCCGCGTTGACGGAGGCCGCGGTCGGCAGCGCGTTCTACTACCCAGCGTTGTTCAGCTACCACGACACCGTCGAGCTAGAGCCGGCGGCCGCGTACTGTCTCGAGGTCACCAGACAGCCTGAGCCAGACGTCTACACAGTCCGCGGCGGCGGGTACACGGCGAGCGGCCCCGTGGGTCCGGACAAGGAACCGCAGCCCCACCTCCCGGAAGAGATGACGCTTTCGAGGGAGGGAGCCGGTGAAGTTCAGACGCCGGTGGAGACCGACGTGGACCTCGAGCTCGGTGACCCAGTCGTCTTCAGACATGCGAAAGCCGGTGAGCTATGTGAACGATTCAGAGAGCTGTATCTCGTCGACGGAGACGAAGTTCAGTCCGTGGACACCTACCGTGGTGAAGGACGGTGTTTCATGTGACCTGGAGGAACTGGAGCGGAAGCGTGGAATGCAACCCCACGGTACGTAGACCGAGAAACGTCGACGACGTCGTCGAGGTAGTCGAGGACGCAGACGAGCTACGGGTGGCGGGCAGCGGGCACTCGTTCTCACCGCTGGTCGCCACGGACGACACCCTCGTCCAGCCGGATCGGATGAACTCCATCGACGTAGACCGGGGCGATGAGTCCATCACTGTCGGGGCCGGTGTAACGCTGGGGGAGATGACGGAGGCCTCGGGTGACGAGGGACTGGCGCCGGTGAACCTCGGTGACGTCGACCGGCAGACGGTGGCGGGTGCGGTTGCGACGGGGACGCATGGAACCGGTGAGTTCCCCGTTCTGTCGAACTACGTGACGTCGATGGAGGTCGTGACCCCGGAGGGAGACGTCGAACCTCTGGAGGAAGGCGACCCTGGGTTCGACTACCACCGTCTGTCGCTCGGCGCGTTAGGCGTGGTGACGAAGCTCGAGTTCGACGTCGTCGAGGACTACGGCTTACGGATGGAGAGACGCAGGCGCTCCCTCGACGAAGCGCTGGAGGGCTTCCGGGAGAACGTCCGCCGCCACAGGAACTACGAGTTCTTCTGGTTCCCCTACACGGAAACCGCGTTGACTAAGGCGACTGTGGAGGCCGACGTCTCCGGCGGCCGCCGCGAAACCGGATGGCTTGAGAACCACGTCTGGAGACAGCTCTGCAAGCTTACGGAGCACGTCGATGCCGCACCGCTTGCTAAGCTGGCGTCGACTGCCGTAAGAGGTAAGACCAAGACGGGTAGGGCGCGGTACGTCTACCCGGAACCCCGGGACGTCCGTTTCAACGAGACGGAGTACGGCGTTCCCGTAGACGAGCTACCGGAGTGCTTCCGGGAGATACAGGAGATCGTGGAACGCCACGACACCCTGTATCCCGTCGAGGTTCGTTTCGTAGAGGCAGACTCTCTACCGCTGTCGCCGGCGTACGGCCGCGACTCCGCGTTCATCGCCGTCCACAGGTACCACGAACGAAGCTACGAAGACGTCTTCCGCGAATGTGAGGACGTGTTCAGGCGTTACGACGGCCGCCCACACTGGGGCAAGATGCATTCGCTGTCGCCGACGGAGCTACAGCAGCTGTACCCTGGATGGCGGGAGTTCCTCAGCTACCGCGAGGAGTTCGACCCCGACGGCGTGTTCCTGAACCCGTATCTACAGCGGCTGTTCGGTGTCCGGGGCGGCGGAAGATACAGTGGTTGAATCGACGGTCTTCCGAAGCGGTTACCTTCGACGGCCACACGTGGTACCTCATGGATCTAGCTGACCTGTTCAGCCGCCTCCCCTACGTGGAGATGATGGGTATGGAGGTCGTGGAGGCGGAGGACGGCTACGCCGAGGTGGCGGTGGAGATGAAGGACGAGTTCTCGTCGAACCCCACGCGTCACGTCGCGCACGGCGCGGTTCCGTACGCGCTCGCGGACACCGCCGGCGGCGCAGCAGTCGTCTCCCTGACTCACGGGCCTTCGCCGACTGTGGACATGCGTATCGACTACCTGGAGCCGATGACCGGGGACGCGCGGGCAGAGGCCGAAGTCACGCGGCTCGGGCAGTCCACCGCCGTAGTCGACGCCGTCGTCCTGCAGGAGGACAGCGAGATAGCGCTGGCGCGCGGCGTCTACAAGGCAGGCGAGGTGGAGTCCGGTACACCGCACGACTGGAACAGAGGCGAGTACCAGAGCTAGGTGCAGGGACGTCCTGCCTCGACGATGATGTCTTCGTCGGCTGTCGGCCGCCGCGTTAGCGCGGCTGAAGCTTTACCACCCTGGCGGTCAACCATGAGGTATGGCGTTCGACAGGTTCACCGTATCCGGGGACGTTATAGTGACGGGTGGAACGAAGGGCATCGGGAAAGCAGCTGCGCGGGAGTTCCTCGACGCCGGCTGCCGCGTCGCCGTCTGCAGCCGCGACCCCGAGAACGTAGAGGAAGCCGTCGACGACCTCGGGGAACACGGTGAAGTCTACGGAGAAAGCGTCGACGTCCGCGACACCGAGGGCGTGGAGGGGTTCGTCGACAACGTAGCAGCGGAGTTCGACGGAGTCGACGTCCTCGTCAACAACGCCGGAGCGTCGTTCATGTGTAACTTCGACGGCTTGTCTCCGAACGGATGGGACAGCATCGTAGAGATCAACCTCAAGGGCACCTACAACTGCTGTCACGCCGCCGCCGACTACCTGCAGGACGACGGCGGCGTAGTCGTCAACCTCGCCTCTGTCGCCGGTATACAGGGCGCGCCGATGATGAGCCATTACGGCGCCGCGAAAGCCGGAGTCGTCAACCTCACGTCGTCGTTAGCGTACGAGTGGAGCAAGCACGACGTCCGCGTCAACTGCCTCGCACCAGGGTACGTCGCGACGAAAGGCGTGGAGCAGCAGATGGGTGTCAGCGCCGACGAGGTCGAACGTAGCGAGGTCAAACGTAAGATCGGGACGGTGGAGGAGGCCGCCGACGTGATACTGTTCCTCGCGTCTCCGGCGTCGTCGTTCATAGTGGGGGAGACAGTCGAGATGAGCGGTGTACCCGACATAATGGAGACACCTGAAGTATGAAGTCGGGCGCCGAGTTCATCGTAGAGGTCCTCGAGGAGTACGGTGTCGAACGCGTGTTCGGCAACCCGGGTACGACGGAGCTACCATTGGTGAACGCTATACCCGACAGCGACGTCGAGTACACGATGTGTCTCCACGAGGACGTCGCAGTGGGTGCGGCGGCGGGTTACGCCTCTACGATGCGGTACCACAGGGAAGACGTCGTGGGTTTCGCGAACCTCCACGTCGCCCCCGGGTTAGCGCACGGCCTGGGTAACATCCACGGAAGCAAGTACTCGGGTGTCCCGCTCGTGGTGACGGCGGGCAACCACGCCACGGACTTCGAGCACGAGGAACCCATCCTCGCCGGCGACATGGTGAAGATGACGGAGGACTTCACGAAGTGGAGCGCGGAGGTCAAGAGCGTCGACGCACTCCCGGGGATGCTCCGGCGGGCGTTCCGCGTCGCCCTCACGCCGCCGACGGGTCCGGTGTTCCTCGCGTTACCGATGGACGTGACCACCGAGGAAGCCGACCACGACGTCGAACCCCTCGGCAGCGTACCCGAACCAGGAGACGGAGCTGACGGCGACGTCGAGGAAGCGGTGGAAGCCGTGGCAAACGCCGACAGCCTCGTCCTGGTCGTCGGTGACGGCGTAGCCCGCGGCGACGGCGTCGACGACGCGGTGGCGTTGGCGGAGGCTACGGGTGCACGGGTGCACGGCGAGATATTCACGGGAGAGGGGAACTATCCGACATCTCATCCACAGTGGGTGTCTTTTCTGCCGCCGCGCGCCCGACTGACGTCGACCCTGCTCGACGTCGACACCGCGGTGTTCCTCGGGTGTTCGACGAACTCCACCCTGTGGAAGGAGAACCAAGATCTCGTGGGAGACCGCACCACCTGCGTCGAGGTGTCGAACGACGGCTGGCAGATAGGGAAGAACATGAGCGCCGACGTCTCCGTGCTCGGAGACCCCGGCCGCGTCGCCGGACAGCTGGCGGAGGAGCTAGAGAGCCGCGTCGACGACGACACCCGTGAAAACCGGTTGAACACCATCAACAGTGCGAAACAGATGGTGGAGGCGAAGATCAAGGAGATGGATCACACGGAGGGCAACGTGGAGCTGCCGACGAAGTACGACGTCGTGGAGGCGCTGAACTCGGTTGCGCCGGATGCGTTCGTCGTCGACGAAGGCGTGACGTCGAAGTACGCGTTGTTGACGCAGTACGACATCGAGCCGGAGAGCTACATCGGCAGCAAAGGCGGCGGCCTCGGCTACGGACTGCCGGCCGCGGTCGGTGCCGCAGTCGCCCATCAGGATCTCGACCTAGACCGACGGGTCCTGGGTTTCGTCGGCGACGGCAGCTACCTCTACTACCCGCAGTCGATATACACGGCGGTGCGCGAGGGCCTGGACCTCACGGTCGTGGTGCCGGACAACCGGAGCTACCGCATCCTCAAGGACAACACCCTGGATCTCTTCGGCGGCGACGAGGAGGACTACGAGTTCCCCGGCATGGATCTACCGGACATCCGTATAGAGGAGTCCGCGCGGAGCTATGGTGCGGAGGCGGAACGCGTCGACGACGTCGGAGAGGTGGAGCCTGCGCTGGAGGAGCTGGTGGAGAGCGACGAGGTCGGGGTGCTGGACGTTCAGATTCCGGGGAAGTAGCCGGAGTTCCTGATCGTCGGCTGGGTCAGTCCTCGTCCGGCAGGACCTTCCCGGGGTTCAACGTACCGTTGGGGTCGAGAGCGTCTTTGATGCGGCGCATGACGTCGACGGCTTCGGCGCCGTGTTCTCGTTCGAGGTAGTGTCGTTTGCCGCGGCCGATGCCGTGTTCCGCGGTGGCGGTGCCGCCGAGGTCGAGCGCGCGTTCGACGGCTCGTTCGTACACCTCGACTGCGCGCTGGTACTGGTCCTGGTCGTCGGGGTCCGCCATCGGCGCGTAGTGTACGTTGCCGTCGCCCGCGTGGCCGAAGACCGGGACGAGGACGTCGTACTCGTCTCCCAGTCGCTTTATCTCCTTCACCATCTCGGGGTACCTGCTGATGGGGACGGCGACGTCGCCTGCTTGTACGGGATGGAGGCTGGGGTCGTAGCTTCTGACGGCGAACCCTAGCTCGCTCCGTATCTCCCAGAGGTCTTCCATGCGTTCACGGGATGCGGTCTTGAACTCGTCGACGTCGTGCTGTCTGAACACTGCTTCCGCGAACTCGACCTCACGTTCGACGCCGTGGTTGGCGTGGAACTCGAGGAACACCATGGGTGTGTCGGGGAGGTCGGTGCCGAGGTACTCGTTCGCCATCCTGGCGGCGACGTCGTCGATGAGCTCTATCTTCGCGACGTCGACTTCGCTGCGGACGGCGTCGCTGACTGCGTCGGCGGCGCTGTCGATGTCGGGGAATAGGGCGCGGGCGCCACGTATCTCGTCGGGGATGCCCTTCAAGCGGAGCGTGGCTTCGGTGACGACGGCGAGCGTGCCTTCGCTGCCGACGACCATGTCCTTGAGGTTGTAGCCGCTGCTGGATTTCTCGGCGCGGCCGCCGCACCGTACGACGCTGCCGTCGGCGAGCACGCATTCGAGGCCGACGACCCAGTCCCCTATCTTCCCGTACTTCACCGTCTGCATACCGCCGGCGTCGGTCGCTATCATTCCGCCGATGGTGCTGATGCCGCCGCTGGATGGAAGCGGGGGGTAGAACAGGCCGTGGCGTTCTACGGCGTCGTCGACGTCGGTGCCGATGACTCCCGGCTGGACGTCGACCTGGAAGTCGTCGGGTCTTACGTCGACGACGCTGTCCATCTCGGTGGTGTCGAGGCTGACGCCGCGTTCGACGGGTACGACGTGGCCTTCGAGCGCGGTGCCGGCGGCGTACGGCGTCACGGGTACGCCTCGGCTGTCGCAGGCTTCGAGGACGCGGCTGACGTCCTCCGTCGACGTGGGTGTGACGACTGCGTCTGGTGTGACGCCAGCGCCGATGAGCTCGCTCGCCCAGTCCGCGCTGTGTTCCTCCCGGGGTCCTTCCCCGTAGTCGACCTTGCTGCTGTCTACGACGTCGGTGAGGAAGTCAAAGTCGGTCATCTGCTCTGTCGTGGTGGCTGCACCGTCTTAACTGTAGGGCAGGATTACGAGAGATGGCTAGCTCATCGGTTAAATGAGTTCCCCCGTGTATACGCGGCACCACAGTTAATCGTGTCGTCTGCATCTGGACGGATATGGTGGAGCTAGACGAACTCGTGAACATGTCGAAAGCAGAGTTAGACGCGCTTTTCAGAGAAGGCGAGACACCAGACCCCGAAGGTCTGGAGGGTGTCTCCGAAGGCCGTGTTCTCGCCGGCCGTGGCGTCCTCCGTGCGGAGCCGGTCAGGGAGCTCGTGAACAACCCCTTGCTTCCTTGGAAGGGTAAGCACGTGGAAGGCAGGCATGGAAGCAACCGGTTCGAGGTCGGGCCGCTGGAGCGTAAGGGGTTCGAGTTCGACATGTACGTCACCAGGTCTCTGGTGGACGAGGACGACGAGGTACTGATATTCGACTACGACACTCCCGAGAACCCTCCGGGAATCCGCCGCATCCGTGACGACCTGAAGGAGGTCGACGACGGTCTGTTCCTCGGAACCTCGAACGTCCGTGTCGGCGACGGCTACCGGTTCCTGATCTACTTCGCGCTGGAAGCAGGGGACACCGAAGCCGAAGCCGAGGAAGAGGTCGAGATAGATGTCAGCTGAAGCCTGCTAACTATAGTACAACCCTTCTGAAGTCCGAACCGGAGCCCGTGTTTAACTCTGCTGCGGGACTCGTCCGGCAACAAGGTTAATTAAGTCCTCCGCAACTGGTCGTATATGACTTCGTTAGACGAACTCGTGGAGAAGTCGAAGTCCGAGCTAGACGAACTCTTCAGAGAAGGCACGGTGCCCGACGAAGACGAGGTACAGGGAGCTACGACCGGCAGGGTTCTCGCCGGCCGCGGCGCCCTCCGGCTGGAGCCCGTGCGTCAGGTCGTCAACAACCCCCTCCTGCCGTGGAAAGGCAAGAAGGTCGACGGATACCGCGGCAGCAACCGGTTCGAGGTCGGACCCATCGACCACACGTTGTTCGAGTTCGAGACCTATGTCGACGACAGCATCAGCGACGACGGAGAAGTGCTCGTCCTCGACTACGACCAGCCGGAGAACCCCCCTGGCATCAGACAGATACGTGACGAGCTACGTAAGGTCGACGACGACCTCTACCTGGGCACCGCGAACGTCGACGTCGGAACCGGACATCAGTTCACCATCTACTTCGGTCTCTCCACTGCGGAGGAAGCCGGTACGCGAGAGGTCGAGATAGAGGTCGAGACACCGATATAGAACAGCTAAAGCTCTTCAACCGCGGCTTCGACGGCGTCGACATCCTGCGGCGAGATATCGTCATCCGCCAGCCACCGGTATCTCGCTTCGCCGGAGCTGTCGAAGACGTAGACTGCGCGGTTCGCCGTCGACGCGTTCGGCATGTCGTCACGCTGCCGTAGAAGGCCGAAGGCCTCAGCGATTTCTGCGTCGACGTCGTTGTACACATGGAACGGACTGTCGAGCTCGCGTAGGAAGGCGTTGACTGCGTAGGGGCCGTCGCGGCAGACGCCGACGACGGGGACACCGGGGAACTCCTGCCAGCCGTACCGTTCGTACCTCCGCCACCAGTTCGTCGCTGGTGCGCTGAAGCAGAAGCCGTAGAACGACAGCAGGAGACCGCGGTCGCCGAGGCATTCGTCGAGTCGACGGGGAGTGAAGACCTCGCCGTCACACAGCAGGGCTTCGACGTCGGGTAGCTTCTCTCCCTCCTCGAGCGCGGTGTCCTCGACGTCCGATGCGGCGCCGGAGTCCTCTGACATGATGGTTTATCAGCCCCGAGGTCGTTTAACGGTTACCGTGTCGTTGACGCTCTACAGGTTGGAGGGTTGTCCGTACTGTGAGTTCGTCGTCGACAAGCTCGAGGAGCTCGAGCTGGAGTTCGAAAGCGTCTGGGTGGAGGGGCTTCACAGTCGGAGGGACGAGGTCAAGAGGGTGAGCGGGCAGCGTCAGGTCCCCGTGTTGGTCGACGACTCCACCGGCGCCGCCGTACATCAGAGCTACAACGTCGTCGAGTACCTAGACGAGAGCTACGGCTGAAGCGCGCGGAGCACGGTCGACGGCAGACGTCCTCGATATCAGTATTCTTCGGACTCATTATTCTTCCGGCAGGCTGTGTGGATCCAGCCCCGGGTCGTCGACCTTCGGCGCCCCGATGGCGAGCACTACCCCGGTTTCGTCGCCGAGATAGCGGTGGCCGTGGCCTACCATTGCTGCGGCGCGCCACCAGTCTCCCTCGCTTACCTCGACTACCTCTGTGTCGCCGCTTCTCCCTAGCTTCAGCGAGAACCTGCCTTCGAGGACGTAGAATATCTCCTCCTGCTCGCTGTGGGCGTGGTACTGTATCTCCTCACCGGGTTCGAAGTACCATAGCTTCACCAATACGTCCTCGGCACCTAATGCGGCGTCTATATCCCTTACGTCGCTCTCCGGCGGCAACGCGTCGACGTCGCTGAGATCCGTCTTCGACACGTCCTCCGTTGACACCACCTCGTACTCCTTCATAGAGTTCGGTGTCGATGCCGCGTCAGTTAGATGTTCGGGGGGAGAGAGCGTGGATGATTCCCCGGGAGAGTCAGTCCATGGAACCGCTCTTCGGTGCAGCGGCTTCCTCTTCCGGAGTTGCCCCCTCTACCTCTACCGTGGTCCAGCTGCCGCCTGCTCTGTACCTCAAGACGGTGTCGTCGTCGCTGGGGTCGACGACCGCGAGATGTATCCATCCGTTGTCGAGAAGCTGTCTCGCTTTATCGCTGTCCTCGAGCGCGGTCTCCACTTGGTCCCTCGGCGCGCGGATGACGACCGTGAGCCTGATGGGGTCATGTTCCGTGACGTCGTCGGTCCTCCGCAGGCTCTCGCGGGGAAGACCCGTCATTATGTCGCCGGCGGTCCCCTGGTAGACCATGGCGTTTCCGACGGGGTTCTGAGTGGTCTTGGAGCCGCTTCCATAGAGGGAGTCGTCGACGGTGGCGAAGTAGTAGTGGTTGTTTATCATCTGCGTAACCACCGCGGGACCGTCTATTATCCCCTTCAACGCTTCTGCGTCGGGGTCGGTCTCGTAGTCGTAGCTGTGGAGGAACACACGTCCTTCGAGGTCGACGTTTCGGGTGAACTTTCGGGGTGCGACGACGAAGGCTGCGTTACCGGCTAAACCCCACTCCGGCTGGGTCTCCGCCCAGTCGAAAGCCCTTCTCTCCGTCTCCTCGACGCCGTCCTCCTGGGTCGTCCTCACGAGACGGTTTCTGCGCTCCTCCGCCGCCTCCTCCCTCGCTTCGTCGAGGTCGTCCTCCAGCTTCCGGAGGACGTCGTCCTGTCCAGGCGGTGCTTCCTCCGTGTAGAGGGTTACCTCGTCGGTGGTGGTGTTGTGTTCGCCGGCGACGAACACCGTGTCCTCGGGTATCTCGTGACCTCGTTCACGTAGCTTCTTCTGGACCTTGACGTCGTTGAATATCTTCGCGAACACCTTGGCGTTCGGTCCGCCGGGCTGGCCGGCGCAGGCTCCGCAGTCGAGGCTGCTGTCGAAGGCGTTGTTCGTGGTCTCGGCTGCGTGTCCGACGAACGCTACAACCTCGGGTATCTCCTTCCAGCCCATGAGGTCGAATGCGTCCTCCGCTATCTCCACCCTCGACTCCAGCGGGATGCCTCTATCTGATCCGCTGTTTCCGGCAGTGGTATCGTAGTCCTCGACGGGTTTCACTCCGGGTTCGGTGAAGATCTCGGGTCGGCCGACGACGTCCTTCACCCGGTCGTAGGCGGTGTGCAGCAGACGCGGGGTGAGCGTGCGGATGAACATCGCGGCTCCGTACGCGGTTCCGGCGCCTTCGACGAAGGGGAACGCCGCCACTACGTTCTCCTTCATCGACTTCAGGTGTTTCTGCGACGCGTTCATGGCGGCGTTGTAGTGTCGGTTCAACCTCACGGTCTGGCTCTCGGACAGCCTGATCTGGCTTTCGACGTGGTGCACGGGTTCCACGATAGGTGGACACGCCGTGTACGGGTGGTCCTTGTCTCGGGGTTGGTACAGCATGGGTACGCCGAAGAACCCTGCGTAGCCATGGGTCTCCCATGGTCCCTGGCGTTCTATCTTCCGTCGGATGACCTCGGAGCGGGTGTCGATGCAGAACACGAGCTTCGCCTTCGCCGGGTCTTCCCTGTCACGGGTCTCCGTGGAGTTCAGCTTGGACAGCAGCTCCCTCCGGTAGCTGTCCTCCCAGGCCTCTAGCCAGGCACGTTCTATATCGTGGGACTCAGGTTCCCGCTCGAAGTCACGGGGTTCCAGGGTTTCGTCCAGCGCGTCGGCTACGGTGAACCTGACGGCGAGGTAGTCCTTCAGGGACACAGGGGCTTCCTCGTTCCAGGGGTCGTGGGGGTCCTGGTGTCTGCGTTTGATGTAGCCCGTCCAGCCGGAGAGCGATTCGAGGTGACGGCGGCAGACTTCGACGCGTCTTCCGCCGTCGACGTCCTCCAGCGCTTCGGCTACGGCTTCTTCGGGGGACTCCGGAAGTTCATCGGCTTCTGTGACTCTTGGTATCATCCGGTCGTAAGGAGCCAGCTGCATCCATGCGCGGTAGAACCCCTTCTCTCGGTCGGGCATCGTCCAGGAAGCCTGTCCTTCGTCGAGATGCGCCGCCAGCCACTTCGCGGTCACCCGGTCGACGGCGTCGGAGGATGAGGTCTGCGGAGTTCCGGAGTCGATCTGGTCACGCAGGTTCTCCAGCGATGCCTCGGCTGCGGCGTCTGCTCCGTGTTCGTCGAGCCTGTTCTCCAGTTTCTCTCCTTCTATCTCGCCCTGCCTCCACGCTCTCTCGAGGGTCTCCACGTCGGGGTATGGCTGGCATCCCCTGGTTCTGCGTTTCTCTTCGAGGGCTTCGTGGAAGCCCTGGTGTTCGTGGCCTACAAGGGGGTTGGCGGCTACGAAGGAGTGCAGGGGCCAGACCGGTGCGAGGGTTTCCGCGGCTTCCTCTACTACGTCGTCGACGTCTACATTCTCATTCGTCATCGTACCCACCTCTATCCGTCAGCACGGTGGCGGCGTTTGGATGCGCCTGGTTCGTGAGCGCCACGTACAGTCTCCGGCTTCTGGTGTGCCAGCCGGCTTCCATAGCTACGTAGGCGACTGCGAAGGCGAGGGCTATGGCTAGATGCGCCGGAGTAAGTTCGGTGGGGGCGTAGGTCCCCGGGAGGTCGTTCAGCATCGTGGAGATGAAGTTGAACAGCACCGCGTACGCCGTCAACGCTATCATGACGAGCACGGGCAGGGTGGCGACGCGTACGCTCATGTAGAGGTTGCTGCGTCCGAGGACGTCTCTGGCTGCGTGCAGCGTCGTGAGCACGACGACGACTATCAGCAGCATCCTGGTGTTGAGGGCTAACGTGGTCTTCCCTGTCAGCACTGCGAAGACGACGCCTCCCGCTGCAGCGGTGACGAGGGAGGTCGCGAGCAGAAGCGGTCCGCTAGTCTTCCGGGGTTCCTTGGGTTTACCTCGGTGTACTGCCGCGCCGTTCGAGAGGAATAGATAGGCTTTGTAGAGTCCGTGGAGTATAAGGTGCGCTATGGCGGCGGAGAAGAACCCGAGTCCGCACTGGAGGACCATGAACCCCATCTGTGCGACGGTGGAGCCGCCGAGCTTGCCTTTGACGTCGGCTTGCACGGACATAAGCATCTGTCCGAGCAAGGCGCTGAACGCTCCTGCGACGGCTACCGCGGACATAACCGTTATCTCGAGGGAGATGACGGGGGCGAACCGGGTGAGCAGGATTCCGCCGGCGTTGACGAAGCCGGCGTGCATGAGCGCCGAGGCGGGAGTGGGTGCGGTCATGGAGGACAGCAGCCATGTGTGGAAGGGATAGAGCGCGGACTGCAGCATCGCGGCAAGCAGGAGGAGGGCGGAGGCTGCGAACACTGCGTTACGTGGTAACGCGTCGAGGTTCGCGAGGACTCCGGAGATGGAGGTGCTTCCTGTGTACCACCAGGTGACGGCTAATGCTGTGGTGAGGGCGGCGGTGCTGGCGAGGAAGTACCTGCGCGCGAGCTTCGCCGCCTCTCGAGCCTGGCTCCAGCTTCGTACGTGACCTATCAGCGACGCCATCAGCATGCTCATCGCAAGCCAGGCGGCGGCGAACAGGGCGACGTGGTCGACGGCTACCAGCGACATCACCACGAGGGTGAAGGCGAATATCCTGACGTAGAACGCTTCCACCCTCCGGTTGGACTTCATATACCGGAGGCTGTAGCTGTGTACGATGCCGCTGAGGAACGTGACGATACCCCAGATGACGGCTGTGAGGCCGTCGAAGGTGAAGGGCTGTGGTGCTTCTGGCTGGTAGACTCCGGTGAACGTAGTCGCTAAGAGTAAGGCGCTTGCGGAGAACAGCAGCCAGACGACGTAGGTGAAGGTCTGGGGTAGCGTGAGGTCGTCCTCTGGTGTATCCTGGTCATCCACCCCTTCGACCTGGTCGTGGCTGTTCATCTGTTCTTCTATATGGATGTTGGGGAACGGATTGTTACCTCTCCTGCGTGCTCGTCACGTTCCGTCCGTGATTTGGTTGCTCTTGCACGAACCGGTAGTTAATACCTTCGGATTGTCGTGAAGTGTATAAAAACAAACCAGGCCCGTCCGGCATCTAGAGCCAGATATGGAGTCTACTGCTTCTCATGACTGGGTAGGCTTCTCATGACTGGGTAGACAGCGCATCAGAGGAGGGTTCTCGTGTCGGAAGTCGCCGTGAATCCAACGCAGGTCATCCGTCTTCCTTGAAACCCTGGAACGGAGTGGTCTCGTGGCTCCGGACCAGCACCTCGTCGGAGACCTTGACGCCGACGTCGAGCAACTCCTTCGCCACCGGGGTTATGTCGTCGTCGCTCTCACCTACCGCGGTGACGAGGAGGTTCTCGTCGCCGGTGACCAGCTCCTGCACGGAGACCACACGGGGTATAGCGAGTATCTCGGATATCAGCTCGCTGCGTTCGGGG
>JAQZDA010000041.1 GCA_028751075.1 Euryarchaeota archaeon Ods02 | reverse complement strand
GTCAACCGATCCGAGTACACCGTAGACAGCGACTTCTCGGTGGAGATACTGAACCGTGGTCAACCTGCCCACGTCACAGTCGACGTGAAGGGCGAGGCCGCTGAGCACGTCGGGGTAAAGGACGAAGCCGTGTTCGTCGCCGACTCCGAGACCGTAGATGTCAACGTGGGAGTTCCCGATGACTCGGTAGAGGGAGTCCTGCAGGTTTCCTCGGGTTTCGACGAAAGAGGTGCCACTGTGGTGCTGTCTCTGGAGCCCGATGTTTCGGGTGAGGAGGTGTTGGAGTCGGATCCGGCGTACCGTGGTAAGGAGGAGCCGGGATCCGGTGGAGAGCCACGCGTGGATCTCATAGTAGCCGGTGTCGTCGGGGCCGCGCTCCTGGCTATCGTAGGTTTCGCCGCTCTGTTCGGCATGTGGGGGTTGGCGCTGGTCGTGGCGGTGGTGGCGATGTTCGGAGTCGCTATAATGTGGCTCTTCAAGAACTACGAGCACCTCGGCGGCCCAGTAGAGGAAGACGAAGGCGACGCCGCCGACTGAGCGAGCGGCAGAATCTGACGGGTTGACCTAACCGAAAGACCTACCTGAAACCGCCGGCTACGGGAGTCCGAGGGACGGTAGGGTAGCTTGGTATCCTTGTGCCTTCGGGTGGCATAGACCGCGGTTCAAATCCGCGCCGTCCCATGAGCGAACGACTCCTGGAGTGAGCGAATGGGACAAGCGTGATTTGAACTCCGTCAGGGGCAGCCCGCACAGGACCGGCAGGTCCGAGCAGGAACCTCTGACGCCTAGTTCAAATCCGCGCCGTTCTCAGGAACGCTGCGCGTTCCTGTGAGCCAGCGAATCTTTGATTCGCGCGTCCCACTTCGTCCGAACTTGGGGACGGAGGAGGTTTGGCTCCCACTCCGAGCAGACTTGGGGATGCTGGAGGCATGCTCCACTTCGTTCCGCATGGCTCGGTATGGGTTCCCTCCCCCAGCGTCTAGAGCCATGCAAGCGGATGCGAGCATGGCTCCTGATGATTGACCTTTCTGAAGGTCGGTTCGAATCACCGGCCTGCTCCTTCGCTCACAAAAAGTTCGCTCAGTGCGCCGGCCGGGATTCGAACCCGGGTTATGGCCTTGGCAAGGCCATGTGATACCACTACACCACCGGCGCTCACTCGTCGTACCCGTTCGCGCCCTGCTCCGCGTCACTGCGTTCCGCGGAACACCGGCGCGCTTCTCGCTTCGTTCGAGCGCCCCGTACCCTGCGCTGCCGCGCAGGACACCGGCGCTCCCTTCGGCCGCGCCGTACCTCGCTTCACTGCGTTCAGCGAGACACCGGCGCTCCCTCACCGACGCAAAGTGTCTGGCAACACCTATACTGCGTCGTGCCGTACGAAGGTCGGGCGATTTCATAAGTCCTTCGTTGTCTCGAATCCGACTTGGCTGTCGGGCGCGGTCCGCTGGACGTCGGGCGATTTCATAAGTCCTTCGTTGTCTCTGGATAGTCTTTCGAGGGCGGAACCTCCTACCACCCTCAAAAACGAGATCAAGGGGGTCCGGAAAAATTTAAATCTAGATATCGGGTGACCCGTCGAAAGAGAGAAACCACAGTGAACCGCGGGTTCAGACGTGTACCACATCGGGGAGCTCCGTCAGGCCGCCTACTGTCCACGGCAGAAGTACTACGGCGAACAGGAGAACGAGGGAGACGGATACGACGACGTATACACGGCCGTCGCCGAGCTCGCCTACCACTACCCCGAACTCGTCGAGGACCCTCGAGGTACGGTCGAGAAAGCCACGGAGCTGACGGAGGTGGAGAGCCAGCGGCTTCTGGAGGAGTTTGACGTCTCCATAGCATCTGCGTCGTTACGGAACCTGCGAGACACGAGACCGGATGTCTGGACGGACGTCACCGAACCCCTGCGGGAGAACCTCTACATACAGATGGACTCGCTCCACGGCACCGTCGACAAGGTCGTCAGGGACGGAGACAGATACAGGGCGTCGCTCGTGAAGTCCGGTTCGCCGCCGGACCGCGGAGTCTGGCCGAGCCAGCGGGTGGAGGCCGCCGGAGCCCACCGCTTGCTGGTGACGCAGTACCCCGTGAGAGACGATATTTACGTCGAGTACCCCGTCGAAGGAGAGATACGGAGCATAGAGATACAGGAAGACGACAGGGAACGCGTCGACAAGGTCCTCGAGACTCTGGAGGAGATAGAACGAGATGTGACTCCCCGGAGGACGCGGCACCGTGGCCGTTGCCGGAGCTGCAGCTACCGCGAACGCTGTGGCGTCGACTCTCCGGCGGTGGCTTTGAAGCAGCTCGGGGGACTGCCGTCGAAGTCCGACGTCGAGGAGTTCGGCGAGTCGGTCGCCGACAGGTTCACCGGTCTCTTCGACTGAACTCCTCCAGAAGCCGGCGGACGCGTTCGACGTCCGCGCCCTCACGAACTACCTCCCACGTGGTCGCGTCGACGACCGTGCTGGCTTCACCGGAGCCAACGGCGAGTCCCTCATCCGCCTCCATCACCCCGTCGACTGCTTCGGCTATCCGTAGCTCTATCTCCTCCGGCGACTGCGCCGCGGGTTCACCTGATGTGTTCGCGCTCGTGCTCGTCACCGGTCCCGCTATCTCCGTGAGACTTCGGACATCAGGGTGGCTGGAGACCCGCACGCCTACGAGGTCTTCGCCCGCCACCACCTCTTCGTAAACGCAGTCGTTCGGCACGAGCACCGTGACTGCACCGGGGAGAACCTCCCGCACGAACTCCTCCGCGGCTTCAGACGGCGACGTCCAGCCGAGCGCCTCATCAACGGATGGGAACGCGACAGACAGCGGCTTGTTCCTGCTGCGGTGTTTCACCTCGAACACTCGTTCGACGGCTTCGCTGTCCTCTATCGACGCAGCCATACCGTAGACTGTCTCTGTAGGGTAGACGACGACTCCGCCGGTAGATAGGATGTCCGCGGCTTCCTCTACGTCGACGAACCCCGACTGCGGCCGCTCCTCCGTCATCCTAGAACTCCGTCTCTACCTCACTGTCCTCAGTGGCGCCCTCGAGACCCGACTCCTCCATACCCTCCGTCAGCCGCCCCATGATGTCGCTCTCCGGGAACAGGGAGTCAAGCCTGATGGAGTACCTGCCGTCGCGGTCACGTTGCTCCAGTTCCTCCGTGGCTTCCTCTTCGTCACGCAGGAGGCAGAGCGCTCTCCGGACGTCCTCGACAATTTCGGGGTCGGCACCTAGTTCCACCGCTATCTCGCCGTCGGTTCCACCGTCGAAGTACCCGAAGACCACGTCAACGGCTCCCTCCGGAGATACTCCATCGGGTAGTCCATGCTCCTCCTTGATCTCTTCGACGACTTCGCGTACGTCCTCCGCCACCTCCTCCGTCGACCGCAACGTCCCCCTCTCGACCCCGCCTTCCTCCCGTACTTCGGTCTCACCCGTCACCTCTTCGAACGTGCCCCGTAGGCTTTCGACCTTGTCTTCGTCCATACCTGAGGTAATCAGATGAGGTGGGATAAAGCCATCGGGGAGTTTCGCCGCCGTGGAACTCCGGAGCTTCGGGGGCCGTCAGACGTCGATTTAGGTTGATATTTAACCCCGCGGCGTCAGCGTTCGACCATGACAGTAGCGGTTCTCACGGGAGTGCCAGGCGTCGGAGCCACGACGCTCGCGGAACACGGTCTCGAGGAGCTTAGTGAGAGAGACGTCGAGTACGAGGTCGTGTCCTTCGGCACCGTGATGCTCGAGGTCGCACGCGACGAAGGACTGGTGGAGGAGCGCGACGAGATGCGGAAGCTCCCAAGCGAGACCCAGCGAGACGTCCAGCGGCAGGCGGGTGAACGCATCAGCGATATGGCGGAGGATGCCAACATCATGGTCGACACCCACTGCACTATCAGCACACCCGAAGGCTACCTCCCGGGGCTGCCGAAATGGGTTCTCGACGGACTGCAGCCCGACGTCATCGTGCTCGTGGAAGCCACCGCCGACGAGATACTGTTCCGCAGGCTCGACGACGAGACACGTGAACGCGACTTCGAAGGCACCGAAGAGATCACGGAACACCAGGAGATGAACCGCGCCGCCGCTATGAGCTACGCCACTCTCACTGGTGCGACGGTGAAGACCATCGAAAACTCCGACGGCGGACTCGAGGAAGCCGCGTCCGAGCTAGCGGACACCCTCGAGTGAACGACGTCGAGGTCGAAGAGGACAAGACCCGGAGACTCCAAACCCCGCGTAAGGAAACCAGAACCCGATGACGATACGTACGAAGATCGAGAACCTGATGGAGGAGGACCCCGAGGTAGCGGAGGTTCTGGAGTCCATCGTCGAGACAGAGCGTTCGAAGGGCGAGGTCCAGTGGGCGGACGTCCGTGAAGACGCCAGCAGCGGCCAGTGGGGTCGGTTGATCGAGAAAGGGGTGCTGGAGGAGAGCGGCGGCGACGGCTTCGTATTAGTCGACATCGATGAGGTCGAGGACGTCCTCGGCATCAGCGGTGAAGGCGAGAGCACGGTCGACCAGGTGATAGCGGAGTTCGAGGACGAGCAGGAGGACCTGGACACCAGCTGGAGCATATACGACAAGACCGTCGCAATCTTCGGAGTCTTCCTCATCGTCTTCGGATACCGCGACGAAGACATCCAGGCGATGTTCGGCGACGCCATCAACCTCGCAGTCGACCCCCTGCATCAGGGCGCGGGACTCGAGTACTACCTCATCGTGCTGCTGCTCGCGGTGCTGACAGGGCTTTACAGCAGCTACCTCCAGCTGTATCTCATGGACTGGGACTGGATCAAGATACAGCAGAAGAAGGTGAAGAAGATCCAGAGCGAGCTCAAGGAAGCGCAGATGAGCGGTGACGAAGGCCGGAAGGAGGAGCTGCAGGACGAGCAGATGGAGGCGATGGGCGAGCAGATGAAGATGTTCAAGATGCAGTTCCGCCCCAGCGTCTGGATACTCGTGCTGACGCTGCCCCTGTTCCTCTGGATGTTCTGGACCTTCAGCACGCGTTTCGGCGGGAGCCCACACATCGACCAGATGCCCGTGCTAGTGATGCCGTTCGCAGGCGAGATGGAGTTCAGCGAGAGCGTCTTCAGCTGGCCGAGGTTCCTCGAAGCCTGGCTGCTCTGGTACATCATCTGTTCTTTCGGCTTCGGCCAGATACTCCGGAAGGCCCTGGGGGTGAACCCGACGTCGTGACCGCAGGCGACGTCGAGTTCACGAAGCTCCACGGCGACGGAAACGACTTCGTCGTCGTCGACGAACACACGAAGACACAGGTGAAGGACGACGGGAAATCCGGTTTCGCCGCTCGTTACTGCCGCCGCCGCACCGGCGTCGGATGCGACGGCGTAGCGTTCCTCGACGACGACACCGACAGCGACGTCCGGATGCAGCTGTATCAGCCGGACGGCGACCCCGTCGAGATGTGCGGGAACGCCCTCAGGTGCGTCGCCCGATACCTCGTCGAGGAAGACTACTATGAAGCCGGCGAGAGCTTCACGGTGGAGACACCCGCTGGAGAGCGCGAGGTCAGCTACTCCGACGGCAGAGCCGTCGTCGAGATGGGGGAGTCGTCGTTCGACGCCGACGACGTCCCCGTCGACCACCGGTTAGTCGACGAAGAGATACTGGGGTACCGTGCGACCGCGGTGAACACGGGGGTGCCGCACGCCGTCGTCTTCGTCGACGACGTCGACGGCTTCGACGTCGAAGAGGTCGCCCCCCGGATACGTCACGCCGATGTGTTCCCCGAGGGCGCGAACGTCGACTTCGTCGAACGCGGCAGCGACGGAGTCTACCGGTACCGGACGTTCGAACGCGGCGTCGAAGGAGAGACGCGTTCCTGTGGCACCGGCGCGGTCGCCGTCGCCGCTGTCGCCCGCCTGCTCGACCACGCCGGCGACTCCGTCGAGACCGAGACACAGGGAGGGGAGCTGTCGGTGTCGTTCGAGGACGACGTCGCCTACCTCAGGGGTGACGTGGAACGAGTCTTCCAGGGCTCTATCGACCGCTGAGATTATGCAGGTTGAGGGGCCGGGGGTTCTTTTATCCTTCGAGCACGTCGTCCATCGAGTACAGTCCAGCGTCCTGCTCCACCAGCCACTCCGCGGCGTCTAACGCGCCTTCGGCGAACGCCCGCCGGCTGCTCGCGGTATGCGTAATCGACAGCGACTCCTGTTCGTCGGCGACGAGCACCTCGTGTTCCCCGACGACGTCGCCTGCGCGGAGCGAGTGAACCGCTATCTCGTCGCCGCGTGGGCTCTCGCCCTCACGGCCGTAAACTACAGGACGGTCTCCGACTGCGCGCTGGATGCGTTCGACGGTGGTCTCCGCGGTGCCCGACGGCGCGTCGACCTTCTCGCGGTGGTGGGTCTCCGTGACCTCGAAGTCCCCGTCCGGGTAGGCTTCCGCGAGCTCCTCCACCAGCCGCCAGAACACGTTGACTCCGACGGCGTAGTTCGACGAGTAGACGACCGGGACCTCTTCTGCGGCGTCCTCCAGCGCATCCTCCGCCTCTTCGTCGAGCCCCGTCGTAGCTTCGACGAGCGCCGTACCTGCCTCTCTGGCCTTTGAAGCAGCCGAAACCGCACCGCTCGGCGTCGAGAAATCCACGACCACGTCGGCTCCTTCGACGACCGAGCCCGCTTCCTCGGCGGAGACTGTGTCCCCGCCCCCGCTTCCGGAGACGCCGGCGACGTACCGATACCGGCTGTCGAGCTCCGCCGCCTCCCTGACGAGCTCTCCGGTCTTCCCGGTCGCGCCGTATACGACGACGTCGACCGACATCAGCGGAACTCGTCTAACGCCGCGGTTATCTCCCTCTGGCTGGTCTCGGGCACGTCCGCGTTCAGGGGGAGCCGGAGGCGTTCGTTGCAGATTCCGAGCTCCGACATCGCGATCTTGACGGGAATGGGGTTGGTCTCGACGAACATAGCGTCGAACAGCGGCATCAGCCTCTGATGTACTTGGCGAGCGCGGTCGTAGTCGCCTCCCTCGACGGCTTCGTAGATCTCCACTGTGGCTTCAGGTACGACGTTTGCTGCGACGCTTATGCAGCCGGTGCCTCCCGCGCTCAGTAAAGGCAGGGTCATGGAGTCATCGCCGCTGACGACGTCGAACTCCAGGTCGCTGGTGCGTCGGCAGAGCCGGCTTATCTTGTTGATGTCGCCGCTGGCTTCCTTTATCCCCGCGATGTAGGGGTGTTCCGCGAGCTCGACGACGACGTCGTCGGGGAGGTTGTGGCCGGTTCGCCCGGGGACGTTGTACAGTATCTGGGGGATGTCGACTGCGTCCGCTATCTTCTTGTGATGCTGATAGAGGCCGCTGTCGTTCGGGATGTTGTAGTACGGCGAGATAAGAAGCGCGGCGTCGGCTCCGGCCTCCTCCGCGTGCCTAGTTAGCTCCAAGGCCTCGTGGGTGGAGTTAGACCCAGTGCCGGCGACGACCTCGGTGTCGGCGACATCGACGGTGTGTTCCACGACCTTCTTGTGTTCCTCGTACGTCAAGGTCGCGCTCTCGCCGGTGGATCCACATGGTACGACGCCGTCTACGCCTGCGTCTTCGACGCGGGCGACGACATCGGTTAGGGCGTCGTAGTCGACCTCTCCGTCGCCGTCGAACGGTGTGACTATGGCGGGGTAGACTCCCTCCGTCACCATCTTAAAGCCTGGCTACGTCCGCCGCGCGGAGTCCTTCCTCTCCTTCCTCCAGGCGGAACTTCACCTGCTCGCCTTCCTCGATGACCGCTCCGCGTACCTGGCTGATGTGGAAGAACACGTCCTCGTCGTCGTCGACTTCCTCTGCTTCACCGTTCTCTAGCTCTATGAAACCGTACTTCTTCTCCTCGTGGAAGAACTTGACAGTACCTTCTGGCATACTTGTCTCTCAATCGATGGTTTTCCTTGCAGACAAAAACGTGTTTCCATTCACCCTCTCAACCTGGCTCTAAAGCTCGGTGACCTCCGCTCCAGCGTTCGATCTCACGCTCTCGACGGCGTCTACCGCCGCGCTCCGGCTGCTGTAGCCTTCGCCGCCGTCCGCCAGCACGTTCCCGTTACGGTGGCGTAACCGCCACCGCCATTCACCCGCAGAGTCCTCGAAGATCTCGAAAGCCGCGGGGTTCCGCTCCAGGGTGTCGGCGTCTTCGACGTAGCTCTCGATCATCTCCGCGGCTTCCTCCGCTGCGTCTCGGCCGCTGTATCCTTCACCGCTGTCCGCGACGACGTCGCCGCCGTCCTCCATCCTCCATCTGTACTCCCCTGCTTCGTCCTCGTAGACCTCGGTCTCCCCGGCCTCGCGGACGTTCTCGACGGCGCGGTTGACCCCGCTCCGGCTGCTGTAGCCTTCGCCTCCGTCCGCGAGAACGTTGCCGGTGAGGTGGCGGAGCCGCCAACGCCAGTCGCCTGCTTCGTCCTCGTAGATCTCGAAACCCGTGGGGTCGAACTCGAGGTGGTCGGCGTCCATGGCGTTCTCTCTGACGCTGTCGATGCCTTTCCTGGCGTTCTCCTTCCGCGTGTATCCTTCACCGCTGTCGGCGATGACCTCTCCGTTACGGTGCCGTAGCCGCCACCGCCACTCTCCGGCGTCGTCCTCGTATAGCTCGTACTCTGCGAGGGCGGCCGCTTTCACCCGGGTTTCGAGGGTGACGTCTCGGACGAACGGTATCACGAGCGCGGAGGCGACGAGGACGAGCGCGCCGAAGCCGTAGATGGCTACGATGGGTGCGGTGTAGTCGGGGCCGCCGGTGCTGCCGGCGGGGAGGTTCCAGTTCGCGGGGTAGGCGTCTACGAACCAGGTCAAGCCGACGAAGCATACGACGGCGCCAGCGACGGCGACCTTCTCCACGGTTCTTCTCACCGGTAGCCTGAGGACGACGCCGGTCATGATGACGGGGAACGACACGCCGGCGAAAAGCACCGCCATACGGCGGTAGGCCCAGAAGCCGCCGGTGCCTCGTTCGAACGACGTGCTCCATAGAAACAAGCCGAGAGCCGCTACGCCGAGGACCCAGCCTACGACGAACATCCAGTAGCCATAAGCCTCCTGCGGGTAGCGCGCCTCCCCGAAGTTCTCTTCGTACAGCCGTACCAGGAACGAACCCCCGTCGGAGCCACCGTTGGTCGACATAGCAGTGAAAGTACGTACGTCTACTACAAAAATCTAAGCTGTAACACCATGAAACGGTAATCCATCACTTCGTCCGACAGAGTGGCCGCGGCTACTCTTCACCCTGGGTCTTGACCACCATCACCGGTTTCTCGGACAGCCTTGCGACGCGTTCGGTGACGCTGCCTAGAATCGAACGGTACTCGTCGGGCTTCGACTCCGTACCCATAACGACGAGTTCGACGTCGGCTTCGTCGGCGTACCGCAGCACGACCTCGTGAGGGGTTCCGTGCCTGAGGACTCGGACGACCTCGACGTCGTCGCCGGCGGCTTCCTCGACGTCGTCTAACGCGTCCTCCCCTTCTTGTTCGAGCGCGGCCTCCAGGCCCTCGTGGTCGTGGACGTACTCGTCTCCGCTGTACGCGTCGTAGATCTCGCTGTCCACGACGTAGATAGCGTGCAGGCGGGCGTCCTGGGCTTTCGCCTGCTGCACCGCTAGCTCGACGGCGTCCCTGCTGCTCACGGTTCCGTCGGTGGCGACCAGTACGTCGTCTATGTCGAACATCACGTCTAACGTAGACGTACGCTGACCTAATGCTTTAGGCCGGAGTCCCAGAAACCGAGAAACACCGACGTCTCGACGCCGTGGCTACACCGGTGATGACGTCAGCCCTCTCCCTCGAGCTCCTCACGCAACACCTCGTTCACCGTCGCGGGGTCGGCGCCGCCGCCAGTGGCCTGCATCACCTGACCGACGAGGTAGTTGAGGGCTTCGTCGTCGCCCGACAGGTAGTCGTCGACGGCGTCGGGGTTCTCCTCCACCGCGGTGCGGCAGGCTTCCAGGGTCTCGCCTTCGTCGGCGACCCCGAGACCGCGTTCCTCGACGACCTCCACGAACCCCTGTCTGCCGTCGAGGGAGGCGCGGATGGCTTCGACGGCGTTCGCGTCCGTCACCTCCCCGGCGTCTACGAGCTCGACGAGCCCGCGGAAGTCCTCGGCGTCGACGTCTTCCACGGTCATGTCGCGGTAGTTCAGCTCGCCAAGGAGCTCGTCCACCACCCAGGTGGCGGCGAGGTCGCTGTCGACGTCGGCGACCTCCTCGTAGAAGTCCGCGACGGCTTTCTTCGACGTCAGCTTCGACGCCTCCTCTCTCGACAGCCCGTACTCCTCTCGGAAACGCCTGCGGCGTTCGTCCGGTAGCTCCGGTATCTCCACCTCTTCGACGTACTCCGAGGTCTCCAGAGGCGGGATGTCGGCTTCGCGGAAGTACCTGTAGTCCTTCTCCTCAGCCTTCTCCCGGAGGGTGACGGTGACGCCGCGGTCGTCGTCGTAGTGCCGGGTCTCCTGCTGGACGTCGCCGCCGCGTTTCAGCTGGTTCTTCTGCCGGGTGACCTCGTAACGCAGCGCCTTCACCACGCCTTTCGTTGAACCGATGTTCTTCACCTCGGTGCGGGTGCCTTCTTCGTCGTCGACGCTGATGCTGACGTTGGCGTCGACCCTGAGGGCGCCGCCGCGGTCGGCGTCGAAGACCCCGAGGTACTCGAGTATCTCCCTGAGTTTGTCGACGACTGCGCGCGCCTCCTCCGGAGACTCTACGTCGGGCTCCGTCACGATCTCCAATAGAGGTGTGCCGGAGCGGTTGTAGTCGACGAGGGTGTAGCTCGAACGTTCGATAGAGCCGCCTTTGTGGACTAGCGACCCCGGGTCCTCCTCCATGTGGGCGCGGCGGATGCCGACGGATTTGCTCTCGTCTTCGACGGATATCTCAAGTTCGCCGTCTTCGTTGATGGGGCTGTCGTACTGGGTTATCTGGAAGTTCTTCGGGAGGTCGGGGTAGAAGTAGTTCTTCCTGTGGAACGCGGTGTCTTCGGCGATACTGCAGTCGAGGGCTTTCCCGACCTTGACGGCGTACTCGACTGCGCGTTCGTTGACGACGGGGAGCGCGCCAGGTAAGCCGAGGCAGGTGGGGCAGGTGTGGGTGTTCGGCGGGCTGTCGTCGTACTCCGTGCTGCAGCCGCAGAACATCTTGGAGTCGGTGTCGAGCTGGACGTGGACCTCCAGCCCGATGACGACGTCGGCGTCGGTCATCACCGTGTACTCCGTCTGGCGGCACAAAAAGTATACTGAACCACCGCCACCAGACGGTATGCCCTGGACCTCCACGGACGTCCCCGACCTCACGGGCTCCACCGTCGTCGTCACCGGCGCCAACTCCGGCCTCGGCTTCGAAGCCACGCGGATGCTGGCGGAGAACGACGCAGACGTCGTGATGGCGTGTCGGAGCGTGGAACGCGGCGAAAGAGCCGTCGACGAGATAACGAAGTCGGTCGAGGACGCTTCCCTGGATCTACGTGAGCTGGATCTCGCGTCGCTCGCCTCCATCGAGTCCTTCGCCGACGGACTTCACCGCGACTACGATGCCGTCGACCTCCTCCTGAACAACGCCGGCGTGATGGCGGTGCCGCGGCAGACGACTGAGGACGGTTTCGAGCTACAGCTCGGCGTCAACCACCTAGGACATTTCGCGCTCACCGGACGGTTGCTCGACCTCGTCCTGGCGGCGGACGGCCCCCGTGGCGATGGCGCTCGCGTCGTCGCCGTCAGCAGCGGAGCACACCGGCGCGGCGAGATCGATTTCGACGACCTCCATGGACGGGAGGAGTACTCGAAGTGGGGTGCTTACTGTCAGAGCAAGCTCGCGAACCTATTGCACGCGTTCGAGCTTCAGCGCCGGCTGGACGCCGCAGGAGAGGACGCCGTCGGCGTCGCCGCCCACCCGGGGTACGCCGCAACCGACCTCCAGCGCCGCGGCCCCGAGCAGGAGGGCTCCACTCTGAAGCTCCTGGGGATGAAGCTGCTGAACAAGGTGGTGGCGCAGACCGCGGAACGGGGCGCGCTGCCGCTGCTGTACGCAGCGACGTCGGAGGACGTGGAGGGCGGGGAGTACGTCGGCCCCGGCGGCTGGAGGAGGATGCGTGGGTATCCCGAGGTGCAGCGGCCGAGCGAGCGGGCGCGTGACGAGGAAAAGGCGGAGCGGCTTTGGAGGGTGTCCGAGGAGGTCACCGGGGTAGAGTACGAGCTGTAGCCGCGGGTGAAGCCTGCTTCATTCTACGTCGGTCTTCTCGCAAAGCTCCTCTACCGCGCATCGGTCGCACTCGGGCGACCGGGCGTGACAGATCTCGCGGCCGTGAGCGATGAGTCGGACGTGCGCGCGCCGGAGGTCGACGCCGCACTCCTCCTCCAGCTCCAGCAGGCGTTCGCGCGTCTGCTCCGGAGACATGTCGACGGCGACGCCGAGCCGATGGGTGACTCGGTCGACGTGTGTGTCGACGGGGCAGAGGTCGGCGTCGGCGCTGAACATCAAGACGACGTCCGCGGTCTTGTGGCCGACTCCCTTTATCGACGTCAGCTCCTCGTACGCCTCCTCCTGCGGCAGCTCCTTGATCCAGCTGGTGTCGCCGTCGTGTTCCTCCACGATGTACCGTGCGGCGTTCTGGAGGTACTCCGCCTTGCTGTTCGGCAGGCCCGCCGGCCGGATGAGCTCCTTCAGCTCGTCCACCGGTGCGTTCAGGATGTCTTCGGGGGAGACGTACTCGCTTATCAGGCGGGCGTACGCGACGTCGCGGTTGTCGTCGTTGGTGTTCTGGCTCAGGATCGTGAGCACGATCTCCTCCCACGGCTCCGTCTGCCGCGGGGACTTGTCGTACTCCTCCACGAGGAGGTCGACGACGTCGCGGAACGTCTCGCAGTCCATACAGAGTCCTGCAGCTTTCGGGGTTAAACTCCACCGAAAACGGTAACAGATGGCTCACCAATCTGTAGTATGCTCGAACGTCTCCAGAGCTGGTTTCTAGACGCCGTGGAGGAAGCCTACGCGGAAGCGGTCGCGTGGGCTGCGGAGACGGCTCCCCGTCTGCTTCTCGGCGTCCTCGTGATGCTGGTGGCGTGGAGGCTGTCGCTGACTGTGGTGCGTTACGCGGGACGGCCGGTGTATCAGATGATACCAAGGGAGAGCGTCGCCGCCGTCATACTCAGGATCATCAAGTTCCTGATCCTCCTGGCTGCGTTCCTGCTGGCGCTCAGGATAGCGTTCGGCGTCACGTTGACGTCGTTCCTATTGACAGCGACGGTGTTCTCCGTCGTCCTCGGCGTCGTTCTCGCGCCGCTCGTAAGCGACATAATAAACGGCGTCTTCGTCCTCGGCGATCAGCCGTACGAGATAGGTGACATGGTGGAGCTCGACACCGGCGAACTGGGTTTCGTCGACGACGTCACCATCCGTTACACGAAGATCTTCACGATGGACAACACCTTCCTCGTCATACCGAACAGCGAGATAAGGAAGCGCGACGTCGACAACTACAGCGCGGAGGACGTCCGAACGCGTCAGACCATCGACCTCAGCGTCACCTACGAGAGCGACGTCGAGGAAGCGAGGGAGGCGATGGAGGAGGCGGCGAAGGACACCGTCGAGGTCATCGACACCGAGGGCAGGGTCCGTATCGGGAAAGGCAGCTACCCCTTGAAGCCGACGTCGTTCATCACGGAGTTCGGAGACCACGGCGTACATCTCCGCCTCAGGTACTGGGTGCGGGAGCCCTACCGACTACCCTACGTCACCAGCCAGATCCACCGTAAGATATGGCAGAAGTTCGGTGAACGCGACGTTGACGTCCCCTACCCCCACCGTCACCACGTCTTCGACGACACCAGCGGGGAAGCCAACGTTAAGTTGAACGACGGACAGGATTCCGACGAAGAAACGTCAGGTTGAACTCCAGCCAGGGTTTCCGACGAAGAAACGTCCGGTCGAACTATGGAGACAGGTCCGTCGACGAGGAGACCGGATGAACCGCTGACTCGCCGCTGGATCTCAGTCGACGACCTCTATCCTGGCGTCGAAGTTCCGGCCGAGGAACTCCTCTATACGGGGGTCGTTCCCCACCATCTTCCTTATGGAACGCCTGAGCTTCCCCGAACGGTTCCTCCCTATCACGATGACGTCGACCTCGGCCTCCACGGCTTCCTCTAGGATGGACTCCTCGACGACGAACCCCTTCCGTACGACGTAGTTCGCGTCTATCTCCCCGACGGCGTTCTCCACCTGCCGCCGTAGCTCGCGGCGGGATACGTCGTTCGACGCCTGATACAGGTCGACGTGGAGCACGGTGAACTCGTCGCCTTCGTCCCCTATCGCTAACGCGTGTTCGAGCGTCTCTCTGCTGTGGCCGTTGAGAGGATACCTGACTGGTACCAACAACCTCATCGATCTGTCCTCAGATACAGTTCCTTCAGAGAACCCTTAAGTCCATGGCTTTCCGTCGACGAACGAACCGGTGGCGACGGATCTCCACAGTTGTACCGATAGCTAGCTCGCGGGGTCGATCTCCTCGGCAGCGCCTTTCTCGCAGAGCACCCGGGCGTTCTCCTCCGGCACCGTCGCGACGTTCTCCTCCTCGAGGTCGTACTCCTCGCCGTCGACGCCGACGAACTCCTCGACATCCTGGGTGACGCGGATGGTGCTGTAGCCCTCGAGCCCTTCACCTGTATCCAGCCCTCCGGCTTCGGCGTCCGCCTCCACGTCACCCAGTTCTTCACCGTCTCCGCTTCCGGCTTCCCCCACAGCTGACTCAGGTTCGGACTCCGAACCGCTACGACGTCCACCGCTGTGTCTCCGCTCCTTCACCAGCTCCTGCTGCCCGCGGTTGCCTTCGAGGACGTCCATCACCCTTTCGCCATGCTCGGATATCGCGGCTTCGACCTCCTCGAAAAGCTGTCTCTCCTCCTCCGTCAACTTGCCTTCGTCGACGTCGGTGCCGT